>CALFPA010000024.1 GCA_937919825.1 uncultured Spartobacteria bacterium | reverse complement strand
CGCCGAGAAACAAACCGCTCATCAACAAAATCGCGATGGCGAGCAGGGCGAGGATGCCGCAGAGTTTTCCCAGCAAGTAGCAATGCCGAGGCACTGGCTTGGCGAGGATCGTGTAAATCGTGCGGTCCTCCATGTCCTTCGGCAAAAAATTTGCCGTGGCGAGAATGGCGAGGAGCGAGCTGAAGACCGACATGGCCCCGAGCGAGATGTCTTTTAACATCTGAAATTGTTCTTGGAATGACAGCTTCGCGATGAAGGCGGAATTGCCGATGACCAGCAGCGCGAAGATCAGCAGGAAATAAAAAACCTTTTGGCGAACGAGATCGGTGAGGGTGTTTCTTCCGATCGCCCAAACGACGACAGCGAGCCTCATGGCTTGATTCGCGGGCTGGCCGAGAAGGCGGTGCCCACATCTTTGCCGTGGAGCGCACCGAGAATTTGGCCGGGCTTGCGTCCATCGAGGATGTGCGCGGAGATACCGGCCGCACAGACTTTGCGCACCGCCTCAAGCTTCGTTTTCATTCCACCCACGGACTCCGCACCTTTGTCTGGACGAACGAAGCGGAGCGCCTCGGAGATGTTTCGGACTTTGCCGACCCGCTTGCCATTGGAGTCTTGGAGGCCATCGACGCTCGTCAAAATGATCAAATGATCCGCCTCGGCGAGAATCGCGACCTCAGCGGAAAGGCGGTCGTTGTCGCCGAACCGGAGTTCCTCGACCGCAACGGAGTCATTTTCGTTGATGATCGGAATTGCTCCGCGCTCGAGCAGGCAGTCGAGAGTGTTGCGGGCATTGTCGCGGCGCATGAAGCTATCGATGTCGCCGTGCGTGAGGAGAAGTTGGGCAACGGCGAATCCGTGTTTTTTAAATGAAGTGGCGTAGAGCCTCATCAGCTCGGGCTGGCCGGCCGCCGCGCATGCTTGCTTACCCGAGAGGTCGTCGGGGCGTTGTTTGAGCTTGAGGACTCTCACGCCAGCGGCGATCGCGGCACTGCTCACCAGGATGCAGGAGTGACCCTCTTTTTGGAGGGCGGCGATCTCGGCGGTAAGGCGTGTGAACTGGTCGGTATCCAGCGATTTTCCGGCGGGCGTGGAGAGCACCCCGGTGCCGAGTTTGATGACGATCCGTTTCTTCATGGATTGGAAATCATTTGAAGAAATCCGCTCTCGAGCGCAAGCGCCTCTTGAGTTCCCGAGGCCAGGAGACGCCTCGTCCGCTCGAGCGCATCGTGGCGCTTGAGCAAAATTCGGGCGTCATTGGCCTCGGCGAGGCGGCGGATTTCAGGTCTGGCCGATTCTTCGGGCTGCAATTTGTAGCGAAGAGCGGAGGCCATGACTTCCCCGATTGCCGCGAGGAGGCGTTCCCGCTCCCGCAAGGCAGCGGACTCGGTCTGCGCCTTGATTTGGTCCTCCCGTGTTTCCTTCCACGATTTGTTAATCGAGTCGCGGTGGCGCTTCACTTGTTCCTTCAATTCAGCATCGAGACCGTCGGAAACATTTTCGCGAACGCCGGCGAGTGTGGCTTGGAAAAATCGAGTGAATCGAAACGCGGCGCCCGCATCCGCTCCACCGGCTTGGAGGAGGGTCTTTTCGAATTCCGCGGCTACGGCCGCGGAGAGTTCGTCCCGCGAAGCACCGGCTGGGGCGAGGAGTGGAATCGTGATGCAGCGGGAGAGGATGGTTTGCAGAACGGCATCGCGCAGGGTGGTCGTGAGGACGATGTGGCAACCGGAGGGCGGCTCCTCGAGCGTTTTCAAAAAGGCGTTCGCCGCCTCAGGCTGAAGTCGGTCGGCATCATGGATCACGGCGACTTTGTTGGCTCCGAGGAGTGGCTTCATCTGGATCGCGTGCTCGAGGTCGCGCATTTGGCTGATGAGGATTCGGCGCGATTTCGATTCCGGCGCGACCTGGTGCAGGTCCGGATGGGACAAAACCTCGTTCGCGCTGGAGCCTAAAACGAGTGCGGCCAACTCGGCAGCGAGCCATTTTTTTCCCGCACCGGGAGGCCCGCTCAACAAACAGGCATGGGCGAGGCGGCCCGACTTGCGGGCATCGCGCAGGCGTTCAAAGGCTCTTTCCTTGGCGAGTGCCATTCGTGCGGAATGTCGCGAATATCGACGGTGGCGTCGATCCTATTCCCCTTTGGCGGGTCAATGGACTCGCATGCGCGGCGGAGGAAGCATCACCCCGGCGGTCCCCCAGCAGGACCAGTCATTCCATTGCTGGGCGGTGTTCATTTGCATCTGGGCGGCATTCAGGTTCGCGTTGGCGATTTCCTGTTGGATGAGAAGTTCCTGGTATTTGCCGTAGGCTGCTTGGTTGCCGATGTAGACGAGGTTCTGCTCGGGCACGGCGTAGAGGTAGTAGAACTCGTTGTGGCGGAGCTTGCGTTCGACTTTGTAGGGCGTGAGCGAGGCGAGGGATTTTTGGCGGGCGGCGGTGTTGGCCGGAGTCGGCTCGAAGCCAGCGGCGGAAAGAATGCGCTCGGTGCTGGCGCGCTGGGCCTGCTCAATCGCGGCACAACCCGACAAAAGAATGGCCAAAAAAGAGAAGAGGAGAACTTTCATGCGGAGGAAAATGTGGCCCCCTTTCTCTCGAAACGGAAGGGCAAAATTCCGTTAGAGAATGTGCTCCAGCAGGTAAGCCTTCAGGTCCGCGATGGCGATCCGCTCCTGCGCCATCGAGTCGCGATGACGGAGCGTCACGGTGTCCTGTTTTTCAGGGCCGTTTTCGCCGATCGTGTCGAAGTCGATCGTGACGCAGAATGGCGTGCCGGCTTCGTCCTGGCGGCGGTAGCGGCGGCCGATCGCACCGGCTTCGTCGTAGAAGACATTCATGAACGGCTTGAGCGCGGTGGCGACGGCGCGGGCTTTTTCGACCAGCGGCGGCTTGTTTTTTAAAAGCGGCAGGATCGCGCACTTGATCGGAGCCATGCGGGGATGGAAACGCAGCACGGTGCGCGTCTCGGAGTTTCCCTTTTCGTCGGTGACCGTCTCTTCGTCGAAGGCCTCACAAAGGAGCGCGAGCGTGGTGCGATCCACCCCGGCGCTGGGCTCGACGACATGCGGCACGAGGCGTTCCTTCGTGGCTTCGTCGAAATAATCGAGCGGCTTGCCAGAGTGCTCGATGTGCTTCCCGAGGTCGTAGTCGGTGCGGTAGGCGATGCCCTCCAGCTCGCTCACGCCGAAGGGGAATTCGTATTCGAGGTCGTAGGTTTTCTTCGAGTAGAAGGCGCGCTCGCCGTCCGAGATGTCCTTGATGTGAATCTTCGAGCGCGGAATGCCGATGTCCTCGTAAAATTTCAGGCGCTCCTCGAGCCAGTAGTCGGTGAGCTGCATGCCGTCCTCGGGGCGGCAGAAATACTCGATCTCCATCTGCTCGAACTCCCGCGAGCGGAAAATGTAGTTCCGAGGATTGATCTCGTTGCGAAACGCCTTCCCGATTTGCGCGATGCCGAAGGGGAGCTTTTGGCGCGAGGTGTCGAGGACATTGCGGAAATTGACGAAGATCGCCTGCGCGGTCTCGGGGCGGAGGTAGACGAGGTTGTCGTCGCTCTCGAGCGGACCCGCGTGGGATTTGAACATCAGATTGAAATCGCGAGCTTCGGTGAGGTTGCGACTGCCGCAGTTCGGGCAATATTTTTCGCCATTTTTCTCAGGCAACTGATCGGCGCGGTTGCGCGAATGGCACTCTTTGCAGTCCACCATCGGATCGCTGAAAGTCTCCTCGTGGCCCGAGGCCTTCCACACGGCGCGGTTCATAATGATCGATCCGTCCATGCCTTCCATGTCATCGCGCTCGCGCACATTGCGGCGCCACCAGAAGTCCTTCAGGTTTTTCTTCAACTCCACCCCAAGCGGACCGTAATCCCAGAATCCATTGATGCCGCCGTAGATTTCGGAGGATTGAAAAATGAACCCGCGCCGCTTGCAGAGGCTGACGATTTTTTCCATTCGGGTGGATGTGGCGTCCTTCGACATAGGGGCGGAATGAAAGCCGACCTCGGCAGGGGCGTCAATCCACGCGCCAATCTCGCCACCAAATAAAATCCGCAACTTTCCTCCGCCGCAGAGGTTCAACCTCTCGAAATGAAAACCTACCGCCCTCTCCTTCTCGCCGCCGCGCTCTTCGGAGCCACCCTCACCACCCAAGCCCAAAATCCCCCGCCACCTCCAGGCGACAAGCCCGGCGGAAAATGGCGCGACAAATTCTCGAAAGGCATGCCCGAGGAGATGAAAGAAAAATTCAAAGCCGCACGCGACGAACTGCTTCAGGACCCCGAGATGAAATCCCTGAAGGAAAAAGCCGAGCAAGCCGGCAAGGAATTCCGCGAGGCCATGCGGGAGGCCATGATGAATCGCGACCCCGAACTCGCCAAACAGGTCGGGGACTTTTTCGAAAGCCGCAAAAAGCAGTTCGAGGAACGCAAAAAAAACGACGGGGATCGTCCAAAAAAACAAAAAGACAAAGGCGAAGCCTCCAAACCCCCGCTCCCGCCCGAGCAACGCGACCGGATGGAAAAAGCCCGCGAGATCGCCAAGCAAGCCCCCGCCGTGCAATCCGCCGAAGCGAAACTCAAATCCGCCACCACCCCCGAAGAACGAGCCGCCGCCGGGAAAGAATTCCGCGAGGCCATGCGCAATGCCATGCTCACCGCCGACCCATCCCTAGCCGATGTTCTCCAACAAAAAACTCCCCCCGCCCCTCCCGAGCCAATTCCGGCGGAATAAAAGCGACCCGTTTTTTGGCGTAACCTCAGGAAGCCCTAAGCGAGGTTTTGGCCGGCAGTCCAAGCGGTGGTCCAGGCGGCTTGAAAGTTGAAGCCGCCAGTGATGCCGTCGATGTCGAGCGCTTCGCCGGCGAGATGCAGGCCTGGAACGAGGCGGCTTTGCATGGTTTTGAAATCGACCTCCGGCAGTGGAATGCCGCCGCAGGTGACGAATTCCTCTTTGTTCATGCTTTTGCCGGTGACGGGGAGTTCGGTGGCGGTGAGGAGCGCGACCAATCGCTGGGCGTCGGGCTTGGCGAGGCGGGACCATTTGGTTTCAGGCGCGATGCCCGACTGCAGGACGAGTTGTTCCCAAAGTCTCGCGGGAAGGGGATTCCAGCGTGCACGCAGGACGGTCTGCCCGCCTTGGGTCTCGCGGCGGCGCTGGATTTCCTCAGCCAAAACCTCGGGTTTCTCGCCAGGGAGCCATTGGATGCGGAGCGGAAAGCGATAATCCCGCTCGTGGAGTTCGCGAGCGCCCCACGCGGACAAGCGCAGGATCGCGGGCCCGCTCACGCCAGCGTGGGTCACCAAAAGCGGGCCGCGTTGTTTCAGGGAGGTTCTTGGCACGGAGACTTCGACATGTTCGACGGAAACTCCCGGCAGTTCGCGCAGCCACGGAGAGTCGATGTGGAAGGTAAACAGCGAGGGCACGGGCGGGACGAGTTTGTGGCCGAGGGGAACCAGCGGATGATTCTCGGCACGACATCCACCGGCGGCCCAAAGAATGCGGTCACACGCGAGGATTTCGCCGGTGGTCAGGGTGACCGAAAAGCTCCCATCGTCAGAGCGCGAAATCGTCTCAACGCCAGTCTGGGTGAGGATGCGAACTCCGGCGTTTGTGGCAGAGTCTGTAAGGCAATCGATGATCGATTGTGAGGAATCAGTAACGGGAAACATCCGTCCATCAGCCTCGGTTTTCAGGTTCACGCCGCGCAGGCGGAACCACTCGATCGTCTCGCGCGGGCCGAAGCGAGTGAACGGTCCGATGAGAGCGCGGCCGCCGCGCGGGTAGCGTTGAGAAAGCTCGCGCGGGTCGAAGCAAGCGTGGGTGACATTGCAGCGTCCGCCGCCCGAGATGCGAACCTTCGCGAGGACATGGCGGGTTTTTTCTAAAATGGTCACGCTGGTGCGCGGATCGGCCTCGGCTGCGGCGATGGCTCCAAAAAAACCCGCTGCGCCACCGCCGACCACGAGGATTGTTTTGGGGCCGGTCATAGGAAATCAACGAGAAGCCTGCCATTACGCTTCGCGAGGAGGGTCCTGCTTGTCAGGACCGAGGTGGCTTTCGCAAACACACCGCTCCGGACCTGACAAGCAGGTCCCTCCTGGGCGTTCGGTGGCAATTCGGATACTTCGATCATAGGCGGACGCTCCGAAGGCGGAGGGCGTTGGTGATCACAGAAACCGAGCTAAGGCTCATGGCCAAGGCGGCGATCATGGGGTGGAGGAGCCCGGTGGCGGCGAGTGGAATGCCGAGCGCGTTGTAGGCAAAGGCAAAGGCGAGGTTTTGGCGGATGTTTCGCATCATGGCGCGGGAGAGTTTCACCGCGCGGGTGATGGCACGGAGGTCGCCTTTAACAAGCGTAACGCCGGCGCTCTCGATGGCGATGTCGGTGCCGCTGCCCATCGCGATTCCGACATCTGCAGCGGCAAGAGCCGGGGCGTCGTTGATGCCATCGCCCGCCATGCCCACGATGCGGCCGGGGGATTTTAGACCCGCGACGAGGCGGTGTTTTTCCTCGGGCGTGATATTCGCGTGGACCTCATCGATGCCGAGGGGCGTGGCCACGGCATTGGCAACGCGCGGGTGGTCGCCTGTAAGCAAAACAAGCCGCACACCCATCGCGCGGAGTTCATGAATGGCCTCGGGTGTCGAGGATTTGATCGAATCCGCAACCTCCAAAAAACCTGCGAAGCGCCCCTCGATACCAACCGCAAGCGCCGTGGCATTCGATTCGGGGAGGGTTGGGCACGGGATGCCGAGGTTTTGCAGGAACTCGATTTTCCCGACGGCGACTGTGCGTCCATCGACCGTGCCGGTTATCCCGAGGGAGGTTTTGGTTTGAACATTCGAGGGAGGTTTTGGTGCGAGCTTCCGGTCTGTGGCGGCATTCACCACCGCGCGGGCGAGTGGATGCTCGCTCGCGGATTCCAGACTGGCGGCTGCAGTCAAAAGCTCGTCTTCGCCAAAACCTCCCGCCGGAACGCAGCGAACGAGACGGGGTTTCCCCTCGGTGAGCGTGCCGGTTTTGTCCACCGCGAGGATGTCGAGGCGGGCGAGGTTTTGCATCACGGCGGCATTGCGGAAAAGGATGCCGAGCGAGGCGCCGCGGCCCATCCCCACCATCACGCTCATGGGCGTGGCGAGGCCCAGAGCGCACGGGCAAGCGATGATGAGAACCGAGACGGCATTCGTGAGCGCAAGCGGGAGATTTTGGTCGAACACCATCCACGCGGCGAATGTGAGCAAGGAAATGCCAAGCACGGCGGGCACGAACCAGGCCGAGACTTTGTCGGCGAGGTTTTGGACCGGTGCGCGGCTGCGTTGGGACTCGCTAACGAGCGCGATGATGCGGGCCAGAACGGTTTCGGAGCCGGTGTGCTCGGCGCGCATAACAAACGAGCCGGTGGTGTTGAGGGTTCCGCCGGTAACTTGGGCGCCGGTGTTTTTTTCAACAGGAAAAGCCTCCCCGGTGAGCATCGATTCGTCGATCGAGCTTGAGCCTTCGGCGAGGATTCCATCCACGGGGATTTTCTCGCCGGGCCTCACGCGAAGCAGATCACCGGGTTTCACTTCCGTGAGGGGAATGTCGCGCTCGGTGCCGGCATCGATAAGGCGGGCAGTCTTTGGCGAGAGGGCGAGGAGGGATTTGATGGCTCCGGCGGTTTTTTCGCGGGCGCGGAGTTCGAGGATTTGGCCGAGGAGGACGAGGACGGTGATGACGGCCGCGGCTTCGAAATAGAGGGCTGGCTTTTCTCCCGGGGCAAAAACTGCCACGACGCTAAAGATCCACGCCGCACCCACTCCAATCAGAACGAGCGTGAACATGTTTGGCGACAGGCGGCGGATCGATTGGAACCCGGCTTTCCAGAGTGGTGCGCCACACCAGAGAACGACTGGCAGGCTGAGGAGAAATTGGGCGAACCTCGCCACCTCGCTATCCAGCCAATGCACATGAGCCAAACCGGGAACCATGTGCGCCATCGCTAAAACAAAAAGTGGGATCGTAAAAACCAGGCTGACCGCAAAGCGGCGCGTGAAGTTGCGCAAGAGCGGGTCGGGAGTTTCCTCGGCGAAAAGTGGATTTCGTTCCAGCGGCATCCCGCACTTCGGGCAATTTGCGGGTGAATCGCTCACTACGCCGGGGCACATCGGACAGAAAAACTTCGCCGACGAGGCGGGAGTGGGTTTTTCCGCTCCGTGGCAGCAGGAGGGTTTGTTTTTCAAGGGCGGTTCAGGATGCCCGTCGAAGCGCGCGGTAGGAGATCAGTGAGCGAGAATTCTTCGATCTGGCCTTTGAGATTTGCGGAGAGGATTTGCAGGGAGGGGTGGAACTCCGCGAGGACTTGGCGGCAAGCGCCGCACGGGCTGATCGGAGCATCGGTATCGGCCGCAATGGCAATACGTCGGAAATCGCGCCGGCCAGCAGATACTGCATTTCCCACGGCCACGCGCTCGGCGCACATCGTCAGGCCGAAGCTGAGATTTTCGACATTGCAGCCGGTGAAAACCGTGCCATCGGAACACTCGAGCGCGGCGCCAACCGGGAAATTCGAATACGGCGCGTGGGCCAATGCGCGCGCTGCTTTGGCGGACTCAACAAGAGCGATGGTGTCCATACGAAGCAAAATCGCGCCGGTCGGTCGCGCCGTCGATTTTTTTCCTCCGTTTGCGGAAAGACCTTAGGCGTGCTAATTGGGGCGAAGATGAAAACCCAAGAGGCCGACTCCCTGCCCACGAAGGCTGTTCTCGACGAGATCAAGACTTTCCGCCGTTCGTTTCGACAAGCGCTGGATTCCTGCGCGGCCCGGATGGATGAGAACCTGGATGCAGTGGGTGCGAAAGTCACGGCACTCGCGGCATCAAAAAAGGTGCCTTCGGGTCGAGGGCGTGATTTGCGAGACATGCTGACGATCCTTCGCGGCCACAAAGTGAATCTTGAGAAAGGCCGACTCAAGGATCTGAAAAAACTGCAGGGCGTGGCGGAGGATTTGGCGATGCTTTCCGAGGGCTGGGGAAAATGACAGGGCGTGTCTTTGCGGCATGGCTGGTTTTGGCGTCTGGATTGTGTTTTGCTGAAGCTATGAACGAAGAACGCGCAGTGTTGGGCGGTGGGTGCTTTTGGTGTGTTGAGGCGGTTTATCAAAGCCAACCCGGAATCAAATCGGTGCTGAGCGGCTACGCAGCTGGGAAAAAAGCCAATCCGACATACGAGGAGGTATGCACGGGAAACTCGGGTCACGCCGAAGTCGTCGAGATCGCTTACGATCCGGCGGTCATTTCCTACGAAAAAATCATCGAGCTTTTCTGGGATGCTCACGATCCGACCACGCTCAATCGCCAAGGTGCCGACGAGGGCACGCAATACCGCTCGATCATCATCGCGCAGAGTGCCGCCCAGCGCGAAGCGGCGGAAAAATTGAAGGCCTCCGCGCAGTCGAAATTCAGCAATCCCATCGTCACGGAGATCGTGGATTTCACCGAGTTTTTCCCCGCCGAGGACTACCATCAGGATTTCAGCGAGAGGAATCCCGGACACCCCTATGTGCGCGGGGTGATCGACCCGAAACTTCGCAAACTCAGGGACAAGTAACCACCCCGCTTGCCAGCTTCGCAGGGCTGGTCTAGCGTTTTCCTAGCGGGAGTCCGCAATTTTTTATGGCAAACGCAATGGTCATCGGCATCGGCGGCGTGGGTTCGGTCATCGGCCAGAAATTGCACGGATACGATTGCTTCGAGCGGATCGTGCTGGCGGACATGGATCCGGTTTTTGCGAATCAACTCGCGGCAAAGACGCCGAAAAGCCGGTTCGTCGTTGTGCAAGCGAACGCCATGCAGACCGATGAATTGGCTGCGCTCATGAAGGAGCACCGCATCGATGTGACCTGCAATGCCTGCGTGTGCCTCACGAACCACTCGGTGATGGAAGCGTGCCTCCGTGCGGGTTCCCACTACATCGACATGGCGGCTGACATTTATTCCGCGCCGGGCGTGAAAAAGCCGGGCAAGAATTCGTTCGAGGCGGAGATCGAAAAATTCAACCAAGCCTACATCGACCGCGGCATCGCAGGCATCCTCTGCATGGGCATGGACCCCGGCGCGGTGAATGTTTATGCGCGTTGGGCCATGGACCGACTCGACACCGCCTCGAGCATTCGCGTGCTCGACGCCGACAACGCCGAGGTGCGCGGCTACCGGTTTGCGGTGTTATTTTCGCCAGAGACATTTTTCGAGGAGTTGGGAGCGCCGCCGTATTTTGTGAAAGACGGCCGCGTGGTGAGTGGCAAACCGCTGGAAACCGAGGTCGAGTGGGTGCGTTTTCCCGAGCCGATTGGGCTGCAAAAAACCTACGCCGTCGCGCACGAGGAAGGCGTCAGCCTGGGCATCTACCCGCCATTCGTGGAGAAAGGCGTCCACTACTCGGTCTTCAAATACAGCGTTCCCGACAAGGTGGTAAATATCTCGAAGACGCTGCAACTTTTGAACCTCGATACCTGGAAGAAAGTGAAGGTCGACGGCGTGGAGGTCTCGCCGGTGCGCGTCGCAAGCGCCCACCTGCCGAAGCCCGCCCAGCTTGGCGCGACGGTCGATGGCTACTCGTGCGTCGGCACCGAGGTGCGCGGCACCAAGGACCGCAAACGCGTGGAGTATTTCGTCTACTCGATGGATAGCCACCGCGACACCTACGAGAAATACGGCTACTCGCTCACGCTCGTGCAAACCGGCATCCCGCCTGCGATCACCGCGCGGCTTTTGGCCACGGGAAAAATCCCCGAGCGCGGCGTGATGATGCCCGAGGCGCTGGATCCCGAGGAGTTGATGTCGTGTTTCTCACGCGAGGGCTTGCCGACATTTGTTGAAAAGCGCGAGGTCGAGCGGATCTGATGAAACCTTTCTATCTCGATGGTCATTGGGTGGAGACCAAAACCTCGGAGCCTGTTCACAACCCATGGTCGGGCGAAAAGCTCGGCGAGGTTTCCATGGCCTCGCTAGCAGATGTCGAATCGGCCGTGGCTGGAGCCCATGCGGCGTTTCAGAAAACCAGGAAAATTCCGGCATACGAGCGCGCCGAAAAACTTCAGGCGATCTGCCAAATCCTCGCAAGGCGACGGCAGGAATTTTTCGATGTGATCGTCGCCGAGGCCGGTAAGCCTGTGACTTTTGCCGAGGCGGAAGTGGACCGCGCGCGGTTGACCTTTCAATTTGCCGCCGCGCTTGCGCTCACCGATGACGGCCATGCGATCAACATGGAAGCCAGCAAGCCCGGCGCGGGGCATCTCGGCATGGTTCGCCGGTTTCCCATCGGCGTGATCCTCGGCATTACGCCGTTCAATTTTCCGCTGAACCTCGTTGCCCACAAAGTCGCCCCGTGCCTTGCCACAGGAAACACGATGGTGCTCAAACCCTCCCCGCGCACGCCGCTCACGGCGCTGTTGCTGGCCGAGGTTTTGGACGAAGCGGGCGTTCCTGCCGGCCAAATCCAAATCCTCCCTTTTGACCATTCGCTCGTCGCGGGACTGCTCACCGATCCACGCATCAAAATGCTGAGCTTCACCGGCAGTGCCGAGGTGGGTTGGCAACTCAAGAGCCGCGCTGCGAAAATGAAAGTCGCGCTGGAGTTGGGAGGAAATGCCGCTGTCATTGTTGAGCCCGATGGCGACTGGCGGGCTGCGATTCCAAAGATTGCGAGCGGCGCGTTCGGCTATGCCGGACAGTCGTGCATCAGCGTTCAGCGAATCCTCGTGAGCGGTGAGATTTTCGCCGACTTCCGCGAGGCTTTGGTTTCTCACATCAAAGAGAAAGTTTCCGCTGGTGATCCCGCGAAAAGCGAGACTTTGGTCGGCCCAATGATCACGCCGGGAGCGCGCGAAAAAGTCCTTGGCTGGATCAATGCCGCAACCGCCGCTGGTGCGGAAATGCTCACGCCACTGGTTACTGAGGGCCGCTCGCTACTCGGCCCGGTCTTGCTTGGAAATGTGCCGGCGGGGAGCGTGGTTTTGTGCGAGGAGGCGTTCGCGCCGCTCGCCGTGCTGCAGCCTTACGACACTTTTGCCGAGGCGCTCGCGCTGGTGAACGATTCCCATTTCGGACTCCAGGCCGGGATCTTTTCGAACAACCTCTCCAAGGCGCTTCAAGCCTTCGAGGAGCTCGAGGTCGGCGGCGTGATGATCAACCAAGTCCCGACCTTTCGCGTGGAAAACATGCCTTACGGCGGCGTCAAGGAAAGCGGCGCCGGCCGCGAGGGAGTTCGTTACGCGATGGAGGAAATGACCGAGCCGCGCAGCCTTGTAATCAACAAAGGCTGATTCTTAATCGGCAACTCGGTAAACTCGAAAGAAGCGATTCTGTAATAACGGCTCCAGCGCAGGCGGCGGGGAGGTTTTGTAGAGCCGTTTCGCAAGAGTGCTGCCGTTGGATTTTTCTCCGAGAATTTGCTCGGAGTTCGAAATGACCCGCTCCGGCTCGTAGGCGAAGACATAGCAGACTTTGCGCTGACTCAGAATTTCGCGGGCGGCGGCGTCATCAGAAGCCAAATAATACCGGCCCGAGTCCACGATCCCAGGGAGGCTTTGATGCGAACTCCCGCCGATGCACGGCTGGCCGCTCCACCACACGATCGCCGGGCAAAACCACCACGGCGCGAGCACGCCGCCCTCGGGGAGGTTTTGGATGGCAAGCGCGGCCTCGCGTAAGGCCACGGCGTCCGCCATTTTTTCGATCCGCGCCTGGAATGCCTCTCCTCGCGGATACAGCATCCCCTCCCACTCCGCCGCCACCGGCCATAGCGAAATCAGCAGGATCGCGGCTGCCACCCAGCGCCAGCGGAATGTCGTCAGCACCCAAGGAAGCGACATGGCGAAAATCAGTGCCAAAAAATACCCCCAACGCGAATGCCAGAGACACAGCGCCATGAGCAGAACGAGCAAAGCCGCGAACAGGCCACCCACGGCGCCGCCATTGCGAACGGCCCGCCAGGCGAGAATCGCGGTTGCGGGGACCACCAGCCAACCGCACCACGAAAAAATCACACTCCAGCCGGCGCTGCGAAGTTCACCGATATTCAGCGCCCAGCGTCCGAAGGCCTCGTGGAATCCCGCAGCGCGCCAGCCGTCGATGACCAAGGCCAGCGCGAGAATTCCCAAAAATACCCCCAGCGGCCTCAGGCCGATGCGGAGCCGTCTCGCGACGACCCTCGCCGCGAGCACCGCACCGAGCAAAACCGCCGGCTCGAACAGCGAAACCCACAGCGCCAGTCCCCAAGACGCCGCAGAGACATAGCTCCATGGCGTTTCGTTTTTTCTCCAAATCCCCACCTCCGCCGCCAGCGCCACGGCGATCAACAGCAGCAGAAGCGATTGGTGGTCAGGCCGACCCAGCTCGAATCCATGCGCCAAAATCGGTGACACGGCGGCCATCAAGCCCATAGCCCACCAATGCGGCAATTTCACACCGAGCCCCCAGATCATCAGAAAAAACACCGTTGCGACTCCCAGCGCCGGAGAGATCCAAGCGCCTGCGAGTTCGAGATGACGCGCGGTGAATGGCGCGAGTGCGGCGGACATCCCCGCGATTAAGGCGTCCAGAGGCATTGTTGTGTGCGGCGCCGTTCCTTGCGGGAAATTCTCCCATGTATGTGAGCGAATCGAGCGCAGCCCCTCCTCCTCGATCATCCGCACCCGAGTCATGCGCGAGTAGCAGTCGCCATCGGTAAAATACACCTCGCCTCCATAAAAAACCGCCTCTTGGTTCCAAGTGAATGCGCCGAGCGCGAGCCAGCCAATCATGGCCATAAGAGCCCCTCGACCGAGCAGGAATAGGATTTTTCTGTGGCGACGGGTTTTATCCAACATCTTGTGGGTGGTGCCTCACCCAATCACTACATCTTCTGGAAAAGGCCAGAAAATTACTGAAATTTATTTACCTCTCTTTCGCGTTTCATTAACCTTTTCGCCCTTGCTGGGCCCTCCCCGCAAATCACCTTTTGAACTCGATGCCTGACGAAAAAAATCCCGAATCCGCCTTGGAAAAACCTGCCAAACCCGCCAAGCCCACCCCCGACTTCAAAGCCAGCGACTACACCGCCGATGACCTGAGTTCGCTCAAAGGCCTCGAAGCCGTCCGCAAAAAGCCCGGCATGTATATCGGCGGCACCGACGAGCGCGCACTCCACCACTGCGTCAGCGAGGTTCTCGACAACTCGGTGGACGAATTTCTCGCCGGCCATTGCAACCACATCGATGTGACCATCCACTCGGATGGCTCGATCTCCATCCGCGACAACGGCCGCGGCATTCCAGTCGACATCAACAAAGAGGAAGGCATCCCCGGCGTTGAGCTCGTCCTCACCCGCCTCCACTCGGGCGGCAAATACGGCCAAGGAAATTACGAATACTCCGGCGGCACGCATGGCGTAGGAGCCAAGTGCGTGAATGCCGTTTCGGAATGGTTCAAGGTCGAGGTCACACGCGATGGCAATATCCACGCGATGTCGTTCGAGCGCGGTGTCACCAAGCAGAGCCTCCATGTCATCGCCGAGGTGAAATCCAAAAAGCAAACCGGCACGCTGATCACCTTCATGCCGGACTCGGAAATTTTCCAAGAGACCATCGAGTTCAAAGCCGAGCGCATCATCACCCGCCTCAACGACCTGGCCTACATCAACGCCCCGCTGTCGTTCACCTTCCTCGACGAGCGACTCGATAATGCCAAGCCGCTCCAGATTGTTCACCCCAAGGGCGTCGAAGAGTTCGTTGGCCGCTTGGTCGAGAACAAAACCGTCGTCCACCCGAAGCCGATCATGATTAAAGGCTCGCGCGACAAGGTCATGGTCGAGATCGGCCTCCACTACACGGACACCTACAACGAGCAACTCCTCTGCTACACAAACGCCGTTCCGAATCCCGATGGCGGCACGCACAGCAGCGGCTTCCGCGGCTCCCTCACCCGCGCGATCAATCAATACGCGAAAAACAACTCGCTGCTGAAAGAGAAGGATGTCCCCATCACGGGCAATGATGTCCTCGAAGGCCTCGCCGCAATCGTCAGCGTCAAGCATCCCGATCCCCGGTTTGAGTCCCAGACAAAGGTCAAACTCATCTCACCAGAAGTCGACGGCATCGTCGGCTCGATCAGCTACGAGGGCCTCATGCTCCACTTCGACCAAAACCCCACGGTCGGAAAAAAGATTGTCGAGAAATGCCTCATGGCCGCCCGCGCCCGCGAAGCCGCCCGCAAGGCCCGCGAGACCGTCCGCAAAGGCGCCCTCACCGGCGGTGGACTCCCCGGCAAGTTGGCGGACTGCTCCGAGCGCGACCCCGATCTCACCGAGCTCTATGTGGTCGAAGGCGACTCGGCCGGTGGCTCGGCAAAACAAGGCCGCGACCGGCGTTTCCAAGCCATCCTTCCCATCAAGGGCAAGATCATCAATGTCGAGAAAGCCCGCCTCGATAAAGTCCTTCAAAACACCGAAGTCCAGACACTCATCACCGCCATCGGCACCGGCATCGGGTCCTCGTTAGGCGAGAAAGAGCAGGAGGGATCCTTCAACATCGCGAAGCTGCGCTACGGCCGCATCATAATCATGACCGATGCCGATGTGGACGGTTCCCACATCCGCACGCTTCTCCTGACCTTTTTCTGCCGTCAGATGCCGGAGCTCGTCAAGCAAGGCAAAATCTACATCGCTCAGCCCCCGCTCTACCTCATCAAGCGCAAAAAGCGTGAGGAATATGTGGATGACGATGCCCAGCTTAACAAAATCCTCATCGATATTGGCTCGGACGAAGTGAAGGTGAAAAATCTCGCCGACGGCAAGGTTTTCTCCTCCACCCAACTCAAGGAAATCCTGCAACTCCTCGAGCGCTTCGCGAAATTCAGCGATGCCATCCGACGCCATGGCGGCGACTTCGAGGAATTCCTCGCCGAGCGTGATCCCAAAACCGGACGCCTCCCGACATTCATGGTCAAGGTCCGCGAGGGCAATACAGAGTGGGCAACCTATTTCCCTGGTGAGGAAGCCGTCCGCGAATTCCACGAGGGAAATCGCGACCTCAATCTCTACGACGATCCCACCCCCGAGGCCCCGGATGCGGAAAACCCCACCGAGGCCGCTCCCGAGCCTGTTGCCACCAAAGCCTCGAAAAAAGCGCCCGAGGCCGCCCGCCGCCGCGCCAAACTCATCGAACTCCACGAGTCCACATCGGCCCAGAAACTCATCGACGAACTCGCCCGCAAGGGCCTGAAAATCGAACACTACTCGAGCAGCGACCAGCCGATCTTCGAACTCGTCGAAGGCGAAGGCGACAAGGCCCTCACCCATCCGCTCTTCGCCATTCCTGAGATCCTCGTCAAAATTCTCGAAATCGGCAAACGCGGTCTCTCCATCCAGCGATTCAAAGGCCTCGGAGAAATGAACCCCAAGCAACTCTTCGAGACCACCATGAACCCCGAGAAACGTAAAATGCTCAAGGTCGTTCTGAATGAGGATAATGCCGTTGAGGCCGACCGCATGTTCACCATTCTCATGGGAGATGTCGTCGAGCCCCGCCGTCAATTCATCGAGGACAATGCCCTCAACGCCCGCCTGGATGTTTGACCGACACATAGCGCTGGCGTCCCGCCTGCCATCGAAAAAACAGCAACAAAATTTGACCCTGTGACTACGCGTGACTACATTGAGTCATGAAAAAATCCATCAGCTATTTCGACGGACTCAACGAGAAATCCTCTCCGGTCCTGCAGGAAATCGCCGTGCTGCCCGGGATTGGATCGACGATCAGTGTCCGCTCCGCCAAAGCGCATCTCTCCGCGCTGCTCGACTTGGTTGCAAGCGGTCGCGAGATAACGATCACCAGTGGAGGCAAGCCCAAGGCATTCCTTTCCCCCTCACTGCCCAAAAAACGCGGCAAGCCTTTCACGGGAACCAGAGAGCATCTGGCCAAAATGCCCCCGTGGCGCGGCGGTCCCACCGCCGAGGAAATCATTCGCGAGGACCGCGATTCCAGAGGTTGGTAATGTATATAGACAGCGCGATCATCGTGAAACTGCTGGTTAAAGAGGAACTCAGTGATTTCTTTCAGGATTCGCTTGCAGAGATCGTGCTACATACCTCCGAACTTTCTCTGGTGGAGGTTGGATCGGCACTCCTCTCAAAGGTCCGCTCCAAATCCATCAGTGAGAAGCAACGCCTCGTCGCCAGACAAATTTTCCAGCACAAACTCGCGGACGAACAGATCGTCATCCTTCCTTTGGATTCGCCTGTTTATTCCAAGGCGCGATCCTTCATTGAATTTTGTCATCCCGCTGTCGCTCTCAGAACCCTCGACGCCATCCACCTCGCAGCCTGCGACATTTCCCAGGAATTTCCCCTCTGCGCCACCGACTCCCGCATGCGCGCCGCCGCCACCAAACTCGGCATTCCGATTTTCCCCGAAGCCCTTCCCTCCTAACCTCACCTCTCTTAGCCCATGTATACGCAAAACGAAAAAGTAGATCCTGTAAATGTGGCCGACGAAATGTCGAAGTCGTTCCTCGACTATTCGATGTCGGTTATCATCTCCCGTGCCTTGCCGGATGCGCGCGACGGACTCAAACCCTCCCAACGCCGCATTCTCTATGCGATGAACGAACTCGGCGTGCAACCGAACCGCAAACACCTCAAGTGCGCGAGGATCGTGGGCGAGACGATGGGTAAATACCATCCGCACGGCGACCAAGCGATCTACCCGACCCTCGTTCACATGGCGCAGCACTGGGCCATGCGCGAACAACTCATCGACGGCCAAGGCAACTTCGGCTCCGTCGAAGGAGATCCACCCGCCTCCATGCGTTACACCGAGGCACGGCTCCATCATCTCGGCGCGGTGCTGATGACCGATATGGACAAAGGCACCGTCGATTTTGTGCCGAACTACGACGAGACCGAGTCCGAGCCCACCGTCTTTCCAGCAGCCTTCCCAAACCTCCTCGTCAATGGCGGCACTGGCATCGCCGTCGGCATGGCCACGAATATCGCCCCGCACAATCTCGGCGAATGCATCAACGGCATCTGCGCCCAGATCGATGATCCCGACATCACCATCGAAGGCCTCATGGTTCACATCACCGGCCCGGATTTTCCCACAGGTTGCTTGATTCAAGGCAGCGCTGGCATCCGCCAGTATTTCGAGACCGGTCGCGGCCAAGTGCGCGTGCGCGGTCGCGTGGCCGTCGAAGAAGGAAAAGGCGGACGCGAGAGCATCATCGTCACCGAGATTCCCTACAATGTGAACCGCGCGGAACTCGTCAAACGAATCGCCGATCTCGTGAATGAAAAAGTTCTCACCGGCATCAGCGATGTGCGTGACGAGAGCGCCGAGGACACCCGCGTGGTCATCGAGTTGAAGCGTGATGGCAACCCAAAGGTCATCATCAACAATCTCTTCAAGCACACCGCCATCGAGTCCTCGTTCAGCGTGAATATGCTGGCGATCGACCGCGGCAAGCCAAAGCTCCTCTCGCTCAAAGAAGCCATCAACTGCTACATCGAGCACCGCCGCGAGGTCATCCTCCGCCGCACCCGCTTCCTCCTCAACCAAGCCGAAGTCGAGGCCGAGAAACTCGAAGGCTACCTCATCGCCCTCGCCAACATTGATGACTTCATCAAGATCATCAAAAACTCGGCTGACCGCGACGACGCGAAGAATAAACTCCTCGCCCTCTCCTGGCCACAGAAGACCGTTGAAAAACTCGGCATTCTCATTCGCAGCGAAGCCCGCATCGTGGATGGCAAATACAAATTCACGGAAAAGCAGGTCGGCCACATCGTCGATCTTCGCCTCTACCAACTCACCGGCCTCGAGCGCGACAGCATCAAGAAGGAATACGACGAGCTCATCGCCACGATCAAAGACCTCCTCGACATCATCGCCCGCGAGAAGCGCGTTCTCACCATCATCAAAAACGAACTCCGCGCCCTGCAGGAAAAATTCGCCACACCGCGCCGCACCCAGATCGTGCCTGCCGAAGGCGACATCGCCATCGAGGATCTCATCGCCAACGACAGCGTCATCGTCACCCTCACCCACAACGGCTTCATCAAGCGCACGCTCGTCAGCTCCTTCCGCGCCCAGAAACGCGGTGGCAAAGGCGTGATCGGCATGACCGCCCGCGAGTCCGAGAAGGAAGAGGATAGCGACTTCGTCGAATATCTCTTCACCGCCACAACGCACGACTACCTCATGTTCTTCACCACCATGGGCCGTTGCTATGTCGAGCGCGTGTTCGAGATTCCCGAAGGCTCCCGCGCCAGCAAAGGCCGCTCGATCGCGAATCTCCTCGAGCTCAAGCAGGACGAGAAAATCGCCTCCACCATCCGCATCCAAGGCCAGAAAACCCCCGAGGAAACCTGGAACGAAAACCTCCACATCCTCTTCGCCACCCGCAGCGGCATCGTCAAAAAATCGAACCTCAACGATTTTAAAAACATCCGCAAAGGCGGCATCATCGCCATCCAGATCGAGGAAGATGACCGCCTCATCGATTGCAAGCTCACCACCGGCCACGACGAGATTGTTTTGATCACCCACGAAGGCATGAGCATCCGTTTCTCCGAAGAGGAACTCCGCGACCAAGGCCGAAACACCGTCGGCGTTTGGGGCATCCGTCCCAACAAAGGCGACTACATTGTCGGCGCCGCCATCGTGAATAAAGACTGCCAACTCCTCGTCGCCGGCGAAGAAGGCATCGGCAAGCGCACCAGCTTCGAGGAATACCGACTCCAAGGCCGCGGCGGAAAAGGCATCATCACGATGAAGACCAACAAAAAAACCGGCGGCGTCGCCGGTGCTCTCACCGTCCGCGACGAAGACGAGCTTATGTTGATCACGAACAAAGGCAAAATGGTCCGCACCCGCATCAAGGAAATCCGCGAAACCGGCCGAAACGCCCAAGGCGTGAAACTCATCGACCTCCGCGCCGGCGAAGTCCTCCAAGGCATCGCCCCCGTCATCAGCGACGAGGAGGAAGCCGAAGAAGGCAAGACCGAGGCGTGATAAATCCGCCACCAAAAATCATTGATGCCGCGATTTCAGCGTCCCAGCTCAAGGTCAAGCTGGACTCCAGAATCACCATGTTGATGCCTTTGGATAATGTTCCCTCCCTCCTTCTGGCAACCGGGCAGGCGGATTCGTGATTTGACCGACCTCTCGCTGGATTTGGCGGTTTAGAAAATTTTAATTTTTGCAGCCTGCTCCGTTGCGGAACAGATGCAGAATGTTTTTGGAGGTGGAGGGTTCGCTGCCTAGTGTTCGCAAATTGAAAGAAGCGATCATTATCTTTTCGGCTCTCTCGTTCCTCGTTTATGGGACGGGATGTTTTACCTCCCGGCATTTGCGGGATGAATTTGTGCGCTATGGATTTTCTCGGGAACGCCGCCTGATCGGGTTCCTACAAATCTGCGGATCGCTCGGGCTCCTCGCGGGCATGTGGCTTCCCTGGCTAGGAAAAGGCAGCGCGGGGGGCCTCGCCTTGATGATGCTCGTAGCCATCTTGGTGCGGATCAGAATCCGCGATAGCTTGTTGAAGACCACGCCGGCGATCTTCTACTTTTTTGTGAATACCTATCTGGCGCTCTTCACCTCTTAGGTTCGCACTCTACAGGGCCGCGATCGCCAAGCAGAGAGCGAGCACCGTCAGCGATGGCCAGGCCTTATTGAACGAATCCTTGACCTTCAAGTGCATCACAAAAGCCCCCGCCATCAGAACGGCCATTCCCAGCGCGGCGGGTAGTGTCAGGATCGGAATCCACACGCCGGCAATCAAAGCGAGCGCGAAGGTAATTTTGAGCGCGCCCACCAAATAAAAAAACCAAGTCGGTAGGCCATAGGTGGCAAACTCCTCTTTCAAATTCTTGGCGTCTCCGCCTCGGTATCCAGTGGACCAGTTGGCGCGGATGAGCCACACATTCAAAATCCCGAGGCCTACGAAGACTTGGAGAATAATTTGGAGGAAATCCATGGCGCCAAATAATTCCATCCCTTCGGAAAAGAAAAGGGAATTCCCGGTCTCGCCCACCGGTCTTGCAATGCGAGATAAAATCAGGCCCTGAAAATTGACACCGCCCGCCAAACTCGCTTTCATGGCCATCCATGATTCGTCCGTTTTTCCTGCTGTGTGCGGTGTTTGCCGTCGCGCTGGCGGGTTGTGCCACTCCGGAAGGTCCTGCCACGCGCTTGGACAAGGCCAATGTCCTCCCTCTCGAACTCGACGACGCCTACCAATTCCGGAAAATCCTCACCTCGGTCTTCGATCCCTATTTGGTCGAACAGCGCACGCCGGAAGGAAGAACGGGCGGGGTGATTGATTTTGAGCGCGAGCGCCGGACATGGGGAGCCGTTGACAGCCTCGAAGTCTCCAAGCGCCACGGATCGTATTTTACTTTCTTTTGGAGGACCTCCAGTGATTCAGATGTCACGCTTCGCTTGGAATACCGCCAGGCCGGGCTCGGCAATTATGTGATGGCCCAAGAGCGCTACTATCCCGCCGCGCGCGGCTCTCACCGCTCGACCTTTCAAGTCACGGGTGATGATTTTTTGGAAAACGGCCTCGTCTCCGCTTGGAGAGCTTTGCTGATCGTGAATGGCCGCATCGTGGGGCTCCGCCAGTCTTCGATGTGGCGCTAGGGGTTGACTTAACAAGGGACGCGTGATTTTAGGTTTTTTCAGGATTTCATGAGCAAGTCATCGAGCATTCGCGTCGGGAGCGCCGCGGGGATCATCTGGATGCAGGTCGATGGGCGGGGCACTTTTGAAAATTGCCAAGGCCTCAAGGAATTTTCACGCCGCATGATCGCCAAGGGGCATGTGGAGTTCATTCTCGATCTCGAAAATTGCGAACTCATGGACTCGACTTTCATGGGGACACTCGCCGCCTTGGCTTTCAGCCTCCGCGAAATCGAGAACGGGCTTCTCCGCGTCGTGCGGGCGAACCCCCGTAATTTCTCGCTTCTTGAGAACCTCGGCCTTGACCACCTCTTCTCGGTGGAGCCGGAGCCCTCCGACCCCGCACCATCCTCTCTGAAAAAAAATCCCGATTCCGCCCCGGAGAAGGATTCCGAAGAGGCTCGAGTGCACATCCTCGAGGCCCACGAAGCTCTGATCGAGGCAGACCCCCGAAATGCCGTGCGGTTCCAGGATGTGATTGATTTTCTGAAATCCGAGGCAACCGACGCTTAAAGCGGTCCGTTCTTGATTGGTGGGGCTTTATTTCAGAAAGTCCACTCCTCCTAAAGCTACATGTGGACCGCATACAATCTGACGACCCTGGCGCTCGTCGTCGCGCTATTCGCTCTCTACCTTTTGTGGTCGCAAATCCGCTCCCACCGCCTTCGCGTCCGTTTGAAGGAGTTGCAGACCGAGGAGACACGCGTGTTCGATTTTCTCCATGGGATCGGCGCCGCCTTTTCGGAGGGGGTCCGCAGCTCGGAGCTCCACCGGCTGATTGTCGAAAGCGCGATGCGCATCGTGAATGCCGACCACGGCGCGCTCTACATAGCGAACAACGCAGGCACCAGCCTCACTCCATCCCATCTCTCCCAAGGTTGCCCCGCATTTTTTGAAGTGCCCGCCGAGCTCCTCGCTCAAACCAAAGGCTCGCCCAGCTTGCTCCAAGGCCTGCTCGGCATTCAGCCCGTTCGCCCCGAGAGTCGCGGTCCACTCGCGGATTGCTGGCGCGCAAACGAAGTCCGCATCATCCCGCAGTTCGACACTGGAAAAAATATATCGTGCCCGGCGATATTCGGCCCGCTCGTTTATCGAAACAAAATCCTCGGCGTGCTCGCCCTTGCAGGCCACGGCAATCGCCCCTTCGACGACAAGAGCCTCGCCGTCTTCCGCACCATTGCGGAGCAAAGCGCCTTCGCCCTCTACAACGAGGCCATCTACCTCGCCGCAGGACAGAAAAAACTCTTGGACCGCGACCTCGAGATCGCCCGCGACATCCAGCGCGTTCTCTTTCCCGACGCGGATCCGGTTTTTGCAGGATATGATATCAGCGGCCTGAGCCTCGCCGCCGGCCAACTCAGTGGCGACTATTTCGATTTCATTCCCCTTGGCTCCGATCGCCTCGCTGTCGTGATCGCCGATGTTTCCGGCAAAGGCGTTCCAGCCTCTCTCATCATGGCCATGTGCCGTGGCGTGCTCCGCCGCGAGGCCCTCGATGCCACCATGCCGGGCGATGTGCTGCGTCGGGTGAATAGCCTCCTTTACCCCGATATCAAGGAGGACATGTTCATCAGCATGGCCTATGCGATCCTAGATGGCCCGGATGGAAAATTCGTGCTCGCCCGGGCCGGCCACGATGCGCCGTTGCTCTACCGCGCCGCCTCGCGCAAGGTCGAAACACTCAGCCCCAAAGGCATGGCCCTCGGCATTGACAGCGGGGAGGTCTTTAATAGAGTTTGCGCCGATTTAGGCCTCGTCCTAGAGCCTGGAGATTGCATCCTGCTCTACACGGACGGAGCCACCGAGGCCCTGAACGCCGACGGCGTGGAATACGGAGTCGACCGCCTCGCCCAAGCCTTGGAAGCCGGCGCGGCTCAAGGCGCCGTCGCTGTCCTCCGACATGTGGCCGAGGATGTCCAAGCCTTCACCGGCCGAGAATCCAAACAAGACGACTTCACACTCATCGCCATCTCTAAAAAATGAATAACCCTACCGAATCCGACACACAGGACTCCGCACCGAATGACGCGGGGAAGGAAGCTGAAATCTCCGAGGTGGACTTCGAAGCCGAGGCCGCCAAGCTCAAAGACCTCGCCCTCCGCGCCCGCGCCGATCTCGATAATTTTCGCAAGCGATCCCTGCGCGAAAAAGAGGAAGCCATCCGCTATGCCAACAATGGCCTGCTCGAGCGACTCCTCCCGGTCATCGATAATTTCGAACTCGGCCTCGACGCGGCGAAGTCCGCCGCCGACACCGCCTCGATCCTTCAAGGCATGTCGATGGTCCAAAAACAGCTTCACGATTTCTTAAAAAACAACGGCCTCGAGGAAGTCCAAGCCGAGGGCGAAGCATTTGATCCGAACAAGCACGACGCCGTCTCGCAGGAATTCTGTGCCGACATCCCCGAGGGTCATGTCATCCGGCAAGTTCGCAAGGGTTATAAAATCAAGGACCGTCTCGTCCGCGCCTCGTCGGTGATTGTTTCCAAAGGCCCTCAATGAGCCGCAAGCGCGACTACTACGAAATTCTCGGCGTCGAGCGAAGCGTCACCGAGGACGACCTCAAGAAGGCCTACCGCAAGCTCGCGGTCAAATTCCATCCCGACAAAAACCCCGACGACAACTCGGCCGAGGCGAAATTCAAAGAAGTCGGCGAGGCCTACGAGGTCTTGAGCGATGCCAGCAAACGCGCTGCCTACGACCGCTACGGCCACGCCGCCTTTCAAGGCGGAATGGGGGGCGGAGGCGGGGGTGGTGGTGGATTTCACGATCCCTTCGAGGTTTTTCGCGAGGTTTTCAGCGGAGGCGGGGGCGGTGGAATTTTTGAACAGTTTTTTGGCGGCGGGGGCGGTGGAGTGGATTCCTCGGGCCGCCAGCGCGGATCCGACCTTCGCTACGATCTTCAAATCTCCCTCGAAGAAGCCGCGCGCGGGTGCGAAAAGGAAATCGAAATTCGCAAACTCGATGCCTGCGATCCCTGCGGCGGCTCCGGCGCGCAGAAGGGCTCGAAGGCCGTGGCCTGCCCGACCTGTCGTGGACGCGGCCAAGTCGTCGTCTCGCGCGGATTTTTCCAAGTCGCCCAAACCTGCCCCGCCTGTCACGGAACGGGCCGCATCATCGAAAAACCCTGCCACTCGTGCCAAGGCGAGGGCCGCGTCGAAAAAACAAGCCGTGTGAAAATCAAAATCCCCGCCGGCATCGACAGCGAATCGCGACTTCGGAGCACCGGCGGCGGCGAAGCGGGCCTGCGTGGAGGCGGCTCCGGCGACCTCTATGTGGTCATTCACATCAAGGAACACGAGGTTTTCACCCGCAACGGCATGGATTTGAACTGCGAGGTTCCAATCCCCTTCACCACAGCCGCGCTCGGCGGCGAAATCCGCGTTCCCACACTCAATGGCGCGGTGAGTTTGAAAATCCCCGCCGGCACGCAGGGAGGCTCGACCTTTCGCATCCGCGGCCTGGGAATGCCCGCTCTGCAAGGCACGGCGAAGGGGGACATCCTCACCTATGTGCAGGTCGAGGTGCCGACGCGCCTTGACGGCGGTCAGCGCGAGGTGCTCCAGAAATTCGCGGAGCTTTGCGGCGAGGAGAACAACCCAATCCACAAAAGTTTCTACGACCGCGTGAAGTCGTTCTTCAAATAACCCGCCATGATCCTCACCGCCGCCCAGATGGTCGATGCGGAGAGGGCCGCCTTCGCCGCCGGCGAATCCGCAGAGAGCCTCATGGAAATCGCAGGGCGGCGCTTGGCGGAGTTCGTTCGACAATTCCACCCGCGCCCCGGCACTTGCCGCGTTTTTGCGGGCAAGGGCCACAATGGCGGCGATGTGCTCGTCGCCGCCCGATACCTCGCCGAATCGGGCTGGAGGATTGAAATCGAACCCGTCTTTTCCACCCAAAACCTCGCGCCACTCACCGCCAAGCAGCTGGCCGCACTTCCGACCAAATCCTCGGATGCTCCAGCGTATCCCTTGGTGGTGTTGGATGGGCTTCTCGGCATCGGCTCCACTGGCGAACCGCGCGAGCCGGCAGCCTCCGCCATCCAGCGAATCAACGCCCTCCGCCGTGAGCAAGCCGCCTGGGTTCTTGCAGCCGACTTGCCCAGCGCGCTTGGCCATCACGGCGTCGAGGCCGATGCCACGCTCGCGATGGGCTTCGCCAAAACCTCTCTTCTCGATGATGAGGCAACGCGTTTTGTCGGTCGACTCGCCATCGCCCCGCTTCCCGGCGTGGACGCTCCATCCAACGCCGACCCCGCCGAGGTTTTGGCTGCTGAAAATTTGCGCCATCTTTTGCCGCCGCGATCCTTCGACACCCACAAAGGCACCTACGGCCGGGTGGCGATCTTGGCAGGCTCTCAAAACTACCCCGGCGCCGCGCGCCTCTGTTCCGCCGCCGCTGTTCATGCGGGGGCGGGCCTTGTGACTCTTTTCTGCCCGCCCGAAATTTCCCAAATCCTCTCCGCCTCCGTGATTCCCGAAGTGATGGTTTCGCAGATCGAGGATTTCGCCGATGTGCCCGTGGATCAATTCACCGCCGTGGCGATTGGCCCGGGTCTGGGACGCGAGCGTGACGCGATGGTTCGGAATTTTGTGCGGCGCTGCGCCGCACCCTGCGTGGTGGATGCCGATGCGCTGAATGCGATCTCGGAATCGCCGGGAATTTTGAAAACCTGCGCGGGCCCTCGCCTGCTCACCCCCCACCCTCTCGAGATGGAGCGGATCTTTACCCGCCAAAACCTCCCCCGCCGCGACTGGCTCGAGGCGTTCGTCGGCGAATTCCCAGTTACCCTTTTGCTTAAAGGCTCGCGCACGCTCGTGGGCGAATCTGGTTCCGCGACTTCCTACAATTCCACCGGCCATCCCGGCATGGGCAGCGGCGGCATGGGGGATGTGCTCACCGGCGTCTGCGCCGCGCTTCTCGCCCAAGGTAAATCCCCGCTCGAGGCTGCAAAACTCGGCGCGTGGGTCTGCGGCCGCTCCGCCGAAATCGCCCTCCGCGACGGCGACGCCTCACAGGAATCTCTTCGGGCATCAGATGTGATTGACCGGCTCGGCGCCGCCTTTGATGATCTGCGTCGCAATCCCCTTTGAACCCATGGCGCAAGCGAAAAACTACTTCCACCAGCTCGATGCCCTGCGAGGCATCGCGTGCCTCATGGTTCTCTTCCATCATCTAGTGCCCGGGGCGAGCAGCCACATCGCGCTCGGCCCCCTCGGAGTGCGTTTGTTTTTCGTGATGACCGGGTTTTTGCTCATCGGCAACCTGCTCCAGCAAAAGGACCGCGGTCAGAGGCCTTTTTCAATTTTCAAGGTCTTCTACCAAAAGCGGAGTATCCGGATTTTACCGGTTTATTTCCTCGCGTTCGGTGTCCTGTGTCTTGTCGGCGTTGAGTCGGCGAAGGCCGTCTGGCCTTGGATTACGACCTTCACGATCAATCTGCACATGGGCCTTACCGGACAATGGCCAGGCAATTTGTCGCATTACTGGTTCCTCGCCACGAGTGAGCAAATGGTTTTTGCGCTCGCCCTGATTCTGCTCTGGCTACCGGGGCGATTCTTGGCTCCGGCGCTGGTGGTTCTATTTGTTGGAGCATGGCTTCACCGCTGGCTCGGCACGGAGTGGGGGCTCGATCCGATGCTGGTCTGGTTCTCGCCTCTCTCGTCGATGGATTCGATCGCGCTGGGCGCGCTGCTGGGGCTGTTCTACCGTTCGGACAAGGAGGCGATTTCCAAGGTAGCCCTCAAGCCCTGGGTCGCCCTGCTCGCATGGATTGTTCTAATCCTCGGCACGCTGATCCGGATGAGATTCTCGGAAACGCCTCACACGCATTTGTCAGAGACTCTGGAGGCTCTTTTCTTCGGTTGGCTGATTCTCCGCACGGCGGTGGGGTTTTCCGACTTTTGGGAAAAAGGCCTCACCTCCCCGATCCTCGTTTACACCGGCATGATCAGCTACGCGTTGTATATTTTCCACCCGATCCTCCACAGCTTCGTCATGTGGGCATTCGGCAAAGGGGGCCTGCCGAATACTCCAGACAAACTCGGCGTAATCCTGGTGGTCTTCGCTCTCTCCTATCTCGCGGCGTCGTTGAGTTGGTATCTTATGGAAAAACCGCTCGCCTCGCTCAAACCCAAAGCGCCGCCCGCGAAAGCTTGAGCGCCGCGTGAATCGCCAAATCCCATCTTGATCTCGATCCGGTCGATATTTAGCCTTCGCCCTCCAATGAGGAAGTTCCTGCTCAGTCTGTGCCTGTTTGCGGCGCTGTCGACAGCCCGTGCGCAGTTCGGGAGTTTCGGGGATTTTCCTGTGGAAATCACGGCCGATGGAGGCACGCGGTTCGACGAAGGCATCGCGATCGCCGAGGACAATGTCCAAATCCACTACGGCGAATACAGCATCTTCAGCGACTACGCGGAATACAACCCCGACACCCGCGATATCCTGCTCGTGGGCGACATTCGAGTTTACACGCCGGACCAAGTCCTGACGGGCCAGCGCGCCCTTTTTAATCTCGAGAGCAAACAAATGCGCGCGCTGGAATTTTCCGGTTCTCAATATCCTTTCTACTTTCGCGCCTTTAATTTTCGCGCCGTTTCTCCCAAGGAATTTCGTGTCCGCGATGGCACGCTGACCACGCACGATTCTTCCCAGCCGGATTATCATGTGAAGACCCGCTCGATTCGCTTTTATCCCGGCGACCGTGTCGTGATGACGAACACAACGCTCTATGTCGGGCAGACACCGATCCTTTGGTTCCCTCTCCTCTATGCCGATCTGAATCGCTCCGGTTTCCAATTCCTCCCCGGTTATGATTCCCGCTGGGGGGCTTATTTGCTCCTGTCGTATTCGTTTCCCGTCACCGAGGGAATCGATGCCGCCGTCCGCCTCGAGGAACGCACGGAATTTGGTCCCTCCATCGGCCTCGATCTCAATATGAAATACGGCCCGGGTGGTCGAAATTTTGGAAATCTCGTCGCGGACTATGTGTTTGAAACGAAAGATGTGACGACCGTCGAAGCCCCCGGCGAGCCAGCCGAGACGCGCACTACGGACCGCTACCGGGTTTCCTTCCAGCAACGACTTTTCCTCACCGATGACATCTATGGCACCGCCGATGTGAACTGGATCAGCGATGTCGATTTTCTCGAAGATTTCTATCCGCAAGATTACCGCAACGACCCCCAGCCCGACACCTCGCTCTCCCTCACCAAATGGGATGAGGACTACACGCTCACGCTCCTCGGCCGCTGGCAGGTCAATGATTTTCAAGACACCACCGAGCGAAAGCCCGAGCTGGTCTTTGACTTTAAGAACCAATCGTTCTTCGGGCTGCCGCTCCAATACGACGGCGAGACGGGCGTGGCTCAACTCCGCCGTGCATTTTCGAACACCCCCCAGTTCGGTGAAACCGAATTCCCTGATTACCAAGCCACGCGCTTCGACACCTTCCACCAGTGGTCCCTGCCCTCGCAGTTGTTCGGTTGGTTGAATGTGAATCCGCGGGCGGGCATTCGCGGCACCTACTACAGCGCGAGCGGCTCGTTCATTCAGCCCGCCGGGGGCGAGGAAGTGCTCGATCCAGTGAGCGGTGAAGTTGTTTCGGTAAATCCCAATAATGTCGGTGCCTCTATTAATCCGCCGAACAACCCCTCCACAAACCTGGATTCGAATGGCGCGGTATTCCGGCCGATTGCAAATTACGGAGTTTCCGTTTCGACCAAATTCTCCCGCGCTTTTGAGCAGATTCAAAGCCGTGCTTTGGCTTTGGACGGTGTCCGACATGTGCTCGAGCCTTACATTAACTATTCTGGGGTTTATAATATGGGCCCAGGGCCGGAAGACATCTACCAATTCGACCGCATTGCCCCGACAACTCAACCCTTGCCTCTCGATTTTCCTCAATTTTACGCGATCGATTCGATCGGGACTTGGAATATCACCCGGATGGGGTTCAACCAGCGCTTCCAGACACGCCGCAATAACGACACCTACCAATGGCTGACATGGAATACCTTCATGGATGCCAATTTTGAAAACCCCTACACGGATGCGCCTGTATCGAATCTATTCAATGTCGTGCGCTTTTATCCTCTGCCTTGGGCCTCACTGGGCATTGAGTCGCAGCTGCCGGTGGTGACTGAAGGATTCACCGAGGTGAACACGACTTTCAGCGTCATGCCGACGCGCGATACACGGATTTCCCTCGGCCACCGTTACATTGATGGAAATTATTATTACAATGACAACAGCCAGGTAAATTTCTTCGCCTACTGGCGCATCAATGACAACTGGAGCGTGAGCCTTTACGAGCAATACGAGTTCGAGAGCCAGGTGCTCCAATACCAACGCTATTTCGTCAATCGCGACCTCACCAGCTGGGTGGCTTCAATCGGCGCCGAGGTGCGCGACAACCTAGGCGGCGACCAGGAATATGGATTTCTTCTGATGATGACTCTCAAGGATGCACCTCAATTCTCCCTCCCTGTGGCATTCAGCCAAGGGCCAGACGACGGGCAACCTGCCAGCGCCGTTGATTGAGAATCTTTCATTTCCTAAAAACACCCATGAAACTCTGCATTATTGGATCCGGATATGTCGGTCTCGTCTCCGGCGCTTGCTTCGCCGAAGTCGGCCACAATGTGATTTGCGTCGATAACAATGCGAAAAAAGTCGAACAACTCCGTGCCGGAAAAGTTCCCATTTATGAACCTGGCCTCGAGGACCTTCTCCACCGCAATGTCGCTGCCAAGCGCCTGCATTTCACCACCAGCACCGAAGAAGGTGTGGATGGCTCAGATGTCGTTTTCATCGCTGTCCCCACGCCGCCACAGCCAGATGGCAGCGTCGATCTTTCCTACATTGAGAAAGTCGCCCGCGAGATTTCAGCAGTTCTCAAGCCCGGCCAATACCGCGTGATTGTGGACAAGAGCACCGTGCCCGTGAAAACCGGCGAGAAAGTCGCCGACACGATCCGCCGCTATAACAAGGGCGGCGCGGAATTTGATGTCGTGAGTAATCCGGAATTTCTCCGCGAAGGCTGCGCGGTGCCGGACCTCATGAAGCCCGACCGCATCGTCATCGGCGGCAACAGCGAGCGTGCCGTTGCGATGATGCAGAAAATCTACGAGCCGTTCATGGCTCCGGTTCTCGTGACGGACATCAACTCGGCTGAACTCATCAAGCACGCTGCGAATTCCTTTTTGGCTCTTAAGATTTCCTACATCAACGCCGTCGCCCGCATCTGCGAAGCCAGCGGCGCGGATGTCGAAAAAGTCGCCGACGGCATTGGCTCGGACAAGCGCATCGGCCGCAATTTCCTGAATGCTGGCATCGGCTACGGAGGGTCCTGCTTCCCGAAAGACATCGCCGCCTTCATCGCCATCAGCGAGGACCTCGGAGTTCCCTTCACGCTTCTTAAGGAAGTCGAAAAAATCAATCACTCCCAGCGCGAGCGTTTCCTTTCCAAAATTCGCGAATCGCTCTGGGTTCTGAAGGACAAAAAAATCGCCGTCTGGGGACTCGCCTTCAAGCCCGACACCGACGATGTCCGCTGCTCTGTTGCGATTGATCTCGTCAACGACCTCCTCAAAGAAGGAGCCGAGGTCACCGTCTATGATCCGAAAGGCACGGAAAAGGCCCTCGAGTTCGATCTCATCAAGGGAGCCAAGGTCGCCAAGACTCCGCTCGAAGCCGCCAGCGGAGCGGAAGCCCTCATCATCGCCACCGAATGGAAGGAATTCACCACCGTTGATCTTGGCGAACTCAAAAAGGTCATGCACACCTCCTTGATTTTCGACGGCCGCAATCTCCTCAACCCCGACACCGTCCGCGCTGCCGGGTTCCAATACACCAGCATCGGTCGGAGCTAGGGACATACGGCAGGCGACCATGCAGCAATACCACCGCCTTCTCCGTCTCGTCCTGGATAAGGGTCGTCCCAAATCCGATCGCACCGGCACCGGCACGATTTCGATCTTTGGCGCGCAGGAACGCTTTGATCTGCGCGAAGGATTCCCCCTTCTCACCACTAAAAAACTACACCTCCGCTCAATCATCCATGAGTTGCTGTGGTTCCTCCAAGGCGACACCAACATTCGCTATCTCCGCGAAAACACAGTCACGATCTGGGACGAATGGGCCGATGAAAACGGCGACCTCGGCCGAGTCTATGGCGCGCAGTGGCGCTCCTGGCGCGGATTCGACGGCACCGTAATCGACCAAATCGCCCGCGTCGTCGCCGACATCCAAAAAAATCCCGACAGCCGCCGTCTGATCGTCTCGGCCTGGAATCCTGCCGAACTCCACCTCATGGCCCTCGCGCCATGCCACGCGCTGTTCCAATTTTTTGTGCAGGACGGCGAGTTGAGTTGCCAACTCTACCAGCGCAGCGCGGACCTCTTCCTTGGCGTGCCCTTCAACATCGCCTCCTACGCGCTCCTCACCATGATGGTCGCGCAAGTCTGCGACCTCCGCCCCGGCGACTTCGTCCACTCCTTCGGCGACCTCCATCTTTACACCAACCACCTCGACCAGGCCCGCGAGCAACTCTCCCGTGAGCTCCGTCCCCTCCCCCGCATGATCCTGAATCCCGAGCGCCGCCGCCTCGAGGATTTCGTCTTCGAGGATTTCACGCTCGAAGGCTACGACCCCCACCCCGCCATCAAAGCCCCGATCTCGATATGATCGCCATCGTCGCGATGTCCCGCAACCGCGCGATCGGCCTCGAGGGCCGCATCCCGTGGCACCTCTCCGAGGATTTGAAATTTTTCAAACGCACCACGCTCAGCCAGGTCGTCCTCATGGGACGCAAGACCTACGACTCGATCGGAAAACCCCTCCCCGGCCGCGAAAATTGGATCCTCTCCCGCCATGCCGAAATCCCCGGCGCACAAGTTTTTCGCTCGCTCGAGGAAATCCCTAGCCCGCCCGAGGGAAAAAATCTCTACCTCATCGGCGGCGCCGAACTCTACGCCGCGCTCCTTCCACGCTGCACCGAAATCCTCCTCACCCGCGTGAACCTGGAAACCCCCGGCGACGCCTTCTTTCCTTCCTTCGAGGACCAATTCGACTCCGGCGTAATCCTTCTGACCACCGCCGAATTCGAAATCCGCCGGCACCTCAGAAAAAAATAAAAAAATCTCTTGCCGGGAAAACAAATCCCGATATTGTCATCAGCGTTCTGGGGGGAACAACAGCCCACTGTAGCATTCGCTGCGGTGGGCTGTAACTTTTCTAGGGCTTTCTCCTGAGAATTTCCTCATTCCAAAAAACCCGCCTTGCCCTTTAGATAGCTGGTTCAAATTTTCATCATGTTCGCTTGGATCCTGAAAAAAATCGTCGGTAGCAAAAATCAACGCGAGTTGCGTCGCATGGCGCCGACGGTCAAAAAAATCAACGAGTTCGAAACCGCTCTCCAATCCGCTCCCGATGAGGCTCTGCGGGCCAAGACCCTCGAGTGGAAAGACCGCCTCTCCAAAATTTCCGACTCCGCCGCACTCGCCCTCGAACTCGAGTCCATACTCCCCGAGGCTTTCGCCGTCGTCAAAAACGGTGCCCGCCGACTCTGCGGAAAAACCCTCGATGTCTGTGGCCACCCCCTCACTTGGAATATGGTGCACTTCGATGTGCAGCTCATCGGCGGCATGGTCCTCCACAACGGCCGCATCGCCGAGATGGCCACCGGCGAAGGCAAAACCCTTGTCGCCACCCTCGCCGTTTATCTCAACGCCCTCTCCGGTCGCGGCGTCCATGTCGTCACCGTGAATGACTACCTCGCCAAGCGCGATGCCGAGTGGATGGGACACCTCTACCAATTCCTCGGATTGACCGTTGGCATTCTTCAAAACGACCAGGCCCCCACCGAACGCCGCGAGCAATACGCCTGCGACATCACCTACGGCACGAACAGCGAATTCGGCTTCGACTACCTTCGCGACAATGGCATGGCCACCTCCCGCGACCAACAGGTCCAGCGCGGCCATTTCTTCGCCATCGTGGATGAGGTGGACTCCATTCTCATCGACGAGGCCCGCACCCCGCTCATCATCTCCGGCCCGGCAACCGTCTCCACCCACCAATACGACCGATTCAAGCCCCTCGTTGATCAGTTGGTCAAAAAACAAACGACGCTTTGCAATCGCCTTGCCAGCGAGGTCAAAGAACTCGTCGAGGCCGGCAACTCCGCTGAAGCCGGACGCACGCTTTTCAAGCTCAAACTCGGCCAACCACGCTCCAAGGCCCTCCTCCGCCACCTCGAAGATCCAGACATGCGCAAGATCATGGACAAGGCCGAGTTGGAATTTTACAAAGACACCGAGGGCAAGGCTGCGCTCGTTGCTCTCAAGGAGGAACTCTTCTTCACCATCGAGGAGAAATCCCACGAAGCCGACCTTACGGAATTGGGGAGGAACTACCTCAATCCGGATGACCCAAACGCCTTCATGCTTCCGGATCTCTTAACGGAATTCGCAGACATCGAAAATGATCCGTCGATTTCTCCTGCAGACAAAACCTCCAAAAAAGCCGAGCGCCAACAGCATTGCGACGCCCAAGCCGAGCGCATTCACAATATCACCCAACTCGTCAAAGCCTACTGCCTTTATGAGAAAGACGTTGAGTATGTCGTTGAGGAAAATAAGGTTATCATTGTCGATACCTTCACGGGCCGCAAAATGCCCGGTCGCCGCTGGTCCGATGGCCTCCATCAAGCCGTTGAGGCCAAGGAAGGCGTTCAAATCGATCGCGAAACCCAAACCCTCGCGACGATCACGATTCAAAATTACTTCCGGCTTTACCACAAACTCGCCGGCATGACCGGCACCGCAGAGACCGAGGTCAGCGAGTTCCATGATATTTACCGACTGGATGTCAATGTGATCCCCACCAATCGCACGGTCCAGCGCCGCGATCAGAACGACCGCATCTACAAAACGCGACGCGAAAAATACAACGCCACCATCGAGGCCATTAAAGAAGTCCACGTCACCGGCCAACCCGTCCTCGTCGGCACCGCCAGCGTGGAATCCTCCGAGTTGTTGAGCCGAATGCTCAAACTCCAGAAAATCCCCCACACCGTCCTCAACGCCAAATTCCATGTCCAGGAAGCCGAGATCGTTTCCCGGGCTGGACTCAAGGGCGCCGTCACCATTTCCACCAACATGGCCGGCCGCGGCACCGACATCAAACTCGGCGAAGGCGTTTCCGAAGTCGGCGGGCTTTTCGTCCTCGGCACCGAGCGCCACGAGTCGCGCCGCATCGACCGCCAGCTCCGTGGCCGCTGCGCCCGCCAAGGAGATCCCGGCTGCTCCCGCTTTTATGTCAGCTTCGAGGACGACCTCATGCGAAATTTCGGTGCCAGCGATCGCATGACCAAGATTATGGAAACCTTCGGCCTTAAGGAAGGCGAGGAACTCGAGCACCCCTGGCTCAACCGCAGCGTCGAAACCGCCCAGAAACGCGTCGAACAACGGAACTACATGATCCGCAAGCGGACTCTGGAGTTTGATGATGTCATGAACCAACAGCGCGAAGTCATCTACGGCTACCGCAACGAGGTCATGGACTCCCCCAACCCGCGCGAACTCATCACCGAAGTCATCGGCGAGATGGTTCCCAAAAAAGCCTCCGCGTTTCTTGAATCCATGGAAGGCGAGGAGCCCGATTACGACGGCCTCCTCCATTGGGTCAACACCACCTTCCCCCTCGCCCTCTCCAAGGAAAAAGCCGCCTTCTCCACGCGGACCATCGAGGAAAACTCCCAGTTCCTCGTGGAAACCATCACCGCCTCCTACGAGCGCAAGTCGGAACTCGAGCATCCCGAAGCCCTCAAAGGCCTCGAACGCTACATCATCCTCAACGCCATCGACCGCCTCTGGCAGGAACACCTTTACGCCATGGATGGACTCCGCGAAGCCGTCTACCTCCGTGCTTTTGGCCAAAAAGACCCCCTCGTCGAATACAAAAACGACGCCTACGCCATGTTTGTGGACCTCATGGACACCATCAAAGGCGAAGTCCTGAACAACCTCTTCCGCAGCACCACGAATCTCCAAGCCTTCGAATCCCTGCTCGCCAACCTCCCCACCTTCCTCTCCCGGCCCGAGCAGAACCTGAATCCCGAAACCGCGCCGTCCCTCTCCCCTACCCCTGACCAGCCCGCTGCGCCAAAGTTCGAACTTCCTCTCAAGCGCGAACTCCCCAAAGTCGGTCGCAATGACCCCTGCCCCTGCGGCTCCGGCAAAAAATTCAAATCCTGCTGCGGCCGCACCGCCTGATCTCGGAATTTGTTCCACATGGAACAAATTCATATCTCCACGACTTTTGCTGGTTGGAAAAAAGCGCCTAAAAACTCCCACCCCCTCTGATCGCCGTAAACGCGTCTAAAATCGATCGACCCCTCATTCCGCGGCAATCCCCTTCCCTCGCGGCGAAACACCCGTTTCCGGCCGTTTTAGAGCGCTGTTTTTTCGGGCAATCCTAGAAAAATTCGCCGGATTTGTTGATTTGCCTCAATGCCTCGAAAACACCGATCCCCACCGAGGTCGCCAGATTCAAACTGCGGGCCTGAGTTCGCATCGGAATTCTCAGGCACGACTCCGCGTTCGCATGAAGCAACGACTCCGGAAGTCCCTTCGATTCCCTACCGAAAACCAACCAATCACCTTTCTGAAATTCCCCCTCCCATAAGCCCTGCTTGGCCTTCGTAGTGAAAAACCAAAATCTCGTCCCCTCGCCCGCTTCAGCCCGGAGAGCTTCAAAGGAATCCCAAAGCCTCACATCGCATTCCTTCCAATAATCCATCCCCGCGCGACGGAGCGCCTTTTCATCCAAGGAAAATCCCAACGGCCCCACGAGATGCAGACGCGCCCCGACCGCCAAGCAAAGCCTCGCGACATTGCCGGTATTCGGTGGAATCTCGGGTTCGACGAGAACGACATGGAGCGTGGGGTTCATCGGTTGTCCGAAGATTTGACCACAGAGGACACCGAGAGCACAGAGGAAAATCAAGAGAGCGAGTGCAATTCTTCCTTGATTCAAAGTGCCCTCCGTGCCTCCGTGGTTAATTTTCTTCTTCTGCGTTTTGTTCCACATGGAACATTCGGCCGACTCTAGCGAAAAACGGCCAGCGGATTTCAGTGGGTGCAGAACCGAGTTCTCGCGTTAGTTTCGCCCTCAACTCGGGGATCGGATCGTGGCCCGTTGCCTTGCGGTAGCGGTCCGTGGCGGACCAGCTCGAGCAGTATCCCGCGAGATGCTCGACATCCCAAGATTGCACCATCTCAAAGGCCGACACCGGGATTTCTTGAAATGGAAAATCGATGCCTGCATAGCCCTCTTCGACCATCCGCCGTTCCTTCGGCCAATATTCGCCAACCACCCCGTGATAGAAATCCTGGAAAATCTGGTTGGCCGATGGGTGACTCAGACTCGCAATGCCATATCCCCAGACCGCGATAATCCCCTCGGGCTTCAAAACGCGGTAGCATTCTTGCAAAAACCTCGGCAGGTCCAGCCAGTGGAGAGCTTGGGCCACCGTTACCAAATCCACGCGACCGGCCCCCAATCCACTCGCTTCGCCGGAAGCCAATCTCCATTCGACATTGGGGAGGAGGGGAGCGTTTTGCAGTTGGGCGGCGCTGGCATCGGTCGCGATGACTTTTTCAAACCTCCGCGCCAATTCCTCGGTGGCTTGACCACTCCCGCAGGCGCAATCCCATGCCAAACTCCGCTCGGCACACTGAGCAGCAAGCCAATCGAACCAATCCTCAGGATAACGCGGGCGGTATCTCGCGTAGTCCGAGGATCCAGCCGAAAAATATTCCGCGCTCATTGGGTAGGGTGGGGGAGGGGAATTGTTAATGACGGACCGAAGAGGAAAAGAGGTTGATCACGACCACCCCAGCTAAAATCAAACCAATCCCGATCAGTGCAGGAATATCCAGTTGTTGCTTGAGAACAAACCAGCCAATAACGGCTATGAGCACAATCCCCGCGCCGCACCAAAGCGCATAGACAATCGCCACGGCCATGGTTTTCAAAGACAAAGATAACATCCAAAAAGCCAACCCGTAGGCGATAAGAACGATCGCCGTTGGCACCAGCTTGGTAAACACCTCGGTGGCTTTAAGTAGCGATGTTCCCGCCACCTCAGCAAGAACCGCAATAGCTAGATATATGTAACCCATTTAATGATATTATTTTGTGTTTTTATTAGTCGCGCCAACACTTTTCCTGACTTTATGTGAAAAACCAGCGAAAACTTATTCACAGGTCAACCGTTCATCACGAAAGCGTGAACAAGTCGTTCTTCGACCAGCGGCCCGGACTCGCCCGCTGGAGCAATCGTCCACAGCCACTCGGCGGCGGGGTGGGGGAGGGGATGGTTTTCGATCAATGATTGCCAAGGACCCGAACCGAGGCGTTTCGCAACATCGGTGATGAGCACAGCGCGGGGAGATTTTCGCAACAGCGCAAGGTGTCGATCGAAGAGGGTGGGGGAGTCCTCATTGGAAAAGAGCGGGAGCTGGGAAAACAGGCAGCTTGAAATGGACCAACTCGAACGCGAGACCAAATCCTCGATCTCGGCGCTGGGGCTGGAGAGATCGGTCGCGATCAGGCGAAGGCGGCCTCGGGAAAGACTCGCTTGGATTTGAATTTCGATCGGGTGGACCGCATCGACGAGCGTGATTTTTTGAAAGCGTCGCAGGAGAAATTGGAGGTCGAAATCATTCAAGTGTCCGCTCCCGAGAATCACGAGGTTTTCGTCGGCGGGCAGTGCGCCAACAGAGTCTGCGACAAATTTTCTACATGCCTCCAGATGACCATTCCAAGCCGCTCGGCAGCGTTTCGCGCGATGGCGAATGCCAATCTGAGCGGCGAGAAGCCTGTTCGTTCGTGCGGACCAGGGACAAGGCGTCGCGATCCATTCCAGCAGCTCGAGGATCATTTAGAAGAATTGACCACAGAGGACACAGAGCACACGGAGGGGAGAAGAGCTTTGAGGGAGGAATTTCGCATAAAACAATTCCGTTAGAAATTCTCTGTGCTCTCTGTGTCCTCTGTGGTCAATCCCTCAGTCGGCGTCAAATGTTGTTCCCGAGGAAGGTGTGGATGCCGCATTCGCTTTTGTCGAAGCCGGTCCAGCGGCCGGCGCGCTCGCTTTCGCCGTCGGCCACAGGGCGTGTGCAGGGTTGGCAACCGATCGAGCGGTAGCCGCGCGCGGCTAGGGCGTTGACGGGGAGGTCGTGCTCGCGGATGTAGGCCTGGACTTGGTCGCGGGACCATGAGGCCATGGGATTCAATTTGATGATGTAGCGGTCGCGGAGGACATCGAAGTGGTAAAGCTCGACGATGCGGGTGTTCTCTCGCGTGTCGTTTTGCTGGCGGCGAAGACCGGTGATCCAGACATCGAGCGTGGCGAGTTTTTTTTGGAGAGGAATGACCTTTCGGAGCGAACAGCACAGGTCGGGCTTAGTTTTCCAAAGCTCGGGACCGAGTTCGGCAGCCTGCTCGGCGACGGTTTGCTCGGGATGCAGGGATTCAATCGAGATGCCCAAACGGGATTCGATTTGGGTTTTCAATTCGAGCGTTTCGGGGAAGAGAAGGCCGGTGTCGATGGTGAAAACCGGGAAGCGGAATCCGTTGGTGTAGGCGGTGTGCATGGCGACGAGGCCCGCGCCTTGAAAGCTCGTGCCGAACGCCGCGCGCTCGCCGAAAGTCTCCCAGGCCCAAGCGAGGATTTCGCGCAGGCTCGCGCCTTCGAATTCCTCGGCCTTGCGCCGAACCATCTCGCGGTCGTTCAACGAGGGCATGCCAAAAAAGAGACTTTGCGGAAACTCAGGAGGGGCCTGCTTGTAAGGATAGCGGCGGCTTTCGCAACCTGACTGTTGCGGCTCTGACAAGCAGAGCCCTCCTTAAAGAGCGTCGGGTGGACTATTCTCAAAGCGACTTCGCGGCTTCGATCACCTTGGCGGCGGTCATGCCGAGTTGTTCCATCACGATATTTCCAGGCGCGCTGAGGCCGAAGCGGTCGATGGCGACAGCTTTTCCATCGAGGCCGACATATCGGAACCACGGATCGGAAATGCCAGCTTCGATCGAGACGCGTTTGCGGCAGGATTTCGGCAGGACGCTTTCTTTGTAGTCGGCGCTCTGGCGCTCGAAGCGCTCGAAGCATGGCATCGAGACAACGCGAGTTCCTGCGCCGAGTTCGTCGGCGGCTTTGAGGGCGTGTTGGAGTTCACTGCCCGTTGCGAGAAGGATTGTCTCGAGTTTCGCGGTTTCTTTTTTGGCGATGTAGCCGCCGCGAAGAACGCCCTCGCGCCGCTCCTGGAGTGGAATGGCATTGAGCGTCGGGATGTTTTGGCGGCAGAGAACCAGCATCGTGGGGCCGTCATTTTTCTGGAACGCAGCGGCAAACGCACCGGCGGTTTCCTCGGGATCGGCGGGACGAATCACATCGAGGCCGGGAATGGCTCGGAGAGCGGCCACGGTTTCCACAGGCTCGTGCGTCGGGCCGTCTTCGCCCACACCGACGGAGTCGTGTGTGAAGATGTATACGGTCGGGAGTTTCGACAATGCGGCGACGCGAATCGAGGGGCGGCCGTAGTCGCTGAAGACGAGGAAAGTCGCGCCGCTCGCGCGGAAGATGCCGTCGTAGGCGATGCCATTCATGATGCCGCACATGGCGTGCTCGCGAATGCCGAAGTGCAGATTGCGGCCGGAGCGGTTCTGGCGGTTGAAGTCGCCGCCGTCCTTGATGTAGTTCAGCGTCGAGCCGTGCAAATCCGCGCTGCCGCTGGTTACAAGCGGCATGGCGGCGCAAATGGGCTGGAGCACATCGGAGCCGGCTTTGCGCGTGGCGATGTTCACCGCCGGATCGAATGGAGGGATGGCGGCGAGCAGGTCGGGCACTTTGCACTCGATGGCGTCGTCGAGTTCCTTGGCGAGTTCAGCGTTGTCGGAGCGCCAGGCGGAGTAGGTTTTTTCCCAAGCGGAATGGGCTGCTACAAGGGTCGCGCGGTGTTTTTCGAAATAGGTTTTCGTCTCCGGCGCCACAAAAAAGGTCTCCTCGGGCAGGCCAAGCGCCTTGCGGGATTCCGCGACGAATTTCACGCCGGCTTCGCCGTGGGCCTTGTTCGTGCCGCACACTTCGGCGATGCCTTTTCCAATGATCGTCTTGGCGACGATGAATTGAGGCTTTCCGCTGGTGGCGGCCTTCGCCTTGGCAACGGCGTTGGCAATTTCCGAGAGATTGTGACCGTCGATCTGCTGGACATCCCAGCCAAGGGCCACATAGCGCGCGGCGGTGTCCTCGCTCTGCGACACAGGCGCCATGGCGTCGAGCGTCACATTGTTGGAATCAAAAATGAGAATGAGGTTGTCGAGACCGAGGTGGCCGGCGAGCGCGCTGGCCTCCTGGGCCACGCCTTCCTGCAAACAACCGTCACCAGCGAGCGCAATGACATGGTGGTCGAAAATCCGGTGCGTCGGTGTGTTGAAACGCGCCTCGCTCATCTTGCCGGAAATCGCAAAACCCACGGCGTTCGATACGCCCTGCCCAAGCGGGCCGGTGGTCGCCTCGACGCCTGGTGTTTCGTGAAACTCTGGATGGCCCGGCGTGATGCTGTGGAGTTGGCGGAAATTTTTCAGATCATCCAACGACACGCCGTAGCCCGCGAGGTGTAGCCAGCCGTAAAGGAACATGCTGCCGTGGCCTGCGGAGAGGACAAAGCGGTCGCGGTTGAGCCAGCGAGGATCGGCGGGATGGAAGGACATGGACGCTCCGAAGAGCGCGGCGCCGATGTCGGCAGCTCCAAGCGGGAGACCGAGGTGGCCGGATTTGCATTTGGCAACGGCATCCATGGCCAGACCGCGTGCATCGCGGGCGGCGAGTTCGAGAGAGGTGGTATCGAGGTTCATGATTTTTGGAGTGAGCGCGCTAGAAAAACCCCGAGCCGCCGCGATGGCAAGCGGCAAGGCATAACCAAGCTCCCCAACCGACATGGCTATCGTAATGGCGCAATCAATGAATTGCGCCGCTAAGGCCAAAAAGAACCTCTCAAATGCCTTACTGGCGTTCCGGCAACTCCAGCCAATTATCGGTATTCAAAGTGGTGGCGGGGAATCCTTGCAGAATGGCGGCGGTCATTCCGGCGAACGGAAACCGAATGCCTGCCGCTGCGAGCGTGTCAAAGGAACCGCAAGGTTGAAGAATCAGTTTGTTTTTGTCTCTGACATGGGAGTTTTCCAGAGGCTGGCGAGCGGGAGGGCGAGCAGGTTTTTTCCTGACGCAAGGCGCTGCTGTCCCGTGTAGAGAATGATCCCTCGCACGAAATCCCTTCCTGCCACCGCGGCGAGGGTCTGCAATCCACGCCAGTCGCGGCTTCCGAGGTCGGAGGAGCATTTCACCTCGATGCCGACGATTCGACCATCCGGAGCCTCCATCACGAAATCCACTTCGTTCCCTGTGACATCGCGGAAGTGGTGGAGCGTCGGGCGCGTCTTGCTCCAGGAAATCTGCTTCACCAATTCCATCGCCACAAAATTTTCCACCACAGCGCCGGCGCGGTTGCGGTCCTCCGCGAGGGCTTTGGCATCCACTCCCCGCAAGTGGCAGGCCAGGCCGGAGTCGTTGAGGTAGGTCTTTGGTGCTTTGATGAGTCTCTTTTCGAGATTTCTGTGCCAGCCCGGAATTTCGAGATGGAGATACAATGCCCGCAGCAACGCGACATAACGCTTGAGCGTGCTCGTGCTAATGCCAGCGAGTCGGCCCACCTCGGCAAAATTCTGCAATCCTCCGGTGCGTGCGGCGAGGATGTTCAGCAGGCGCGGCAATTCATGCAGGCCCTCGATGTTCGCCAAATCCCTCACATCCCGCTCCAGAAGCGTTTTCAGGTAGGCCTCCCACCATGCGCGTCGTCGATCCGCTTGGGTTCGTTGAACCACCTCGGGATAGCCGCCTCGGGCCACCCGCTCGAGAAATTCGGGCCAATCCACGATCTCCGACGATAGGGCTTCCGGAGCACCAAAGCACGCATCCACAAAACCCTCCGGCCTGCCATCGAGTTCCCCTTGTGAAAAAGGCCACAGCACCTGCACCTCCATGCGACCCGCCAGCGAATCTGCGATTTTGGGCAGCGTGAGCACATTTGCCGACCCCGTCAGCAAATACCGTCCGGGCAGTCGCTCGGCATCCACTCGCTTCTTCATCGGCAAGAAAAGTTCGGGTGCCCGTTGCACCTCATCGATTAAACACCGCGTTCCCGCATCCTCCAAAAACGCATCCGGGCCACGCTTGGCCGCACCCAAGGTCGCTGGGTCATCCAATGTCAAAAATGGCATCGCCTCTTGCAACGAACCAGCCAACTGCTTCGCCAGCGTGCTCTTGCCGGTCTGCCTCGCCCCAGCCAGCAAAACAACCGGTGTATCTCCCAGTGCGGCATGGCAAGTGAAATAAAGATGTCGGTCGATCATTGGCTGATAATCAACCATCAAATGAAGGTTTTCAAATAAATTCTTGCCGCTCCCCGAGCGTTCTTACACGAAGGGTCTCGGGGAGAGACGCGCCCTTGGGTGTTCTGGCGCGCGCTCGCAGGCCGGCTCGAAAACCAAAGGGCAGAGCTCGGCGCGCCTGTCAGCGCAGGAGCCGCTGCTTCAAATCCGCTGGCAGGGCGTTGGAGGATTGGACGAAGAGTCTTGCGGCGTTGGGATCGGTTTTTTTCCAATCTCCCACGATGCGTTGTATGGAGCTGCTTCGCCTGGCGGGATCGGAAATTCTTGTGGCCCACTGGGCGGCGTTGGCCGGGTCCGACTTGGCCATCTGAATACTGAATGCGGCCGTGGCGGTGTCGCGTGATTTAGCCTCCCCGATGGAGCCAATCCATTGTGCCGCCGCGGCGGGGTTGGACTGAGCCCATGAGGTCGAGACCGCGTAGATGGCTTGGTTGCGGAGCGCGGGATTAGCGAAGGACGCGGCCCAATTTGATGCGGCCCCAGGATCGAAGGCCGCCCAGCGCGAGGAAACTCCACCCACCAAGGCGTCCGCATGCGGCCTTGCGGGCTCGCTCGACAGCCAGTTGGCCGCCGCCAAGGGATCCATGCTGGAAAACCTCTGCATGGCGGATTGCATAAACTCCGTGCGCAGGCTTGGGTCGGAAATACTCTGCGCATAGTCGAAGGCGGTGCCGGGATCGCGAGCCACCCAATTTCCCGCGAGTTGGCGCATAGCTTCGTTGCGTGTCTGCTGGGATGGTTGTTGCAAAATCCACGCAGCGGTTGCCCCGGGATCGGCGACGGACCAATTGTTCACAATCTCACGTGTTGCGGCCACTTGGAGCGGGCCTGTGAGCCCCTCGGCCCAATTCAAAGCGGCATCCGGGTTTCCTTTGATAAAATTTTTCGCCACGGCGGTGGTTGCCACTGTCTGTGCGGAGCCCAAAGGCAGTGCATTGATGGCTCCGGACGCCAGCATGGGGTCAGTGGATGACCAAGTGTTGAAAATCTGCCCGATCGCCGTGTCCCTCGCGAGCGGGGAGTCGAGGTTTGCGGCCCATTGGGCCGCGCCAGCCGGGTCGGTTTTTGCCCAAGCGGCGGAGGCGGTTTGCAAAAGCCGTGGATTTCCTCCCTGGGCGACTGCGTCGGCGGCAAATTGAGACGCGCCGATTGGATCGAGCTTGGACCAGCGGTTCACCAAAAGTTGCTCCATCTCCTCGGTGTCTGCCGACACCACCATCCCATCCATCGCCTGCAAGCGGGCTTGAACCTCAGGGAGCGAGAGTTTCGCGATTTCGTTGGCTGGATTTGATGGCGGGGCAGACCGGGGTGGTTGCGAAACCTTGGCAGGCCGCTTTGCTTCTGGTGTGTCCTTCTGCGGAGTCAGGGGAATGGCTTTGTGGCCGAGATTTTCGACATTTTCCGGGTTTCCTTGCATTCCGGAAACGATGGAGGCGGAGGTTTTGGAAAACGGGATTCCCGCGAGGTAGCCCGCGCAAAATCCCAACCCGCAGAAGAGAAGAAAGAAGAGGGTCTTTTTCATGCAAAGCGGCGAAGGTGTCAGAATTTCATATCAGGAGGTTGAACAACGCGCCGCCCAAAAAGTTGCGGGCGCGCGTCTTTGCTTCTTCCTTTCTTTCTACAATAACAAAACAGCCGGGTTCTTGCGAACCCGGCTGAGTTGTTGAGTTTGGCTTTATTAGGCCTGATTGGCTGGACTTAGTAGTCCATGCCGCCCATTCCACCCATTCCGCCGCCCGGAGGCATGGCGGGAGCTTTGTCCTTCTCAGGGAGCTCAGAGATGAGAGCTTCCGTGGTGAGGAGAAGTCCGCTGATGGATGCGGCGTTTTGGAGTGCGCTGCGGGTCACTTTGGCAGGGTCAACGACGCCGGCTTTGATGAGGTCTTCATATTTGCCAGTGGCGACATTGTAGCCTTCGGCGCCGGAGCGCTTTTTGACTTCCTGAACGATGAGTGCGCCTTCCTGGCCGGCGTTGTCGGCGAGGGTGCGGAGCGGTTGCTCGATGGCGCGGCGGATGATGCCGGCACCGATGGCCTCGTCGCCAGTGAGTTGGAGTTTATCCAGAGCGGCCTGAGCGCGGATGAGAGCGACACCGCCGCCGGGGACGATTCCTTCCTCGACCGCCGCACGGGTGGCGTGGAGGGCGTCTTCGACGCGGGCTTTTTTCTCTTTCATCTCGGTCTCGGTGGCTGCACCGACATTGATGACGGCGACGCCGCCGGCGAGCTTGGCGAGGCGCTCTTGGAGCTTCTCACGGTCGTAATCGCTGGTGGTTTCTTCGATCTGGCGCTTGATCTGGGCTACGCGGCCTTGGATATCGCCGGGTTTGCCTTCGCCTTCGATGATGGTGGTGTTTTCCTTGTCGATGACGAGGCGTTTGGCGCGGCCGAGATCTTCCAAGGCGAGGTTCTCGAGCTTGATGCCGAGATCTTCGGTAATGCACTTGCCACCGGTGAGGACGGCGATGTCTTCGAGCATGGCTTTGCGGCGGTCGCCGAAGCCTGGGGCCTTGACGGCGCAGACTTGGAGCGTGCCACGGAGCTTGTTGACAACGAGGGTCGCGAGGGCTTCGCCTTCGACATCTTCCGAGATAATGAGGAAGGGTTTGCCGGTTTTGGCAATCTTCTCAAGGATCGGAAGCAGGTCTTTGAGGCTGCTGATTTTTTTCTCGTGGATGAGGATGTAAGCGCTCTCTTGGATGACTTCGAGGCTGTCGGGGTTCGTCACGAAGTAGGGCGAGAGGTAGCCTTTATCGAACTGCATGCCCTCGACGACATCGAGGGAGGTTTCGATCGACTTGGCTTCTTCCACGGTGATGGTGCCATCCTTGCCAACTTTGTCCATCGCGTCGGCGATGATTTGGCCGATGGTGGTATCCCAGTTTGCGGAAACGGTGGCGACTTGGGCGATCTCCGAGCTGTCTTTGACTTTCTTGGAGATGGCTTTGATTTCTTCCACGAGCGCTTCGACCGCTTTGTCGATACCGCGCTTGAGGTTGGTCGGGTTGGCACCAGCGGTCACATTCTTGAGGCCTTCGCGATAGATCGCTTCGGCGAGAACGGTGGCTGTGGTGGTGCCGTCGCCAGCGATGTCGCTGGTTTTGCTCGAAACCTCACGGATGAGTTGAGCGCCCATGTTTTCATAAGCGTCTTCGAGTTCGATTTCCTTGGCGACGGTGACGCCGTCCTTGGTGATCGTGGGGCTGCCGAATTTTTTATCGAGGATAACATTGCGACCCGATGGCCCGAGGGTGGCCTTGACGGCGCGGGCGAGTTTTTCGACACCACGAAGGAGCGCGTGGCGTGCTGCTTCGTCGAATAGGAGTTGTTTTGCTGCCATGTGAGTAGTGTTTAAGTTTTAAGAATTAAGTATTGAGTTTCGATTAGCCGATGACGCCGAGGATGTCGTCCTCGCGCATGATGAGGTAGCTTTCGCCTTCGACTTTGACCTCGGTTCCGCCGTATTTGGAGATGAGGACTTTGTCGCCGGCCTTGACGGAGAACTCGATGAGTTTGCCGTTTTCGTCGCGTTTGCCTGTGCCGAGAGCTACGACTTGGGCTTCTTGTGGTTTTTCTTTAGCGGAGTCGGGAATGATGATTCCGCCCTTGCTTTTCTCCTCGGCTTCGAGCGGCTTTACGAGCACGCGGTCGGAGAGAGGTTTGATGTTGGGATTTGCCATTTTTGGTGTGTGTTTTGTTTTCTTGTTTCTGTTTTTAACAGGCCCCGGCCCTGTGCGGACCGGTGCGTTTTGTTAAAGTGGTGAGCGGACTATTTCTTCTTGTCGTCGTCCACAACTTCGAATTCGGCGTCAACGACATCGTCCTTCTTGGGTTGGGGTTCGTCGGCTGAAGCGCCAGCAGCTGCTTCGGGAGCGGGTCCGGCGGAAGCGGCCGCAGCCTTGTAGGCGGCGGTGGTGACTTCCTGAAATTTGGCTTGGAGGTCGTCGTAGGCGGCCTTGATCGCATCGGCATCGTCGCCCTTGAGGGCTTCGCGGACTTTCTCGATGGTGTCCTCGATATTTTTCTTCGAGGCGCCGTCCACCTTATCGCCGAGTTCCTTCAATTGCTTCTCGCACTGATAGGCGAGGTTGTCGGCGTTGTTGCGGATTTCGATGGTCTCTTTCGCCTTGCGGTCGTCTTCTGCATGGACCTCGGCTTCTTTTTGCATTTTCTCGACCTCTTCCTTGGAGAGTCCACTGGAGCCGGTGATGGAAATTTTCTGTTCCTTACCGGTGCCGAGGTCTTTCGCGGAGACATTGAGAATGCCATTCGCATCGATGTCGAAGGTCACTTCGATCTGCGGAACGCCGCGCGGGGCGGGCGGGATGCCATCGAGATGGAAGGTGCCGAGGTTTTTGTTGTCGCGGCTGAGCGGGCGCTCGCCTTGAAGGACCTTGATTTCCACGCCGGGCTGGCTGTCGGCGTAGGTCGAAAAGACATTCGATTTCTTGGTCGGGATCGTGGTGTTGCGCGGGATCATCGGCGTGGCGATGCCGCCAGCGGTCTCGATCGCGAGGGTGAGGGGAGTCACATCCAAGAGGAGGACATCCTTCACATCACCTTTGAGCACGCCGCCTTGAATGGCTGCGCCGATGGCCACGACTTCGTCGGGGTTGACGCCCTTGTGGGGCTCTTTGCCGATGAGTTCGCGGGCGGTCTCGACGACCTTTGGCATGCGGGTCATGCCGCCGACGAGAACGAGTTCATTCACATCCGATTTGGTCCACTTGGCGTCGCCGAGACAGTCGCGGACTGGCTTGATGGTGCGCTCGAAGAGGTCGTCGGTGAGTTGCTCGAGTTTGGAGCGGGTGAGTTTTTTCTGAATGTGCTTCGGCCCGGTGGCATCGGCGGTGACGAAGGGCAAATTGATTTCGAATTCCTGGGTGGATGAAAGGGCGATCTTGGCTTTTTCGCCTTCTTCTTTGATGCGCTGAACGGCGTCGGGCTGCTTGGAGAGGTCGATGCCGGAGTCTTTTTTGAACTCGTCAATGATCCAATCCATGATGCGGTTATCCCAATCATCACCACCGAGGTGGGTGTCGCCATTGGTGGCTTTGACTTCGAAAACCCCGTCGCCGATTTCGAGCGCGGAGATGTCGAAAGTGCCGCCGCCAAGGTCATAGACGGCAATTTTTTCGTCCTTCATTTTATCGAGTCCGTAGGCCAGAGAGGCGGCGGTGGGCTCGTTGATGATGCGCTTGACTTCAAGCCCGGCGATCTTGCCCGCGTCCTTGGTTGCGTTGCGCTGGGAGTCGTTGAAGTAAGCGGGGACGGTGATGACGGCTTCGGTGATTTTTTCACCGAGCTTGGCCTCGGCGTCGGCCTTGAGCTTCGCGAGGATCATCGCGGAGATTTCGGGCGGCGAGAAGGTCTTTGGCTTGCCGTCGATCTCGACTTGGATGTGGGCATCGCCGTTGGCGGCCTTGACGAGTTTGTAGGGGACACGGTGCTCTTCGGCGCGGACTTCGTCGAATTTGCGGCCCATGAAGCGCTTCACCGAAAAAATGGTGTTTGCCGGGTTCGTGATGGCTTGGCGTTTCGCGGCTTGGCCGACGAGGCGCTCGCCAGATTTCGTGAACGCGACGACGGATGGTGTGGTGCGGGCTCCCTCGGAGTTCTCCAACACGACCGGCTCGCCGGCTTCCATCACAGACATGCAGGAGTTTGTGGTTCCTAAATCGATTCCTAAAATTTTTCCCATAAGAAGTTTTGTTGTGGCCTCGGGAAAAGCAGGAATCGGGCCGCGAGGCTGTGTTTTTTATTATATTATGTATGAAAGCGATTTTTGTAGCCGGCGCGGAATCACGCTGCCCGCAAATCCGTGACACAATGTCACACTTTGGCGCAAAAACTGCGCCGTGTGGCACAAAAACTACCCCCGAACGAGCCCGAGCCGTTGGCAAATTTCTCGGGTCGCCGTGGATTGATTGAGGGTGTAGAGGTGGATGCCCGCAACGCCATTGTCGAGGAGGTCGGCGCATTGTTCCGTCGCGTAGTGGAGGCCGATCTCGCGGACGGCTTCGGGGGTGCCGTTGGCGCGCTGGAGGGCTTTGAGGAGTTTTGCGGGGAAACGGCTGCCGCCGGCGAGTTCCGCCATGCGCTTCATCGAAGAGAGGCTGGTGACCGGCATGATTCCGGCGATGATCGGTGCTTCGATGCCCGCGAGGGCGCAGCGGTCCCGGAAGTCATAGAAATCGTGGTTGTCGAAGAAAAGCTGGGTGCAGATGTAGTCCGCGCCAGCGTCCACCTTGGCTTTGAGGTGGTCCATTTCGAGCAGGCGGTTGGGCGTGGCTGGGTGACCTTCGGGAAATCCCGCTACGCCGATGCCAAATCCTCGCTTGTCGGGATGGCCGGTGAATTTTTTGATGAAGCGAACCAGATCAACGGCTTGAGGGAAAGTATCGCGGGAGTGGTCGTAGTCGGGTTGGTCGCGCGGCGGGTCGCCGCGGAGGGCGAGGATGTTGCTGACTCCAGCGGCGGCATATCGTTCGAGAATTGCCGCGATCTCTGCTTCGGTATGGCCAACGCAGGTGAGGTGGGGAACGGGATCGAGTGTTGAGGAGGTCTTGAGCCGGAGGACGAGTTCGTGGGTGAGTTCGCGAGTGGAGCCGCCCGCGCCGTAGGTGACGCTGACAAAATTCGGGTGGATTTTTTCCAAGTCCCGAATCGTGGTGTAGAGCTGTTCCTGCGACTCCGCCGTCTTCGGTGGGAAGAACTCGAAGGAGACGGTCGGCTTGCCCGGTTGGAGAATGTCGCGGATGTGCATGGTTAGCTCTGTGAAGATTTTTTAACCACGGAGAGCACGGAGGACACGGAGAAGAGGAGTTGGGAGTTCATGTTTTTTAGCCCTCTGTGCTCTCTGTGTTCTCTGTGGTTAATCATTTTTTACCAGCCCAGAATCTTTGCGAAAATCAAAGGCGCGACGATGGTGGCGTCGGATTCGATGATGAATTTCGGAGTTTGTTCGCCGAGTTTACCCCAGGTGATTTTTTCATTGGGGACGGCGCCGGAGTAGCTGCCGTAGCTCGTGGTCGAGTCGCTGATTTGGCAGAAGTAGGCCCAGAGGGGGACATCGGTCTTGCGGAGGTCCTGGTGGAGCATGGGGACGACGCAGATGGGGAAGTCGCCGGCGATGCCGCCGCCGATTTGGAAGAACCCGATGGGGTTTTTGAAACTGGTGGGGGCATACCAGTCGGCGAGGGCGATCATGTATTCGATGCCGGAGCGGACGGTGTGGACATTTTTCACATCTCCTTCGATGCAGTGGCCGGCATACATGTTGCCGAGCGTGGAGTCTTCCCAACCGGGGACGAACATGGGGAGGTTTTTCTCCTTCGCAGCGATCATCCAGCTGTTTTTGGGGTCGATCTGGAAAGATTTTTGGAGTTCGGGCGAGTCAAGGATGCGCCAGAAGAATTCGTGCGGGAAAAGGCGCTCCCCTTTGGCGTCGGCGTCCATCCACTCTTTGAGGATGACATTTTCGATGCGGCGCATGGCTTCCATTTCGGGAATGCAGGTGTCGGTGACGCGGTTCATGTGGCGCTCTAGGAGGGCTTGCTCGTCGGCGGCGGTGAGGTCGCGGTAATGGGGGATGCGCTCGTAGAAATCGTGGGCGACGAGATTGAAGATGTCCTCTTCGAGGTTGGCGCCGGTGCAGACGATGCCGTGAACTTTTCCCTGGCGGATCATTTCAGCGAGGGAAATGCCCAGCTCGGCCGTGCTCATGGCGCCAGCGAGGGTCATGAGCATGATACCGCCCTGATCGAGGTGGCGGGAGTAGGCTTCCGCGGCGTCTTTGAGTGCGGCGGCATTGAAGTGACGATAGTGAAGGTCGATGAATTGCGAGACGGGACCGGGTTGCATGGTGGCGAATTCTATGGGTGGTTGAGAGAGAAAAAAGGTCTTTCGTTTACCGAAAGCGTAGAGCGGTTGTTCACACGCTGTATTAAGAAAATAATTTTTAGGGAACCCAGAATCTTCTTCTTAACGATGTGAACAAGCCCGCCAAAAGTTGTTCCTCGCAGAACCAGTCGGCGTTCCACGCGAGTGACAACCTGTGAAGAAAAGATGAGGCGGCGAGAAACGATGTGGAGAAACCGCCGAGGCAACCGAGTTTTTGGCAAGAACCGCAATCGATCGACAAGTTGCTCACAAGTTGTGCGGAGGGTCGAATCAACGGGCGCGGGCGATGATCGCAGTGGTGGTTTCCAATTCGCGGACCTCGATACGGCCTTTCACGGCGGCGGTTTTCTTAGTCGTGATTTGGCGCAGGGCGATCACGCTGGTGGATCCAGGAGGAAGAGCAGCGGCGCCTTGGTAGGTGCGCTTCGAGAAGTTTCGCAGGCCAGAGTCCACGCCTTCGGAAAGGGTGATTTGAACTTCGAGGCGACCGTTTTTGTAAGAACCCAAGACATCGGCGCGGAGGTTTTCCAAGCGAGTGGACGAGACGAGATTCGATGCGGCTGTGCTTTGGGCAAAGAGGACGGAACCGTTTTTCAAAGCGCGTTCTTTGGTCATCGTGCGGTTGGAGTTTGTGATCTCGGCGAGGTTTACTTTGGCCAAAGCCTCGTTCAGGGCTTCGGCGGTTTTTGGTTCTGGAAATTGGATCAGGGCGAGATCAATTTCGGTCGCGAATGCGGCAATGGCGTGAAACAAAAAAACGGCGGCGAAGAGCTTCATGGGCGCGGGTCTATCGCGTCGGTGGAAAATGACAATGAGATTTTCATGGCGGACGCATGACGGCGAGAATCGAGAGGCGCATGCGTGGAGGGTCGAGAACCCGCGCGCGGTGGTGGCCTGCATTCATGGCTTGAGTGGATCCGGCGAACAATTCCATCCGCTTCCGGCGCGGTTGGGCCGGTATTCCTTTTACGCGCTGGATCTGAGGGGGCAGGGGAGCGATCCCGTTGTGGAGCGGCGAGGGATGACGCTGGACCTGGAAACCCAACTCCTCGACATCGGACGATTTGTTGCTGCCCTGCGCCGAGCGCACGAGGGGCGGCCTGTTTTTCTAATGGGTGAGAGCATGGGGGCCTTGCTGTCCACGGCCTATGCCGCACGCGACACCCTAACGCCCGAGGCCGAAATCGATGGCGTGGTCCTCTCCGTTCCGGTGGTGGGATTGCAAAGGGAGGTGCCGCGATTTCTCAAAACGGCGCTCGCCTTTTTAGCCCGTCATTTTCCGAAGGCCCGCTTGTCACCGAGTCGATTTGTGAATGGCAAAAAAATCGCTCCCCCACTCACCCGGGATTCGGAGTATCAAGAATCGCTGCGCAAAAAACCTCACCACTTGCGGGGTTTCAGCCTGGGGTTTCTAGCCGAGCTGGGGGAGTTGATTGATTCCAGTCACCGCTTGGCCGAGCGGCTTCAGCGGCCGGCGTTGGTGCTTTCCGCAGGGAAGGATTGCTTCGTGAAACCGGAGCAGATTTCATCATGGTTCGAGCGCATCCCGTCGGCAGACAAAACCCATCGGCTGTATTCCGACGCCTATCACCTTCTCTGGCACGATTGGGATCGCGAGTTGGTGATGATCGACATCGAGGAGTGGCTCGACGGGCGGAGTCGCTGAGAGCAGCGGGAATTTATTTTCCGGCTGCTCGGGCTTCGAGGCTTGGGGCGGGGAGGTTTTCCGGTGCGCCAAAGGGCTCGACGATTTCCTCGGCTTCATCCCCTTGGATCAGCGGCTGGCCGGATGCATCCAAAAGGCGAGCGGTAACAAAGACTATCAGGTTTTTTTTGATCTTCTGATCCACATTGGAGCGGAAGAGTCTTCCCACTAACGGGATGTCTCCAAGAATCGGCACCTTGTCGTTAACCTTCTGCACATCCTCTCGGATCAGACCGCCCAACGCAACAGTTTGACCATCCCACACGCTCACTTGGGTAGTGACTTTGCGCACCGAGAAGACTGGCTGGTTCATGACATTGGCGGTGATTGTAAATATACCTATTCCCGAGGGATCACCAAGAGCAATTAATCCGGGATCGTATGCAGGGCCAATAATCGGAGATCCATAATTTATAAATCCCTCAAATTCAGTAACCGAGGGCGTCAAGGATAGGTCAATAGTATAGTTGTCAGCACCGACTTGGGGCTCGACCTCCAGAACAACTCCCAAATCGCGAAATTCAAAAGCTGTTGGGGTGGCTGGCGCGACTTGTCCTGTTGTTGTCACAACCGACACGCCACCGCCCTCATTATCAGGCAAACTGGGGCTGCTTCCATCAGGCAATACCGGTGGATCAAACTCCGAGGGATAAGGAAATTCCCGAACAAGTTTAATTATTGCTGAATTGCCGCTTTTTGTAGTGACCTTGGGGGCAGACATCAAATCCACACCCTTTTGTTGGCTTAGGGCACGGATCACCATTTGGAACTGGGGATTGGTGAAAATACCCGCAATTCCCAAAATCCCAGGACTGACCAAATTGGACCCCTGCTGAATACCAGCAAGAAGCGAATCAATGCTGTTTGCTGTAATTGCGGAGTCCACATCAGTTCCTATTCCCGATCGATTTCCTGCGGTTACTGGATTGCTGCCCGTAGAGCCGAAGGGAAAGTTATTGTAATAATCTTCATTCAGTGGGCTAGCTCCACCGCGCGTGCCGCCATTGCCATTGAATCCGCCTCCGATCGAGAAGGGCCCCAAGAGCCAATCAAAGCCTAGTTCATTGACATTATTTTGAGAAATTTCCACGAATTTGGATTCAATTTCGACTTGGGTAGGTGCCACGCCGACATCCCCTTCCACCAAAGTATCCACAACATCCAAGGCCCCTTGGGTATTGCGAACAATTAATTTACTTCCCGAGGGAATGTAATGAGCAAAGGCATCGGATGGGAATGGCACACCTTGCTCCATCAGGTATTCAGTCGCATTGCGCACACCGGTCAATCGTTGATTACCGCTTTCATTGGATCCTGTTTCTGAGATCGGCATATTCGCGGATCCGCCGGGTGGGACGGACGGAATGAACCCTGGGGAGACGCGATATTCCTTTACCAGCAGCTCTTCCGTGCTTTCAGTAACTGGAACAAGAGAAACGGCAAATGGCTCGATTTTCGACTTCAATGCCGAAACCTCGGTGAGATAGCGAATGGCCTCTATCAAAGGAACATATCTCAGATTGAGGGAGATCTTGGTGTTTTCCGTGATGTTGGGAGCTGTAGATTCAGCAGTTCCTTCAGTCTCGGTTGCTATTGCCGGAGCCGGTTGATTCGGGATTTTCAACACGATATTGACGCCACGCTTGTTAGGGTCCGTGGTGGTGGAGTCGAGGTCCCGGCTTTTTTGTTTTAGAATCTCGACAGCTTCCCGAATAGTGACATCGTCGAGATCCAAGCGATCCAAGACGATGGTTTTCAGCTTTTTCAGGATCGCCTCTTTGCTGGCTTGGCCGCCGCTTGCGAATGATGCAGACTCGGTAGTCCGATCCCCTCTTCCAAGTTTGCGAACAGGCCTTTCCCACTTTCGATCCGCCAACCAGAGTATGCGGCTGCGTGTCTCGTTATAGGACTCTTGGTAGTAGGAAGTTCTCTGCTTATTGACTTGCTCCATGCCGTTCCGGGCGGCGATGTTGTAGGGATCCAAGTTCAAGACCTGCTCATATCGTTTGTTGGCCAAATCAAAGCGACCAGTTGCATAATAACCCTCGGCCTGATTCAGAAGCATCTCCACCTCCTCGCGTTTGGCTGTAAATTTGGGATTAAGTGTGGTGTTGAAATTGCCTTGCTCCAGCTGGGAAAGAACGCGTGCGGCCGGTTTGTAGTTTGGGTTAAATTCTTGCGAGAGAACAGTTTTTGCGACACTCTCAGCCTCAGAGTATTTACCTTGCTTAATAAGATTTCGCGCATAATCTACAGCGGTCTTGCTGAAATCGTTAAGAACCGCATGGCGGGTCGTTGAGACGGCAGAGCCAGCCGGAATTAATCGCAAAGCCTCCAAATACTCCGTGTAGGCCAGCTTGAGATTTTTATCTTTCACAGCCCGCTCGGCGCGGAATGTCAGGCTATCAGCCTTCGCGACATTTTCCTGTCGGCGGATTTCCTCCCGTTCGGCGAGACGCACAAGGTCGGTTGCCAGACCTGAAATCGGGAACTTTAGAACCGAGAGGAGAAAAATCCCAAAAAAAATCAGGGATCGGCCCAGAGCGGAGCAGGGCAGGCGTCCCGCCCGCCGGGTCATGCCAACACAGTGGGGAAGCCTCCGCCAATATAGGGATTGTAAAAGTTGTTCGTTCATTGTGACAACGGGGCTGTAAGGATATCGTCTGGAATGGCATCGTTCAACATTCCAAGCGCGTCTGGTTCTGGCGCATCCTCGCCATCCCCACCGGCCTTGATGATGGGTTGCCCAGCTGGATCCATTAGGCCAGCAGTGACAAATATGACAAGATTCCGTTTAACATGTTGATCCGCGCTGGATCGGAATAATCTTCCCGCTAAAGGAATATCTCCAAGGATGGGAACTTTGTCCTGAACCTTTTGCACATCTTCGCGCATGAGGCCGCCGATAACGACGGTTTGACCATCATAAACAGAGACCTGAGTGATTACCTCCCGCTTAGAGAAAACGGGTTGGTTCATCACATTTGCAGTAGCTACAAATGTTTTGCTGGGAAGGGTAAAAACAAAACCTCCAATATTCTCTGTAGCGCTAACGGAAGCATTTACTGGGCTTCCATAGTTAATAAAGCCATCAAACTCAATTACCCTAGGAGCTAGAATGAGATCGATAGTGTAGTTGTCTGGACCTACGGTAGGTTCAACTTCTAGAGTTATACCGGGATATTCTGTTTTAAATGCAGTGGGCGTGGCTGGGGCAATCGGGGTAAAAATTTGACCAGCAGGAGCCGATAGCTCCGGCGCTCCGAAGTTTTCTGGGTAGCGGAACTCGCGGGTGATTTCTATGGTGGCGCGTTTGCCGCTCTGGGTAGTGATTTTGGGGGAGCTCACAAGATCAATGCCCTTTTGCTGGCTAAGAGCCCGAAGGACGACTTGGAACTGGGGATTCGTGAAAACGCCAGCCACACTCAAGATGCCGGGAGCTGCTCCTGGGGCGCCGCCGCCTAAAAGGAGGGCATCCACGACATTCATGCTGATGGCAGTGGAACCACCCCGGTTTCCTGCAGTAACCGGACCTCCTTGAGGGGTAGATCCAATGGGATAGCCGTTTAAATTAAGCGGAAAACCATCATTAATCGTCGTGTCAATTACCCCATTGTTAAACTGATTAGGAGAAGGCGACCGACCAAATCCTTGGGTTCCGCCGCTTCCATAAACACCCGATCCTCCAGCCAGAGCGAATTGGCCAAGTAGCCAATCGAACCCTAGTTCGTTGAGGTTATTTTGGGTGATCTCCAAAAACTTCGCCTCGATTTCCACCTGTGTGGGGCGGGTGGCTATGGCGGTTTCCACTAAACTATCGATCAATCCTATATTATTCTGGGTGTTTTTAACAATCAAGCGGCTGGTGCTGGGGATGTAATTCGCGCTGGCCCCTTCCGGGAAGGAAATACCTTGATTCACCAGAAAATTTTTGGCCTTGGAGCTGGAGACAACTTGTTGACCGCTCTCACTAGGTTCCGGAGCACTCCCGGGCGCCGACTGCACAAAGCCTGGGGGAACTTTGTAGTCCTTGGTGAACATGACATCTGTATTCTCGGATTGGGGCACTATCACTATCGCATGTCGTTCCACTTTGATTTTCATATTCGCGGCACGAGTGATATAGTCGAGGGCCGCACCAAGCGGGATATCCTGAAGCGATAAAGTAATTGGATAGGCCAAATCCGGAGAATCCAATGGGAGCTTGAGAACAATATTCACGCCCTTGCGCAAGGGATCAGATTCCGTGTCATCAAGTTCCATGGCGCGTTTACGGAGGAAGCCGATGGCCTCGACAATCGAAGAATCTGTAAAGTCAATGCGCGGAATAATGATTGTATCTAGCTTATCGGAGATGACCTGAGTGCCGCCGATGGGAATTTCCAGTTGCTCGACGATGGAGGTCGCGCCATCGGTGAATTTGCGGACGGGCAGCTCCCAGGCTTTTTGCACCTGCATGAGCATATCGCCGCGGGTTTCATTGTAGGCGGTGTCCGCATATTTTTGGCGGGCCCCGTTGATGCGTTCCATCAACTTCCGTGCAGAGATGTTGTATTTATCAACATTCAAAACTTGCTCACATCGCTTGAAGGCGAGGTCGTAGCGGCCAGTTGCAAAAAACCCCTCGCTTTCCT
>CALFPA010000023.1 GCA_937919825.1 uncultured Spartobacteria bacterium | reverse complement strand
CCAAAAAGGGAATTTATCTCCACGGTCTGCCGCTCTGGACCCACGCCGCTGGTAAAGGTCAGAATCTGCCGGACGAGTTCCGTGGCGCGACGCACATTCGAGTCCAGCATTCCCAAAACCTCCTGGCTTTCATTGTCTGCCAAGCGCCCCCGGAACATATCGATCGCGATCGAGATGGGTTGAAGAATGTTGTTCAAGTCATGGGCGATGCCGCCGGCCAGATTGCCGATACACTCTTGGCGTTGCGCGCGGAGTCGTTCTTCCTCGAGGAGGCGGGACTCGGCGGCGTCCTCATTGATGATAAGAATCGATTGCGGGTTTCCGGATTGGTCGCGGAGAAGAGCCCAGCGGCTTTCCACGACAAACTGCGTGCCGGTCGCCGTGGAATTTTTCAACTCTCCGCGCCACTCCCCGGTGCTCAGAGCGCAGCGTCTGGCTTCGGTGAGGATTTGGGGATCACCGCCCAGTTCACGAGGAAGTGGCCGGCCGATCGCTTCGAAAGCGGGCAGTCCATAGAGTCTCTCGGCACCCATGCTCCAATAGATCACCTGTCCCTCGAGGTTTTGGATGATGATCGCCTCTTCGTTCCGAAGCAAAAGCTCGGTCTGTTCGCGTGCGTGGGCCTCGGTCCTTTTGCGTTGAGAGCGGTCGCTGATGGCACAGTAAATTTCGCCAAGTGATCCACCGGAGGTCTCGGCTCCCGCATCGATCACGACATGGCGGGTCGATCCATCTTTGCAAAGCAGACAAGCCTCTTGGTTTGCCACCCTCCCGATCATCTCGATGCGATTTTTGAGGAATTTGAAATCGATCGAATTAACGAGAAAATCATCCGCCGGGCGGTTTAGAAACTCGGCGGGATCATAACCCAAAAGCTCCCCGCTGGCGCGGTTGGCGGCCAAGACGAATCCATTGGCCGAGAGTTTCCAGATAATCACCGGGAGCAGGTCCCAAGTTTCGTGAAGGGATGAAGCACTGATCATCGCGGAAGGCTGAGCTGTCGAGAACGGTGAAGTGAGGGGGGAAGCGAAAACGGCTGGTTTGGCCATGAGGAAAAGTAGCCGCAAGGTAAGAACTCGCGCCTGTCGGGTCAACCGCAAAGACCCCCGGGTGGGCGATGTGTTTTTTCCAACCGCAGGCTGTTGACCCGTCCGATCCAAAGCGTGTAGCGTCCCGCTCGACATGAACCTCAACAACATCACCTCCTTGGTTTCGGAACCCTCCACCTCCAAAAACATCCTCACCAGCGATGTCGAGCTGACCGGCACGCTCAAGTTCGACAGCGAAATGATTTTCGATGGCAAACTCGACGGCGAGATCATCTCCGAAGGCGTTCTCACGCTCGGCAAAAACGCCGTCATCAAAGGCGAAGTCCGCACCAAGTCCGTCACCATCCACGGCACCGTGAATGGCAATGTGACCGTCCAAGAGCGCTGCGAACTCAAGTCGAACGCGGAACTTCTCGGCGACCTCAAGGCCATGCGCATCATCATCGAGGAAGGCGCTACCTTCATCGGGCATTCGGAGGTCACACCCGCCAAGACCGGCAGCCTCGGATCCCGTTCCAGTTCGCCCTCCATCGAAAGCGCCGCCTAAGGCTCCATGCCTCCCACACCGCCGAAGACACCGTTTCGGTGCCCGGAGTGCGGTTTTGTGCAGCTCGAGTCGCCAAACCTCGTCTCGACAAACTGCCGTTCCTGCGGCGCCCACTACGAAGTCACCGCCTCTGGTGGTGAAACCTCACTGCCTTCCTTTGCCGGGAAAAAAACCGGTCAAGGCAAGCCGGTGCATTGCTTGAAGTGCGGCCGCACCCACGAGGTTTCGCAAAAAGCCCAAAGCACGATCTGCCCCGGTTGCTACGCCCCGATCGAGTTGATCGATGTTTCCATCAACGAAAGTATCTCGCGCGCCGTGGACACCCGCGGCCACCTGAAGCTCGGCCCAAAAGGCATCATCGGGAATGACTGGATCGTGTGCAGCTCCGCCCGCATCGAGGGCATTTTCAACGGCCACCTCCACTGCGAAGGCGAGGCCCGACTCGCCATGCAAAAACCCTGCCCGGGCCGCATCACCGCCGGATCGGTGCTCATCGAGCGCAAGGCCCAAATCGACAGCGCACACCCCATCGAGGCCGACCAAATGGCCGTCGAGGGCAAGCTGCGCGCTCCGGTGAAGTCCCGTGGCATCGTGCGCGTGCTGAAGGGCGGTTGGCTGGAAGGCACGGTTCACTCGCCATCCCTCGTGGTGGAAAAGGGCGGTGTCTTTGTTGGCGACTGCCACATCCAGCCTCTCCAACCCGCCGCTCCAACCGAGGAATCCGCAGAGACCTCGGCGGAACCAAGCGAACCCTGATCGGTTCGATGACCGCCCCGTGTTCTGTCTTTACAGGAAAACAGCCGCTCGCCGATAGTCCTCGCCCTTTCCAATGAGCAAACCAATCGGCATCGGACTCGCAGGCTTCGGCACAGTGGGCGCGGGGGTTTACAAAAACCTCCAGCGCAACGGCGCCCTGCTCGAGCAACGCATCGGCACGACCTTCGAGGTCAAAAAAATCGCCGTGCGCGACCTCTCGAAGCCCCGTGATGTCGCAGCGCCGGCCTCGCTTTTCACCACGAACCCCGACGAAATCCTCGCCGATCCTTCGATCCAGATTGTTGTCGAGTTGATGGGTGGCATCGAGGTGCCGCTGGCGTTTGTGAAAAAAGCCATCGCCGCCGGGAAGATTGTCGTCACCGGCAACAAGGCCCTGCTCGCCGAGCATGGACGCGAGATTTTCGAACTGGCGCGCGCGAAGCGTGTGCCGGTTCTTTACGAGGCCGCCGTCGCTGGAGGCATCCCGATCATCAAGTCGGTGCGCGAGGCTTTCGTCGGAAACCGCTTCGAGGCGATCCACGGAATTCTGAACGGCACGAGCAACTACATCCTCTCGCGCATGACCGGCGAGGGTTTGGATTTCGCGCCCGTCCTCGCCGAAGCTCAAAAGCTCGGTTACGCCGAAGCCGATCCCGCGCTGGACATCAATGGCTGGGACGCCGCCCACAAGGCCATCATCCTCGCCTCGCTCGCTTACGGTTTTTGGATCGATCCGAAGGATGTCCTCGTCGAGGGCATTGAAAAAGTCACCGCCGCCGACATCCGTTTCGCCGAGGAACTCGGCTACCGCATCAAGCTCATCGCCTCGATCAAAGCCGACGAATCCGGTGCGATCGAAGTGCGCGTCGTTCCGACGCTCATTCCGAAATCCCATGTTCTCGCTTCGGTCAACGGCGTCTTCAACGCGGTGGCTGTGAAAGGCGACATCGTTGGCGAGGCGCTTTTCTACGGGCGCGGTGCGGGTCAGGACCCGACATCCAGTTCCGTGCTTGGTGATCTCGCCGAGGCCGCGGCCTTCTTGGAATCTCCGCGCCAGTCGGTGGGTTTCACGGCTCACAGCCTTTACGGTCGTTCGAAGCCGATCGATGACACCATTTCCAAATACTACCTCCGCCTCGGCGTGGAGGATCGCCCTGGCGTCCTGGCCCAAATCGCAGGCACGCTTGCGAAGGCCGACATTGGCATTCTTTCCGTGATCCAGCCCGAGGGATTGGTCGATGGCTCCGTGCCGCTCATCCTCACGCTCCACGACGCGCCGTTCGGCCCGATGAAAAAAACCGCCGCCGCGCTCGCCTCGCTGCCTTGCGTGAAAGGCACGCCGCTCCTTCTCCACATGGAGACTTTCCAATGAAGCCGTTGCTCAACGACAAGGGCGTGATCGCCCGCTACCGCGAATTCCTGCCCTTCACCGACTCGACCCCTGTTGTTTCGCTTAGCGAGGGATCCACGCCACTCATCCACTCGCCGAAACTCAGCGAAAAAACCGGCGCTGAGGTTTACTTGAAATACGAGGGTTTGAATCCCACCGGGTCCTTCAAAGATCGCGGCATGACGGTTGCCATTTCCAAAGCGGTCGAGGACGGCGCGCACACGGTCATTTGCGCCTCGACCGGCAATACCTCGGCAGCCGCCGCCGCTTACGCCACGCGCGCCGACATCCAGTGCGTTGTGATTTTGCCTGCGGGAAAAATCGCCATCGGCAAGCTCGCCCAAGCCTATGTCTACGGCGCGAAGGTCGTCGCGATTCGCGGAAACTTTGATGACGCCCTCCGCATCGTCCGCGAGTTCGGCGGAGTCGAGGGCGTCGGCATCGTGAATTCGATCAATCCCTATCGCATCGAGGGCCAGAAGACCGCTTCGTTCGAGATCATCGAGGATTTGGGCGATGCTCCCGACATCCACATCCTCCCTGTCGGAAACGCCGGCAACATCACCGCGTATTGGAAAGGCTACCGCGAATTCCAAAGCCTCGGCCGCTCGACCCGCTTGCCGAAAATGATTGGCTTCCAAGCCGCCGGCTCCGCTCCGCTTTTTCTCGGCCATCCGGTCGAAAACCCCGACACCATCGCGACGGCCATTCGCATTGGAAATCCTGCCAGTTGGGACGGCGCGAAGAATGCCGTTTCCGAATCCGGCGGCTGCATCGACATCGTCACCGACACCGAAATCCTCAATGCCCAAGCTTGGCTCGCTGGCAATGAAGGCATCTTCGTCGAGCCCGCCAGCGCCGCGAGTGTGGCCGGGTTAATGAAATGTTTTTCGAATTCCCGCTGCGCGACCTGCCCGTTCGGCGCAGGCATCCGCCCCGGCGCGAAGGTCGTCCTGACCGTCACCGGCCACGGGCTGAAGGATACCGAAGCTCCGGTGAAACACGGCGGATTCGCCCCGCTCGAAGCCGACGCCACTCTGGACGCCGTCCGCGCCGTCCTCGACAAACGCTGATTTTTTCATGGCCCTGCTCGTTCAGAAATACGGAGGAACCTCGGTCGGCAATCCCGAACGAATCCAAAATGTCGCCCGCCGAGTCCTCGCCACCCAGCGCGAGGGAAATTCAGTCGTCGTCGTCGTTTCAGCAATGTCTGGCGTCACCGACGGACTCATCAAACTCGCCAAGGAAGTCTCCTCCGCACCCACGGATCGCGAGATGGATGTCCTCCTTTCCACCGGCGAGCAAACGACCATCGCCCTCACCGCGATGGCGATCAATTCCATGGGCGGCAAGGCGGTTTCGCTCACCGGCGCGCAAGCCGGCATCATCACAAGCGGAGTCCACACCAAGGCCAAAATCTCGAACATCGCCCCGCGCCAGATCCGCAAATTTCTCGATGAGGGAAATGTCTGCATCGTCGCGGGATTCCAGGGCCAGACCGACGAAGGCCAGATCACCACGCTCGGCCGCGGCGGCTCGGACCTCACCGCCATCGCCATTGCCTCGGCGCTCAAGGCCGACATGTGCGAGATTTATACCGATGTCGATGGTGTTTACACCTGCGACCCGCGAGTGGTGCCGGACGCCCGGAAGATCGATGTCATCGCCTATGACGAGCTTTTGGAAATGGCCAGCAGCGGGTCGAAGGTCATGCAAAGCCGATCGGTCGAATTCGCCAAAAAATTCAAAGTGCCTTTTGAGGTGCGCAGCAGTTTCAACAACAACAGGGGAACCATCGTGAAAGAAGAATCCATCGGACTCGAAAATGTCGTCGTGCGCGGAATCAGCCTGGAGCGCAAGCAAGCCAAGGTCACCATCACTCATGTGCCTGACAAACCCGGCACCGCCTCTCGCATCTTCACCGCGCTGGCCAAGGCCAATGTCATCATCGATGTGATCGTTCAGAATGTCTCCGTCAGCGGCACGACGGATATCTCCTTCACGATGTCCAGTGACGAACTGGAAAAAGTCGGTCCCGTCATCGATCGCATCTCCAAGGAAGTCGAAGCCGGCGAGGTCCTCAAAAAAGGCGGCATTGCCAAGCTCAGCGTGGTCGGAATCGGCATGCGCTCCCACTCCGGCGTCGCTGCCACTCTTTTCGAATGCCTAGGCAATGGCGGCGTGAACATCCAAATGATCTCCACCTCCGAAATCAAAATCGCCGTCATCCTCGACGAGTCCCAAATCGACCAAGCCGCCAAACTAGCCCACGCGGCCTTTGGTTTGGCCGAGGGAAAATAGGCGAGGGGGATACGCCTTGCGAGAGGAGGGCCCTGCTTGTCAGGGCTGGGGCTGATTAAGAAAAAGAGGATTTCGTTTCTCTGAATTACAAGCTTCGAACTAGGCGGAAACCTGTATTTGAAGATTTATCTGGGTTACGAGAATTTGGGGCCCCTAAATGAATGCGGCTTAACGGCCACCATTTTGAATTATGAGCAAAAGAGCCGCCTCGAATTGCGCGCGTTTCAGCACCATCCCAGCACCATTCCGCCACATTCCCGCTCATATCAAAAAGCCCCAATTCGTTGGGTTTTTCTGACCAACTGGCATGCGTTTGCAACCGAAAAACGCCACATCATCAGGGTTATTACTCCCTGCAAAGTTGTAGCCCGTGGATTCTTTCCCCCCGCCAGCCGCCCATTCCCACTCTTGGCTTGTTGGTAACCTGTAGCCCTTGGCTCCACTCTTCATCCTAACGGAACTAATTTCATTTTTTTCGGGTTCTCCGGATTTAAATGCCTTCCCCTTAAACTGGTAAACAGGCGTAAGACCAAATTCCATCTCGCTTTTAGCGTTGCACCATTTCAGCACATCAAACCAACTCACGCCCGTTACCGGATGTTGGTAGCTCGGGGCATCGCCGACATTTGCTAGATCGTAGCCATTACTTACTGCCCAATCCCTCACTTTCTGCCACTCGCCCCATGTCACTTCGTGTTTTCCAATCTCGAAACTTCTAACTCGTTTCTGACCTGATTTACCCCCATCGACCTGAATAAAGGTTGTTACAACGGCATTTACCGGTTCCTCGACGGCTTTTGAAATCTTCAGAGCGGAGAAAACTGCGAGCAAAAGCGCAAAAACAAATCCCAGCGAACGATGCCGGGATGCAGGACGACGGTAATAGTATGAAGTGCTCATAATGGACTCTAGTTCCTACCTAGGGCGCTCAAAAGATGCAACCGCGAAAAGTGCTGGGGTGTGCACGCCCGCATCGGGCGTTCCGCCCTGTGCCGCGCGGGGCGGCTTGGGACAAATGCAGCCGCAGGGCGTCCCCCGCTGGGCACCCCAGGGAGGCGCGGTCCCCAGGACCAAATCAAAACGCGCCGAAATCTTGAGGGCCCTGCTCCGTGGGGCCGAGGCTGATCAGGAAGAGAAAAGAGCCTTTCTAGTTTCCCGAACTACGGGCCAGACGGAATCCGAGGCATTTATCCCGGAGGTTACATTCGTAGCTGAAGCTGCGGAAAGAGACGGTGCTGACAGCCGCTGCCGCCGAGTTGGCAACCAATACCCATTTGCACTCTGAACTGGCCGGTTTCAGGTCTCGGTCTCCGGTGAAGAACTGGAAAAAGTCGGCCCGGTCATCGAACGGATCGGCGTGGAAGTCGCCGCTGGGAAAGTCCTGAAGCAAGGCGGCATCGCCAAGCTCAGCGTGGTCGGAATCGGCATGCGCTCCCACTCCGGCGTCGCTGCCACTCTTTTCGAATGCCTAGGCAATGGCGGCGTGAACATCCAAATGATCTCCACCTCCGAAATCAAAATCGCCGTCATCCTCGACGAATCCCAAATCGACCAAGCCGCCAAACTAGCCCACGCGGCCTTTGGGCTCTCCGCCGGCAAGTAGCGAGAATTGGGGGTTGGCGGCTTTTATTTCCCCATCGAAATCCAGTTGGCGACTTCGCCGAACAGCCTGGGGCCTTTATTGATTTCGGTTTCTGTTCCTTTTCCATCCTCGAAAGCGAGGTTTCGGAGGCTGAAGGCACCGTTCTCATGGTCGAAGGTGAGGCCGTCATCTTCGTAGAGTTCAAAGGAACCGGGAGCTTTTCCGTAGTGGCGCACTTCGAGGGTTTGGTCTTTTGCCTCGCGAGTGTTGTTGATGGCTTTTGATAGGAGAGGAATCACGGCGCCATCTTTGACAAAAAGCGGGGTGCGTTCCGGTGAGGAGACTTCGATGGTCGTGCCGTTGCCGACGAATTCGCCGGTGTAGAAATCAAACCAATCTCCTTTGGGGAGACGCACGCTGCGTTTTTTCGAATGCGAACCGTAATACGGGGCCACAAGGATCGAGGGGCCGAACATAAACTGGTCGTTCTGCTCGAGGATGAGCATGCCGCCATCGGCGTAGGGGTTATTGACATCATCCAACTCGGCGGATTTTTCCTCGATCGTGGAGATCATGGACTCGTCCTCGAGAATCATGGCGCGGATGGGAGGGATGCCCTTGCGGTTGTAATCGGCGAAGGTGGTGTAGAGGTAGGGCAGGAGGCGCATCCGGAGGTGGATGACCTCGCGGACTTGGTCGGTGACCTCTGGAAAATCCCAGGGTTTTGTGGCCGAAGCCCACGCGTTGAGCATGGCGACTGGCGAGAAGCAGACGGTTTGGAGGCGGGAGAGCCATTCTGCGGGTGTTTCGGCCGAGCGGACTTCGGGAGTCCAAAGAATCCCACCAAGCGATGCGGCGGAGAGTCCGGTGATGTATTCCGCGTGGTCGTAGGAATCGCTGTAGAGCGTGAATGGCATGCCGGCCGCGGCTCCATTGCTGGAACGAACGAGGGACCAGGTGCGGGTGTTGGCGGGGCGGTAGAGGTCATTCTGAAGCATCTGCTGCCAGAGGAGGCCGTAGGTCTGTCGCATGGATTCAGCCGAAGTGCCGGAAGGAAATACGGCATGTTCGGGCCAAAGCCAGTGGTCATAGCCATCGACCTCATCAATTTTGTAACCGCTCACGCCGATGGCGAGGTGGTCCTCGCGGTGTTGGTCCGTGAGAATTTGGCGGGCTTCGGGCAATACGAGATCGGGCACGATGCCGAGCCAGACCATGTGGGAACCGGAGAGCGGTTCCAGGGCTTTGTGGATTTTTGCGTCGGGGGAGATATAGGGGTTTTCCCAGAGATTGAGACGCACACCGCGATTGAGCATGGCTTGGGTGAAGCCTGCGGGATCAGGGAAGCGGTGCTTTTGCCACTCGAAGGTGCAAGGATACGAGCGCGTCATCCAGCCGGGCTCCAGGCCTAGCACATCGAGGGGCATGTCGTGCTTGGCGAATTCCTCGACTTCCTTAGTCGATTCGGCGGCATCGAAGCTCGCTGGCACGCGATGCCAGAAACCCAAACCCCAAAGCGGAGGCATGGCACCACCGCCGCAAAAGAGGTTGTAGCGCGAGACGATGTCTTGGAGGTTTTCGCCGCTGAAAACAATGACCTCGAGGCCTTGCGCACGGAGGTTGGCTTCGATCGCATTCGCGGGAGGCTGGGCCATCCAAGGCCCGGCCGCTGGCTCCTGAGGAGGGGGATTGCGGTCCACCGGGGCGGGGTTGTTCGACGAATCCTTTCGGTTTCCGACTTGAGCGTGGACTTTGATGAATCGGGCGGTGTTGAAAAAAACTCCGTAGCCCTTGCTGGAAATATAAAACGGCACCGGAGCATGGGTGCGGCCGCCTCCGCGAGACCAGTGGTCGACATTCAGATCAAGGACGCGTCGGCTTTTATTGATTCCGTCGAGTTGCAGGCCGAACCCATAAATCGACTCGTCCTCCTCACAAGGAATACGAACGAGAACCAGGCCGTCATTTTGAAGCGAGGAAACCGGTTCTCCTTGGAAAGGAAATGGAGCTTCGGGAAGGGCATTCAGGGCTTCAAACCGGGGTGGACGGGCGGCAAGGGAGGTGTAGGAAAGTTCTTTTTCCGAATGGCCGATTTTTGTGCGCCACACGCCGGGGGCGAGTTTTTCCCAAGCATCAATGGGATTCATTCCGGCAGGAGTGGGATTTGAAATGGCTGCAATCGTAGGCATGGTGAGTGAGATGGCAGAAACGAGGAGGCGCTTCATTGGACCACCATCTCCAAGGGAGAGAGTCGATCAATCCCATTTTTAAGAATAGAGAATGGGCAATTTGGAGTGGGCCCAAATCCGATAAGCGTTTCGTTTTTACTCCAAGCCACGATCGAAGAGATCGGCTTCGTCCCAGCCCAGAAAATGGCCGAACTCATGGAGCAGCGTCACTCGGACTTCTTCGCGGAAGGCGGCTTCGTCGGCCTCACACATATCCCAGAGGTTGCCGAGCCAGAGAACGATTCGGGGAGGCTGAGGAATGCCCGAGTCAGCGGTCGTGCCACCCTCGAAGACGCCGAGTTGGTCGTCGGCAATGCCATCGTCGAGCGCTTCAGGCGAGGGGAATTCCTCGAGAATCACGGGAACGGCTCGCAAGGTTTCGCGGATTTCGTCGGGAAGGACGGTGAGTGTGGCGAGGAGTTCGTCATCGGCCAATCGTAGAAGGTGGGAAAACGGGGCGTCGATGTCGCCATCAAACTTCATGGCCACCCTCGTAGCAAAAAAACTTGGTCTCCCATCGATCAGTTCGCGGGTATGCGAACGGTTCGGAATCCGGTTTCTGGCGTCCGTTTGTTTGGGTAGTTGAAATCGGAAACGGAAACGGAGCAGTCGAAGGATTGATCTTCAGCCCCGCCACCACGAACGCGGCGGTAGTCCTTGTGGGCATCCCATACCCACTCGCGGGCATTGCCGCTCATGTCGTAAACTCCAAGTTCGTTTGGCAACTTGCCGGCGACGGGTTTTGTTTTTTCTTTCCCGCTGTTGCTTGCAAACCACGCCACGGCGTTGGGGTCATTGGCTCCGCTGTAGGTGTTGCCTTTGGACGAGGCACCGCCACGAGCGGCCCATTCCCACTCGGTCTCGGTGGGGAGGCGGTAACCATTAGCGCCGGGTGCCAGAGAGGGGGCGGATTCGCCGGTTTTGAACACCGCGCCGTCGATGACATAGGCGGGTTGGAGACCTTCGAGTTCGCTGCGGAGGTTGCACCATTTGATGGCATCAAACCAACTGACATTGGTGACCGGGTGGGCGTCATCCGGAGCATTGCCGACCTTGCCGATGTCGTAACCGCGGGCGTCGGCTTGCGTCTGGATTTTTTTCCATTCGGCCAAGGTCACCTCGGTGCGATCGATGACAAACTGGCCGACGGGTTGTTTTCCAAGGGGCGAGGTGATGGGGAGTTCGCCGCCCTTCACCAAGACAGTCGAACCGGTCGGCGCAGGAGCCTCGGCTTGAGGCTGCGGAGTGGGTTGGGCCTCGGGTGTTGGAGCGGGTGTTGGAGAAGGCTCTGGTGTGGGGGTGGGTTCAGGCGTTGGAGTCGGGGTCGGAGTTGGTGCGGGAGTTGGTGCGGGAGTTGGTGCGGGAGTTGGTGCGGGAGTTGGTGCGGGAGTGGGATCCTCAACGAGCAGAGTAAAATCCTTGGAGGTGGAGGTCATTTTGGAATCGATTGCCACAATGCGAACCGAGAAAGAGCCACCGGCTTCAGGAGTGCCGAGGATTCCAGCCTCTCCGAGATTGAGTCCGGGCGCGAGGGCTGTGCCGGGTTCGATTCCGAGTGTGATGGGAGCAATTCCCCCGGAGGTTTCGACTTTTTGACTGTAGGGCACTCCTTTTTTACCAGGGGGCAGGGTTGCGGTTTCGATTTTTAATTCCTCGGCGCTGACAACGATGGATCCGTTGCGTGTGGCTGAGAGGCGATTGGCGTCCGTGACTTTGAAGGTGATGGGGAACTCTCCAGTGGTTTGAGGTTTTCCGGTGAGTGAGCCGCTTTGCGACTTGAGGAGGATGCCGACTGGGAGTTTGCCCTCGATTTTCCAAACATAAGGGGGCTTGCCGCCATTGGCTGCGAGCGTGACGGCGAGAGTTTGATCGTATTTTGCCGTGATCGGGGCAGCGAGCGTCTCGGAGACTTGCAGGTCGTAGGCGGAAACGGAGAGGTCGATTTTTGTTTCGGTGGATTCTTCCCGTGAGTCGGTCGCGACAAGGATGGATGAGAAGTTTCCAGGCTCCGCTGGTTTTCCTTCAATTGCCCCCTTGGTGCCGGTGAAGTCCAGTTCCATGCCCGGTGGCAGCGTGCTGCCTTCTTTCAGCTTCAAGGAGTAAGGCGGCACTCCGCCTTGGATCGCGAAGGTGCGGCGGGTTGCGAGGCCGGATGTGGCCTGCTGGGATTCGGTGGCATCGACGACAATTTGGAGCGGGTCGGCGGTGATGACGAGTTTGCCATCGGCCGCTGCCGAGATGTTGTTCGAGTCGGTGACTTTTAGGGTGATTGGAAATTCGCCGGTGGTGTAGGGGGTTCCAGCCAGCTTTCCGGAGGAACTGCTGAGCCAAGCCCCATTCGGGAGTGAACCGGTGATAGACCATTTGTAAGGCGGTTTGCCGCCGGTGGCTGTGAGTGGAACATCAAGGGCCTGCTTGAATTTCCCAACGAGCTTTTGGGTGGACTCGGGGGCGATGGCGAGGTCGTAGGGGGTGACAGTCACCTGCGCTTGCAGGTTGGCTTTTTCACCCAGTGTGTCGGTGGCTTCGAGAAAGAGCGGGAAGGTTCCGGGCGTGGCGGGGTTTCCCAAGATTTTACCGGTGGACCCAGAGACCGAGGCAGAAAGGCCTTCTGGCAAGGTAGTGTCCGGTGCGGGCTTGAGCGTGTATGGCGGAACGCCGCCAGAAAAGACGATCTTCCAGTTATACGCGAGACCGGTCGTGCCAGCGGGAGCTTGCGCAGGATCTGGCGTGAGGCTGAGCGGCGAGGTGCTGACCTCGATCGTGGCATTTCTCGAAACGATGATGTTATTTACATCCGACACCCTGATGATGATGGGGAATTTTCCGGCGGCGGTGGGTTTGCCGGAGAAGATTCCTGTGAGGGCCTTGACGCTCAGGCCGGGAGGGACTTTGCCAACCACAGCCCAGTAATACGGGGGGCGACCGCCGGTGGCGTTGAGAGTGATTGTGTAATCCTCGAGATATTTTGCGGCGAGTTGATCGGGGGATGGTTCGGTGATCGCGAGACTGTAGGGAGCTACGGAAATCTCGACTGGCAGGGAGGAGGAGGTTTTTACCGAATCAGAGGCTTCCAGGGTCACGGAGAAATTTCCGGTCTCGGTGGGGATGCCTTTGATCCGTGCGGTGGATCCGCTGGTGGAAATCGAGAGACCTTGCGGGAGGGTGGATCCTTCGGCGAGTTTGACCGAGTAGGGCGGCACGCCGCCGGTAAGTGTGAAGCTCCGGGAGAAATTCATATTCACATTGCCGGACGATGGATTTTCGGGGTTGGGGGTGATTTGGATTGGCACCACGGAGATGGTCAAAGGAACCACACGAAACGCCTCAAAGCCTTTCGCGTCGCGGAGGCGTAGAACGATGTTTGTTGAGCCTCCGATCAAGGGCTTTCCGGTGAGTTCGCCAAGTTGGGGGTCGAGCTTGAGCCCGCGCGGTAGCTTTCCGACGGTGGTCCATCGATATGGCGAGGAACCGCCTAGTGCGGCGAAGGCTACGGAAAGGGGTTCGTTGTATTTTGCGGCGATTGCGGCGGGTTCGGGATCGATCGCGAGGCCGTAGGGAGTGACTCGCAGGATGAATTCCCGCTCGATGGAATTTTTCACCGGGTTCGAGGAATCCGTAGCGACGAGGGTAACGCGGAAGTCGCCTGCGGCTTTTGGCGTGCCTTGGATTTCGCCATCTTTGAAATTCAGACCTTCGGGGAGTTTTGCGCCTGGCTTGAGGGTGACGGCATAAGGGGATTTTCCGCCGGCGAGTTCGATTTTCGCTGTGTAATCCATGCCCGTGGTGGCGTTGGGTAGCGTGGCATTGGTGGAAAAATCGAGCGCAGGTTCTGCCGTGGGTTGTTGGGCGAGCAGGGCAGCATCCGCGAGATTTCGGGCCATGCGAAACCCGAGGAAATCGAAGGGATTTTCGGGTCCATTGAAACTCCGGCGAGACACCTCGCAATCGGCGGGCGAGCCGAACCAAGCCCCACCACGGACTCGGCGCGAGCCGCCATCCGCCTCGTCCCAACACCATTCGGCGACATTGCCACTCATGTCGAAAATCCCGAGTTCGTTTGGCTTTTTCGTTCCAACCGGAGCGGTGCCTCGTCCATCGAGCAAATCCTCGCCCGACGCGGCGGAATTTTCCCAATACCATGCCACGGCGTCGACATCCTCGCCGCCACTGAAGCGCCAACGGTCTACCCACCCGGTGAGTTCGGTGGGAGAATTTGCATCCAATTCCTTGCCTCCGCTGATGCTGGCCCCGACGGACTTGATTCCGCCGCGCGCGGCCCATTCCCACTCGATTTCGGTGGGGAGGCGATAGCCATTCGCTTCGGAGTTTGCGATGGGGGTGGCAACTCCTGAACGGTAAACTTCGCCATTTACTGCGTAAACCGGTTGGAGATTTTCCTGTTGGCTGCGGGCATTGCAAAATTTCACCGCGTCGTGCCATGTGATTTGGCGCACGGGGCGGTTTGGAGTCGCGCCTTCCGGAGCGGCGGGAAGGTCGTAACCATTTTTTGTTGCGAATTCGCGCAGAGCATTCCATTCGCCCCAGGTCACCTCATGCGTGCCGATGTGAAAGGTTTTCACCTCCGTGCCAGCGAGGGCGGAGCCTGGTGGAAGTTGACCTGACAGAACGGTCGCCATTCCCCTGGGAGCGGGCAGGGGGGCTGCGGCGGTTCCAGTGATCTCCAACGCGGTCGTTCCTCGGCCGACAGAGAGATTCACGGTGGCTTCGCCTGAGTAGGTCTTGGGCTCCTTGGGTGAAAAAACCAGAGGGACTTTTTGTTCCTGACCGGGCTCGATCTGACCGCTGAAATTTCCGGTGAATCCCTCGGGGTAGGAAATGGTGCTGACGGTGAGCGGGGCGTTGCCGGTGTTGCGCAGAATGAACGCGCCGGTCGCCTTCTCGCCCACGGGGACTTGCTCAAAGGGCGTTTCTTTGGCGAGTTCGAGGATGCCGGATAATTCCTTCGCGGTGCCGGTCGCAGGGACTTCGAATTTGCCGCCATTCGATGTGATGACGACAGCACCTTGTAAGTTGCCAGGTTTGGCGGGGGAGAATTTGACATGGATCACCAGGGTGCCATTGGGCTCCACCGTCGCGGGTTTGTCGTGGCCCGAGAGACTTTCCGGATACGAAATCGCGGAGATCACGAGAGGGGCGGTTCCCGTATTTTGGATCGTCAAATTTTTCGCGGTCGTTGCGCCAACGGCGACATCCGCAAAATCCAAGGAGCCCTCGATTTTACCAATCGGGGCCGGAGCGGGTTGGGGAACGGGCGTCTCCGGTTTCTTGGCATCGCAAGAAGTCGAGAGCGCGAAGAAGGCTACAAATAACGGGAGGTAAGCAAAATGGCGCATCCGCTTTGATTAACGATCCGCTCTCTCGAGCTCAAGAACGGAGTGGGCGCCGCGAGACTCTTTTTACCCGAGGGCGGATTTTTGGATGGCCAAAAGCTGTTCGATTCCCGACTTCGCGGCGGCGGTTAATTGCTCGAGTTGCGCGGGGCTGAAAACGCTCTCCTCGCCGCTGCCCTGCACCTCGACATAGTCGAGTTTGTCGGTCATCACGACATTCATATCCACCTCGGCGTCCTTGTCCTCGAGGTAATCGAGATCGACCAAAACCTCGCTAGCCACGATGCCGACGCTGACGGCGGCAACGCGGTTTTTCACTGGGAGTTCTTTGATTTTTCCCTGCTCGACGAGCCAGCGGCCGGCGAGTTCGACGGCGAGCGAAGCGCCGGTGATCGCGGCGGTGCGGGTGCCGCCATCGGCTTGGAGCACATCGCAATCGACCCAAAGGGTGCGTTGGCCGAGTTTTTGGAGATCCACAACGGCGCGGAGCGAGCGGCCGATGAGGCGCTGGATCTCAGTGCCGCGTCCATCGGGGCGGCCGCGCGAGGAGTCGCGTTGTTTGCGGGTGAGGGTGGAGTAGGGGAGCATCGAGTATTCCGCCGTAATCCAACCGCCAGGGACATTCTGCTCTTTCATCCAACGCGGCACCGATTCCTCGATCATGGCGGCGCAGATGACTTTGGTGTTTCCGAAGGAAATCAAAACCGAGCCATGGGCGTGCGGGGCGATGGATTTTTCGATGGTGATCGGGCGGATTTGGCCCGGCTGGCGGTTGTCGTGTCTGCTCATTGGGGGACTCTGCGGGATGAGGAAGGAAGCAGCAAGATTGGAGTTTCCAAAAAATGCAAAACATAGGAAACGAGTGAAATAAATATTATCTGAACCCTTTCTTGACGGGTCGGGATTCGAGCGGCTAGTCTGCACCTCTATTTTTAGAAAGTAGGTGAATTTATGCCGGAAGTATTAGTTAGAAAAGGTGAACCGATCGACCGCGCTCTCAAGAGATTGAAGGGCAAGATCGACGCGGAGGGATTGATGGATGAAGTCCGTCGACTCCGTGCTTTCGAAACTCCCGTTCAGCGCGTGCGCCGCAAAGCGAAAAACAACGCCAAGCGTGCCAAGCTGAAGATTCGTTTCAATTTCAACCCACAAGGCTAATTGCAGCCTAAACGGGTAGTTCTTGCCGGCTGCGGCTTCCTTGGGGAGGTCGCAGCCGGTTTGTTTTATAAGAATGGCTGGGAGGTTCTCGGCCTGTGCGCCACGGAGGGAACCGCTGCCAGACTGGCTTCGCTGCCGTTTCCGGTTCGCGTGGCGGATATTTCAAAACCTTTCGCGGCTCCTGAGGGGTGGAACCAGCTGGACTTGTTGATCCACTGTGCAAGCTCCGGAGGTGGGGATGCGGAGGACTACCGCGCGGTGTATCGCGATGGGCTGGAAAATTTGATCGCTGCCTTTGCGCCGGGGCGGGTGATTTTTACGGGGAGCACTTCGGTCTATGACCAGCAAAACGGCGAGCTCGTGGATGAAAACTCACCCACCGAACCGCTCCGTGAAACCGCACGAGTGCTTCTCGAAGCCGAGGCCGTCGCGCTCCGAGTAGGCGGGATCGTTGCCCGACTCGGGGGAATTTATGGGCCGGGCCGCTCGATGTTTTTGCGGAAGTTCGCCGAGGGCAGCGCGGTGGTGGAGGCGGGCGGTGAGCGGTTCATCAACTTGATCCACCGCGAGGACGGCGCGCGTGCGCTACTGCATCTCGCCGACCCCTCGATCTCCTCCGGCATTTACAATGTCTGCGACAGTCACCCTCCGACGCAGCGGGAACTTTACGGGTGGATTTCCGAGTTTTTGGGCAAACCGATGCCGCCGGATGGGCCGATCGACCCGCATCGCAAGCGGGGACTCAACAGCAAGCGGGTTTCCAATCAAAGACTCCGTGCGACAGGGTGGGTGCCGGAGTTTCCGTCTTTCCGCGAGGCTTTGCCGTCGCTGGTGCGCGAGGGGTTTTAGTCGCTGAGGGAGGGTTCCTCTTCCTCGATTTTCTCGGGTTTTGGAGTCCTCGGGATGACCAGAACCTTGTCGATGCGTTGGCGGTCCATGTCGATGACTTCAAAGTCGAAGCGGTCCCAATGAAATTTCTCGCCCTCGCGCGGAATGTGGCCGAGTTGGCTGAGAATGAACCCTCCGAGAGTGGAGTAGCGGTTGATGTCCTCGCCCGGCAAATCCTCTTCGATCCCAAGGCTTTTCTTGGTTTCGTCGATATCCAGCATCGCATCGACGAGCCAACTTCCGTCTTGGCGGAGGAGGGCCTTGGGTTCATGGCGCTGCTCGCGCTCGGGGAGATTGCCCACGATCGCCATCATCACATCATTTAGAGTCACAAGGCCCTGCAAACCACCGAACTCATCAACCACGAGCGCGATATGTTTTCCGGATTTCTTAAATTCCTCGATGAGTTTGCTCACGGGCATCGCGGTTGGCACATAGAGCGGCGGGGTGACGAGGGCGCGGAGTTCCACGCGGCCTGCAAGGGAGAGGTTCGCCCAGAGCGACTTAACGCTCACCATGCCGGTGACATTGTCCCGGGTTTCCTGGTATACTGGAAAATGCGAGTGGCCGCTGCCGGCGATTCGGCGCCAGTTTTCCTCGTCGGTATCATCTATGGACAGCCAGATCATCCGGGCGCGGGGTGTCATGAGGTCGCCCGCGGTGAGTTCGTCGAGTTCGAAAACACTCTCGACCATCTCTTTTTCGGCTTTCTTGAAAATGCCGGCGCTCAGGCCCTCATCGATCAAGACACGCACTTCTTCCTCGGAAACAACGGATTCCTTTGCTTTTCGAATCCCCATGGAGGCCATGAGGAAATTGCTCGAGAGATTGAGAATGTTCACCAAGGGCGAAAAAAACTTAGCCAAGCCGAACATGGGGGGTGCCAAGGTCGAGGCGATACGCTCAGGATTATTCAGGGCGATTCGTTTGGGAACAAGTTCTCCAATAATGACGGAGAGGTAGGTGATGACTCCTACGATGATGACCAGAGCCAAGAGGTCGGCGTAATTTTCCAGCGAGGGGATTTTTTTAAAAAATTCTGCCAAGCGGTCGCTGATTCTCGCGCCACCCAAGGCGCTGGCGAGGACTCCCACAAAGGTGATGCCAACTTGGACAGTGGAAAGAAATTTGCCCGGGGCATTGGCGAGGGCGAGGGCGAGGCGGGATCCGCGGTCGCCTTCATCGGCCATGCTCTTGAGGCGCGCCTTTCGGGAGGTCACCACGGCGATCTCCGCCATGGCAAAGAGGCCGTTTGCCAACAAAAGCAACAAAATAAAAATGATCTCTAACGATAATCCGGACATAACGAAGGGGGAGACTTTAGGAAGGAAATCCTCGGGGGGCAATGAGAACCTTTGATATTTTTAGTAGAAACCCCAACCCGCTTTTGTGAAGGGGATTGTTTGTTTTTTTAAAAAAATCAACGGGCGCGGATGGCGGCCATCACGCCTTTGGTGTTCTTCGAGACGGGGCCGATGTTCCAGAGCAGGAATCCACCGCGCGGTCGGGGCGAGATGGATTTTTCGAGGGAAAGCTGACGGTCGATCTCGGAGGATGGCCAGCCTTGGGACTCGAGGCGATCGACGGCAATTCCAGGGACGATGGCGACACCTCGCGGGTTGACCTTGGGATGTCGCCACCAACTGAGCAGGGTCGAGAAGCACTGCGGGCCGCCGTTTTTCCAATAAAGCTGCGGCGAGAGGTAATCGATCCAGCCCTGGTGCATCCAGACCAGGGGGTCGGAGAAGAGTTCGTGGTATTGATCCACGCCAACTTTAATGTTCGAGGGCGCGGTGTCCTTGCTGTGGATGCCGAAGGGGCTGACGCCAAAAAGCAGGCCCGAGCGGGCGGAGTGGACGGTCTGGCTGAGGTCGCGGATGAGGAAGTGGACATTCTGGCGGCGCCAGTCGGCTTTCGAGAGTTTGCCGCCGGAGGAGCGGTAGGTGGCGTAGGTTTTGTCGTCGGGAAAATGCGGGAGTCTGCCTTTGGCCGTGGGGTAGGGGTAGAAATAGTCATCGAGGTGGACGCCGGCGATGTCGTAGCGCTCGACGAGTTCGCGCACGACGGAGTTGATGTGGCGGCGGATTTCCGGCGAGCCGGGGTCCATCCAGAGCGTGGTGCCGACTTTGTAGCAATACTTGGGATAGAGGCGGCTGATGTGTTTTGAGGAGCGGGGGTGGGAGGAATTGGCGCCGGCGCGGTAGGGGTTGATCCAAGCGTGGACTTCCAGACCGCGTGCTTTCGCTTGGGCAATAAAGTAGGCGAGCGGGTCGTAGCCGGGATTGGCGCCTTGGGTGCCAGTGATGTAGCGGCTCCAGGGTTCGAGGCTGGAGGCGTAGAGAGCGTCGCCCTCGGGCCGGACCTGGAGCATCACGGCGTTGAGGCCGGCGGATTTCGCGGTGTCGAGCAGGCGGGTGGCTTGTTGTTTTTGGACCTCGACGGGTAGGCCTTGTTTGGAGGGGAAGTTGATGTTGTGAACCGAGGCTATCCAAGCGCCTTGGAGGTCGGCGCGGGCTTGGGTGGCGAGGGAGAAAAGGGCGGCGAGGATCGGCAGGAGTCGGTTCATGGATTCAGTAAACAAAGGATTCGCGAGGAGGTTCGGTTTCGGTAACGGATTCGGCGATGACGAGAGGAGTGCGGCGGCCGCCTTCGACGGGGAAGGTGGCCTTGCCGCGAATCTTCACCCAGGTCATCTCGGGGAAGTTGACGGCTTGGTTGTCCTGGATCGAAATGCCGACCGGGCGGGCGTCGGCGGCGCAGCACATCACAAACATGCGAACGAGGCGGAAGCGGTCGCCCGAGGAATTGCCGGTTCGGGCGGGGAGGAATTGGCCGACGAGTTCGACCTCCTGGTTTTCAAAATCCCCGAGCAGGTCGGCGTCGCCCGCCGCGTAAACGAGGTCGATGAGTTCGGCAAGGATTTGACCGGAGTCGTTTTTTTTCAGGTAAAGCGAGGGGTCCATCAAGGTGGCTTCGCCGATGGAGCCGTCATGGTTTGGCAGGGCGGGTTCGAAGGCGGGCGAGTAGCCGGGGAGGTCGGCGATGTGGCTCACGACGCCTCGGTTTTTCACCGCCGTGGCGCCGAAGCTGCTTTGGGAGATTTTTGTCGTGGCCAAAAGCGGCACCACGAGGATGAGGAGCGAGGCGATTCCTCCGCTGAAGAAATGGCTGGAGTGGTCGTGGTCTTCGCAACAAGGGTCGCCCTCATGGGCTTTCGGAAAGGTCAGCAGGAGGGCGGCCGAGAGGAAAACCAGAACGCCTCCCGAGATCGCCACATAGAGATGGAATGCCGGGTGGAGGTAGGAGGCGATGCGGCCGGAAAATTGGAAGTAGAGCAGCACAACGCCCCAGACCATCAGAACGCCGGACGAACAAAACCGGGAGGCGGTGTGGTTCATAGGCCGATGACGGAAAGCCTCACGCACAGGAGGCCGATCAAAACAAAAAGCCCGATGGCGAGCCCCAGGACAAATCGCTTGGTGAAAACCGCGCTGTAGATGAACAGGAGTTTCAAATCCATCATGGGACCGAATACCAGAAACGCGAGTTTCGCAACCGCAGGAAAGGAAACGAAGGTCGCGGCGATGAAGGCATCCGAGGAGCTGCAGAGCGACAGCACGCCGGCGAGAGTCATCATCGAGGGAACGGCGAGCCAGTCGTTCAGCGCCAGAGGCAAAAATAATTCCTGATTCACTGCCGTGCCGAAGAGCGAGGCGACGGCGACGCCGAGGATGAAGTAGACCATCACATCAAGAAAATCGCGAACGCCGGCATCCATCGCGCCGACGAGTCGTTGGCCGAATGGAACAGGGGCATGGTGGTCGTGCGGCGGGTGTTCCAGGCCAGCGAGGATTTTACTCCGGAGCACGGCGGTGAGCGGGAGATTGAGAACGGCGAATCCCACAAGCACCGCGATAAAGTAGCCGAGGCCGAGGCGGAGCACGGTGAACTCCTCCGCGCCTTGGCCGCGAAAGGCGGCGTAGGTGCTCACGGCGACGATGGGATTCACAATCGGCGCGGCGAGCATGTAGGCGATGGCGTTCGAGACCGGTAGGCCCTTGGCGATGAGGCGGCGGATCACCGGGACGATCCCGCATTCGCACATGGGAAAAACCAAGCCCAGCGAGCCGCTCAGGCAGATGCCGAGGAAGGCGCTTCGCGGCAGAAAGCGAGTCATCACTCGCGAGGGGAGGAATTGGTCGATGAGGCCCGAGAGGAGCGTGCCGAAAAGAATGAACGGCACCCCTTCGAGCAACACACTCAGGAAGGCATACGAAAAATCGGGAAGGCTGAAAGAGAACCAGTCCCCACTCATCGGAAAACTCGCGGCAATCAAGCGGCGGCCGCCCCGATGGACTCGCGGTTGGCGACGCGAGAGCGGGGTTTGCGGGCACGGCTTGGCTTGGGTTTCTCGGCGGCTTTGGCTTTTTTCTTGGCGGGAGCGTGACCGTTTAGACCAGTGACTTTTTCGGGAGAGGCTGTGGGAGATTCTATCGCGGAGTCAAAACCAGGAAATACGGGCTGGGACGGATCGGCCTCCAAGACGGGTGCCGTTGGCTTTTCCACGACAACCACCGGCTCGACGGGTTTGAGGGCGGGTTCGGGTGGTGCCACGCGCTTGGTAATTTTTTTGGCGACCACCGGGCGAGGTTTTGACGAGGCGATTTTCTTGGTTTTGGGAGGTTTCGGGGTTTTGACGGGAAGGAGAGCTCTCGCGCTCAATAAAGTCGGGAGGGGCACGGCTTCGTCCTCGAATCCCTCAAATTGCCGAACGGGCGTTGGTCTTTTTGATTTGATATCGGCGGCGGCTTCGAGAAAGCGGGTCACATTGGTTCCCCAATGGGCGTGATCTTCAAAGCCTTCCCAATTGGCTTCTGGAAGGACGCCATGCAAAAGCGTCGCCATGCCATCGGCTACGGCCTCGCTGGAATCAGGCTCCACAAAAACACCGAGGCCAAAGTGCTCGACGAGGTCGCGCATGGGGCTGGCTCCACTGGAAGCGAGAACATATCGGCGGGCTTTCACTGCCGTGGACAGAGTCGCGCTCTGCGAGTGGAATCCCGAGGAATAGGTCGAAACTATGAAATCAGCGGCCTCGAAATAGCTCTGGCGTTTTTCATCCGGGACGAAGTCATCGCTGATGAAAACTCGCTTCGACAACCCCAAATCCTCGGCGAGCAATTTGTAGTATTTGAGCGGGCGGTCGCGATGGTTGGAAACCCGGCCGATGATGACGAGGGCGGCTTGGGGATTTTCAAGCAAAGCGCGAATGACGAGGTCGAGATTCTTGTGGTTGCGGATGTGACCGAAGGCCAAAAAGACTTTTTTTCCACGGGCGACTTTCCACTTTTGGCGGATTTTTTTTGGATTCTCGCGAATTTGCTGGGTCTTCTCGGGTCCAATGGGAACCTCAATCGTGCGAATGAATTTCGGGATCGGGTTGGGGTCTGGAAGCCGCTTGTGGGCGACCGCAATTCGGAATGGCTTGTATGCCAGGTGGCTTCCAAGTTTTTGCCACCATTTCGGTCCCAGGTGGTGGTCACGATTGGCGAAGTGGAGGTTCATTCCGTAGATGGTCTTGCGCAAGAAAACCAAGAGAATGTGTGGCCACACCCACAGGGGGCTTTGGCTATCCACATGGCTGGCCGCCAGCACAAGCGCCGGATTATTTTTATAAACTTCCCAAGCGAAAATTAGTTGATTCCGCATGGTTTGGAGTGCCTTTCCGACTTTGCGAGAGAAGGCATTTGTGCGGTTCGTCGTGGCCCCCTCGACCATGCAGGGGATCGTGGGGTATTCGACGCTTCGGGAGCGTTCGTAGGCTGGGCAACAGAGGACAAGCACTTTAATCCCAAAAGCGTGCAATGCTGCGGCTTGCTCGTGCACATGGTCAGGAATCACTCCGTGCGAACCGGGACACTGGATCAAGATATCGACAGAATTTTTGTGGTTGGGCTGGGACATGGGAAAATATGGAAATTACAGGCGGGATAGGAACAGCCGCGATGAAATCGACGCCGTTGAGGGGCTGTTTTGCGAAATGATTTCCATCCAGGAGGCAAAACCTTCGCCACGGGCCTCCGTGCCAGCAAGTTTTTTTTCCGGCGCGATTCTAACCATTCGGAAGCAGATCGCGGTGTTGGAGCGCGAGGTAGCGGTCGGTCATGCCGGAAATGTAGTCCGCCGTGGCGCGATGAAGACCATCGCGGCCGATGCGGTTTTGGGCTTTGCGGCCGAGGTTTTCGGGATTTTCGATCAGGTGATGGAAAAGCTCGGAAATCCTGCGAGCGGCCTTGTTGTTGGCCTCGGCAACTTCGGGGCTGCGGTAGAGGTTTTGGAACAAATGACGCCGGAGGGAAGAGAGTTCCTGTCTTGTCGGCTTGCTGAAAGAGGCGAGACGCGTCGGGTGGTTGCGGAGGTCCTCGAGGGATTGGATCTTGGCCTCGCGGAGATTCGTGGTGGTCTGGCAAACGAGGTCATCCACCAAGAAGTTCACCAGGCACCGAATCACAAATCCCCGATAGCGTGAGATATCAAGATCGGGGTATTCGATCCGAGCGGAATCCTCGGCGCGCTTCCAAAGCGGCACCTCATCCAGCGAGGCAAGCGCGATCAGACCGGCATCGAGCCCATCGTCGAGGTCATGGCTGGAGTAGGCGATCTCATCGGCCAAATCCGTGACCTGCGCTTCGAGAGAAGGGGAGGGATACCGCTTTTCGGAATCTGGAAAAACATAGCCGTCGGCGTGTTTTTGGATCCCCTCAAGCACATCCCAGGTGAGGTTCAATCCCGAAAAGCCGGGGTATTTTTCTTCCAGGATTTCCACGACGCGGAGGCTTTGGGCATTGTGGTCGAATCCGCCGTGGCCTTTCAAAAGGAGATCCAATTCCTCCTCCCCCCGATGACCGCAGGGTGGGTGACCGAGGTCGTGGGCCAACGCGATGGCCTCGGCCAAATCCTCGTTCAGTCGCAAGGCCCGAGCGATCGTGCGACTGATCGAGGCGACCTCGATCGTGTGCGTGAGTCGGGTGCGGTAGTGGTCGCCTGTGCCGTTCAGGAAAACTTGAGTCTTTCCGTCAAGGCGGCGGAAAGATGTGCAGTGAATAACCCGGGCTCGATCGCGCTGGATTTCCGAGCGGTAGGTATGGCCGGGCTCGGCGTGGAGGCGCCCTGCCGAGCCATTCGGTGGAACCGCCCAAGGCGCGAGTTGGCGGGATTCCTCGCTGGCGAAATCCCCGCTGCTTCGAGTCGAGAGGGTTTCGATGCTCATCCGAGTTGGCGCCTCTCGCATCCGATCCATGCCACGAAAAGCCCGGCGGCGATATGGGACAGGAGCACCCACAGGCAAAGCGAAAGGGGGCTGAGCGGGCTCTGAACCACCGTTTGCACGATGTCGTAGTAGCGTTCGCTTTTCAGCGTCTGCAGGATTCCCGACCAACTCCAATAGGCGGAAATGAACGGCCGCACCGCATCGCCGAGCAAGGCCGGAAGCGCCAGCACCGCGCCGGAGAGCGGCAATTGGAATCCCACAAGATAGATCGAAACCAAGGAGGCCTGCTCGGCGCTGGACATGAGGCTCGACACACCCAGACAGACCGAGGTCATCGCGGCATTCACCAGCACCAGCAGGAGCAATTGCGTCACAAAATCTCCGGGGAAACCGCAGACATGATGGACAAAAATTCCCATCCAGATCGACTGCGCGAGAACGAGGCCGAGGAGAAACGCGGCCTTGCTGGTGACATAGGCGCCGGTTTTCAGGCCCGAAAGTTTTTCCTTCTCAAAAATCCGACGCTCGGCGGCGATTTCGCGGCCGGAATTATTTGCTCCCATGAGGGTGAGCAGGATGACTTGGAACATCACAATGCCCGAGACGAGGCTGCCGACCTTGCTGGATTGGATCAAAAAATCCCGCGCCTCGCTGAGCTGCCGGGCCACATCGAGGTCCAATCCCATACTCAAGTTCATCACCGCCGGCAGGCCGTTCCATGCAAAGACCGCGACCAGAAGAGGGAAGCCCAGGATGAGTCCGAGCTGCAGGAAAATCTGCGCGCGGCTGCGGGTGAAAATCAGCATTCGACGCTCCAGAAGCGCAAGGAATTGACTGCTCGCTCCGGGCAGTTCCAAAGGCGGCGCGGGCGTTTCCGGCGACTCCTCAGTGGGAACATTTTTTGTGGGCTCGGCGGCTTTTTGAATCGCCTCTTGGTGTTTTTTCCAGGATGCCGCCCAGTCTGCCGGCTCGCGGAGTTCGAGGCGTTCGTAAAGTTTGTTCGGCGAGGCGACACTGAAGTAGTGGGTTAAAAAAGCCGGAGGGCCTTGGTAGGCGACCACGCCCCGGTAGAGCACCAGCACCGAATCGTAGAGATCCAAATGCTCGAGGCTGTGCGTGACCGAAAGAACGAGTCTGTTTTTTCGGCGGGAAAGATTGTGGAGAAGTTTCACAATCTCGTCCTCCGAACGCGGGTCGAGCCCGCTGGTGACCTCGTCGCAAAGCAGAATTTCGGGCTGGCTCGTCATTTCCATCGCCAGAGCGAGTCTGCGACGCTGGCCGCCGGAGAGGACCTGCACACGCTGGTCGGCAAATTCCTCCATGCGCACCTCGGAGAGCAATTGGTCCACAGCCGAGGCTCGGTCCACTCCCTTCGCCCCGCGCACGCGCAGACGCATGGCGAACTCCACGCACTCGCGAACCGTGAGTTCCTCATGCGCGATGCTGAATTGCGGGACATACGAGATTTCGGTGGAGAGGAAATCCTCCTTTTCGAGATTGCGTCCCTTCCAAAAAACCATGCCCTCCTCGTCACCATCGACGATTCCCGCGACCAGCTTCAGCAGGGTCGTCTTGCCACAACCGGACGGGCCGATAATGGCGCCGAAGTGTCCGAGCGGAAATCGCGCTGAAACATTGGAAAGAAGTTCGCGCTCGCCCTCAGGGGAGGGGACCTTCAGGGAAACATCGTTGATCTCAAGCATGGTGTGGAATCATGGGTTATGGGAATGGCGTCAGATGCTTAGCAGTTCCCCATCCGGCGCACAATCGGCGAGTCGCATTTTGCGCGGTGCTTGCACGGCAGGCCGCCATGGCCGATACAGAACCCCATGAGCGATCCCGTGCTTCCGACCCCGGAGCAGTTGCAGCGCCGCTTGCAGGAACTCCTGCGGACGACCTTTGCCGCGCCGGGCAATTCCCCCGAAAACCCACCGACACCCACCGAGCCAGCCGACAAGGTTCCTGCGGCGATTCAGGATTTTCATTTCACGCCCCGCGAGGTGAAGGCGCACCTCGACCGATTTGTCATTCGACAAGACGAGGCCAAGAAAGTCCTCGGGATCGCCGTGTGCGATCACTACAACAACGCCCGGGTGATGGCCTCCCGCGAAGCAAGTGCCCCGCCACTGGAATACGCCAAACAGAATGTTCTCATCGCGGGCCCAACGGGTGTCGGGAAAACCTATCTCGTTAAACATGTCGCCGATTTGATCGGGGTGCCGTTCGTCAAGGCCGACGCGACGAAATTCAGCGAGACCGGCTATGTCGGCGGCGATGTCGATGATCTCGTGCGGGAGTTGGTTCAAAAAGCCGACGGCAATCTGGCCCTCGCGCAATACGGGATTATTTACATCGACGAGATCGATAAAATCGCGACCTCCCGCGAAGTCACTGGCCGCGATGTGAGCGGGCGGGGTGTGCAGACGACTTTGCTCAAACTCATGGAGGAAACGGATGTCGCGCTTCGTGGTGGCAACGACCTCCAATCCCAAGTCCAAGCCGCCCTCGAATTTCAAAAACGCGGCAAGGTCAACCGCGAGTCGATCAATACCCGACACATCCTTTTCATCGTCTCCGGCGCCTTCGACAAGTTGACCGATGTCGTTTCCCGCCGGTTGAAAAAAACAGGGATCGGTTTCGGCGCCGACCCCGCAGCGGCGACAACTTTGCCCGCCGAGCTTCTGCGGCTCGCCGGCACGAGCGATTTTGTGGATTACGGCCTCGAACCCGAATTTATCGGACGACTGCCGGTTCGCGTCGTTTGTGAAAGCCTCGCTGAGGGCGACCTTTTCGAAATCCTCAAGCAATCCGAGGGCAGCCTCATCCGCCAATACGAGCGGGCATTTGCCGCTTATGGGATCGAGGCGGTTTTTTCTGATGAGGCTCTCCGCCACATCGCCTCGCTGGCCGTTCGAGAGAACACCGGCGCCAGGGGATTGATGACGACCTGCGAGGGGTTGCTGCGCGAATTCAAATACCGTCTTCCCGGAAGTCCGGTGCGAACCTTGGAGGTCACGCCCGCCGTTTTAGAAAATCCCGATACCGCCATCGAGCGCCTGCTCCAAGCCGGCGCGGAGGATGCCCGGCAGGCCCAGAGCCTGGTCATTACTCAATTCGCCGAGCGTTTCGGGGAGCAACATGGCTACCGCTTCCGCTTTTCGCCGGAGGCGGTGGAGGCAATTTTGGCGAAGTCGGTGGAGAAAAACATTTCAGCTCGCGACTTGTGTGAGGGGCTTTTCAAGGATTATCAATTCGGGCTGGGCCTGATCCATCGCAACAGCGGTCAAACCGATTTCGAAATTCCCGCCGAGGCGGTCGAGTCGCCGGACCGTGTGTTGAGCCAATGGGTCGTGGCCTCCCACCGCACGCAAGACGAACACGATGAGAATTCTTAAAGCCGCCATCATCCTAGGCGCCATTTCGGCCAGCCTGGCCATGCTCCTTCTGGCATCGGGGCTCACCACCATTCTGGATGAGAGATTGATCAAGTCGCTACGTATCCCGATGGATGGACGCCCACTCTGGGGGCCGCCGGTTTTCGTCGCACTGGTTTTGGCGTTTGGCATTGCTTGGACGACCCTCGACATCACGCGGAACTCCCTGCGGATTTTCATCGTCTTGGCCACGGCAATCCTTCTTTGCACCTGGTCCGGCGTGGTTTCGATCTACGGGCAGTTTTTTTCGCCCGTCCTTCCGGTGTTCGCCGTCCTCTGCAGCGGCGTCCTCGGACTTCTTTGGGTCCGCACCCGGAGTGGATCTAGAAAACAAAGTCTCGAGCGCCTCTTTGGTCCCAGAATGTCCCGCACAGGCTTCCGCGAGATTTTAAATTCTCGCTTCGACGCCTCATTTCCTGGACGCAAATTGCAAGCGAGCGTGCTGGTGGTTTCCGTTCACAACCACGCCGAGTTGATGGAGCTCCTCTCGCCCGTCGACTACACGGCGATCACAAATTTTTACCTCCAGACCGCCTCCGATTACCTCGTGGAATCCGGTGGCTACCTAGATGAATGCAATGGTGAGTGCATTCGAGTCGTCTTCGGTGCGCCCCAGCCCGACGAGCGTCACGCCACCCGCGCCTGCCGCGCCGCGATCGATCTCGCCGCCCGCATCGATGAACTCAACAAAGAATGCGACTCCCGTTGGCAGCGCTGCCTCGATGTCCGCATGGGCCTCGACTCCGGGGAAATTGTCGCCGGACTTTTTGGTGGGAACCGCCTCGCAAATTACAGCGTCGCCGGCCCGGCGGTGGATTTCGCCCGCCGCCTCTGCTCCGCGAGTTCCTCTTATGGCGCCCGGATTTTGATTGGCCCCGATGCCTACAGCCCAGCGGCTGAGTCGCTCGAAGTCCGCCCGATCGAAATTCTCAAAGTCAGCGCCCGCCGCCGCCGCGTGGAAATTTACGAAATCCTCACAGCGAAACACGGCCTCTCGCCGGAACGTGAACGCAGTCGGGATCATTTCTGGACCGGCGTTCTCCACTACCGCGAAAAGCAGTGGGAAAAAGCCGTCGATGAATTTACCAAGGCCCGCATCACCGGCTTGCCCGACCCCGCGCTGGATTTCTACCTCCGCCGAATCGAGCAAGCCCGTCGATTAGCCGAAGATTCCCACAAGGAGTCCATGCCTGCCTTTCAGCACAACGCGTGAATCCCTCCCAGACCCTCACCCAATTCCTCCCTCGCATTCTCACCCCTTCGGAAATGCGCGCCGAGCGGGACCGACTCCATGCCGAGGGCCGAACCCTTGTTTTCACCAATGGCTGCTTCGACATCCTCCACCGCGGCCACGCCGACTACCTCGCCTTCGCCCGCTCCCAAGGGGATGCCCTCATTGTCGGACTCAACAGCGACGCCTCCGTCCGCCGCGCCAAAGGCCCAACCCGCCCTGTAAACCCCGAGCAAGACCGAGCCTATGTCCTCGGCTCCCTCAGCGCGGTGGATTTCGTTGTGATTTTCGACGAGGACGAGCCCCGCGACCTCATCGCCCAAATCCTCCCCGATGTCTTGGTGAAGGGAAAAGACTGGGCGCACTATGTGAGTGGCCGCGACATCATCGAGGCCAACGGCGGCCGCGTCGTCCTCGCCGAAATGGTCGAAGGCCGCTCCACCACCGCCACGATCGAAAAAATGAAGATCGTTTAGGAATCCTCGGGCTCAGCCTCCAGGCATTGAGCTCCGGCTTTTACTTGTGGTCGATTTTCGAAGTTCTTTCGGTCAGGCGCTTATTTTCCTGAAAATGGCTAATACAGCTATCCAAAGCACTCCGATTACTTGTGTGGGCGAATTCCAGTGCTCATTCGATCAGCCAAGTCGGCACGATCATGCCGCATACAGTTCTCCGAGCAGGCGGGAGAGTTCGGCGGAGGTTTTCGGCGTGAGTTTTCCGATTTTTTCTCCGAGACGAGACTTGGAGATGGTGCGGATTTGGTCCGGGCAAATTTCAGCGGCACGCCACGCGCATCGGATCGCAAGGCGTGTGCGCCAGCGGGGGTGGATAGTGGAAGTGAGAGGACAAACAACGACCGTCGAGAGATGGGCGTTCAATTCATCGCGACTCACAATCACGCAGGGCCGCGTCTTGGCCATCTCGGCTCCTTCAATGGGATCGAGGCGGCACCAGTAGATATCATGGCGTTTCAAGGGTGGGAGTGCGGTGATTTCTCTTCATCCCACGGAATGTCCTTGAGACCGTCCGTGGCAGAGTCTTCCCAATCGGACCAGTTTTCCGCCCCGTAGGCCATTTCACGAGAGGTCTCGGTCCACGATAACTTTGTCGGCTTACTGCGGGAGGTTGGCTTCAGGACGACCCGATCACCATGATCCTCCAAAAGGATGCCTCCATCGAATCCCAGTTTTTTTATGAGAGGGGCGGGCAACCGGATTCCGCGCGAATTGCCAATGCGCGTCAGGGGGATTTCAAGTGTTGGAGTCATGTAATTACAGTAATCACGCTCTCTGAAATCTGTCAAATGAGAGATCATTCGGCGAGGGTAGCTCTTGGGACTGGGGCGGCTTTCCTCGATGGGTTTTCATCGCAAAACCATCCGCTTGTTTCAAATAACTCTACATCCGCCGCTCGAACCAATCCTCTGGGGGGAGGGGAGGCGGTTGGCGCTCCAAATCCTCGCGGTAGTTGGCAAAGCGAATCTCGTCCTGAGCGCCGTTGAAGACAAAGAGCGCGATCAGCATGAGCATGAAGTTCCCTTGCAGAAATCCCCCGATGCAAAATGCCCCCGCCAAAACCTGCCCGGTCCGACCCGCGATCCGCGTGGCTTTTGTCCAACGAATCTTCATCGCCAAGAGGGATCGAAAAACTCGTCCGCCATCCATCGGGAAGGCCGGAATCATGTTGAAAATGACCAATCCCAGATTCACCAACAGCAAATTGTGCAGGATCTCTCGAGTCTCGCCGGCGGGTCCGCTGAAAAGACCGCCTGTCAGCCACAAGACGGGAGCCAGCACCACCGCGATGACGACATTCACGGCTGGGCCGGCCACGGCGATGACGAATTCCTCCTTGGGTTTGTCCGGAACCGCCAGCATCCGCGCCACCCCGCCGATCGGCAGGAGAGTAATGTCTGGCGTTGGCACTCCGTAATGCCGGCCCGCGAGAGCGTGGCCGAATTCATGGAGAAGCACGCAGATGAAAAGCAAAACAATAAACAGCACCGCCCGAGCGGCTTCAGAGGGCCCACCGGACTGCCAAGCCACCCATCCGAAATACAGCGGGAGCAGCAGGAAGGTGATGTGAATCCGCACATCAATCCCCGCGATCCGCGCGATGCGATACGACCATTTCATAAAAATTGATTTCCGTGGGCCGCCATTCGTCTTAAATGAACGCTTCGGCAGCTTTAACACCCTGCCACTTTTTAACAAAACAGCACCATCTCATTCCGAAAATGTCCTCATCCAAACCCAAGGTCCTCGTGGCCGATCCCATTTCTCAACGCGGCGTAGACGAACTCGCCAATGGCGGCGCCCTCGAGGTCGTTGTTAATACCGGCCTGCCTGAAGCTGAACTCATCAAAATCATCCCCGAATTTTCCGCTCTCGTCGTCCGCAGTCAGACGAAAGTCACCGCCGCCGTCCTCGAGGCCGCTACGAAACTCCGCGTCGTCGGCCGCGCCGGGGTGGGGGTGGACAATGTCGATGTGGACGCCGCCACGCGCCGAGGGGTGATCGTAATGAATACCCCCGGCGGAAATACGATCTCCACCGCCGAGCATGCCTTCTCGCTCCTCGTCAGCGTTGCCCGCAGCATCCCCCAAGCCGATGCCTCGATGAAGGCCGGCAAGTGGGACCGCAAGAAATTCGAAGGCGTCGAACTCTACAACAAAACCCTCGGCATTCTCGGCATGGGCCGCATCGGCACCGAGCTCGCCCGCCGTGCGATGGCCTTCGGCATGCGCGTTGTGGCCTACGATCCCTACCTTTCCGTCAGCCGTGCCCGCAGCCTTCAAGTCGAACTCGTCGAGGATCTCGACGCGCTCATGCCGCAGGTCGATTTCATCAGCATGCACATGCCGCTCACGGATGAGACGCGCCACATGCTCGATGCCCGACGCCTGGGACTTTGCAAAAAAGGCGTCCGCATCGTGAACTGCGCCCGTGGCGGTTTGGTGGATGAAACCGCGCTCGGCGAGGCGCTTCACTCTGGACAAGTCGCCGGCGCCGCGCTCGATGTTTACGAAGTCGAGCCCCCGCCCGCCGACTTCCCGCTCCGCTCCGCTCCGAACATCGTTTTCACTCCGCACCTCGGAGCCAGCACCGCCGAAGCCCAGGAAAATGTCGGCATCGAAATCGCCCAAGCGATCGGCGCCGCCCTCCTCGACGGCGAAATTCGCAATGCCGTCAACATGCCGAGCATCGACGCGAAGACTGCGGCCGTCGTTCGTCCCTACCTCACCCTCGGCGACAAACTCGGCCGTTTCGCGGCCCAGCTCGCGCCAAAGCGCAACGACCGCATCGTCATCACCTACGGCGGCAAGGCCGTGGAAATGCCAACCGACGCCATCAGTCGTGCGATCCTTACCGGATTCCTCAAGCACGCCGGCGGCGAGGAAGTGAACAGCGTCAATGTCCGCAGCATGGCGGCGACCCTCGGCCTCGATGTGGAGGAAATTCGCTCCAGCGAGCAGACCGATTTTAACGAGTGGCTCCATGTGGCCGTCTTCAGCGGCGACAGCAAGGTCTCGGTCGGCGGCACTTTCTTCGGCGCGAAAAACGATCCGCGCATCGTGCGAGTGAACAGCAACCCCGTGGAGGTCACCCCCTTCGGCGTGGTGCTCATGCTCGAGAATCGCGACCGTCCAGGCATCGTTGGCTACATCGGCACTTTCCTCGGCCAATCGAACATCAACATCGCCAGCATGAGCCTCTCCCGCACCGAACAGGGTGGACGCGCGCTCACGATGTTGAATCTCGACAGTCTGCCCAGCGAAGAGGTGATGAAAAAACTCGCCGCTGATCCGGACATGTTCGCGGTGAAGGTCATCTCGCTGTAAGCGGCGGCAACTCTGTTGCCATGGAACAAACAGAGGCCATCCTGATCCGCCGGCAGCCGTGGAGTGACACGAGCCTGATCGTGACATGGTTCACGCTCGCCCACGGCAAGATCGGCACGATGGCCAAAGCCGCCCGCCGCGCCAATAGCCCGTTCGCTGGTCACCTTGATCTCTTCCATCGCGTCGAGATCGGTTACCTCCCGGGCCGCAAAACCCCGCTCGGCACTTTGCGTGAGGTTCGAATCCTTTCCCTTTTCGAGTCGAAATCCGCCGCGAATGTTTTTCTCGGTGGCTACTTCGCCGAATTGCTCGACCTCGTTACGCAACCCGCGCACCCGCACCCGGAGGTTTTCGATCTCCTCTCCCGCGCCGTCGCCCACCTCAGCGCCAAGCCCGCCACGCTTCGGGCCTTGGATTTTTTTGAACGAGAACTCGTCCGTCTGCTTGGCATCGAGGAGGCGGAAACCCATCCGCTTGCTGCGATCGAAACCTATTGCGGACGCATCCCGGCATCCCGCCGAGCCGCCATCCAAATGCTCACGCCATGACCAAATCCTCGCTCACTCTCCTTCTCCTCGTCTCGATCTTCCTCGGCGGATGCGCGGCGTTCTATGACGGCTACAAATACAAGCCCTACACCCTGCGCGGCGTGCGCTACCACCCCATGCACCCGCGCCAAGCGGTCGGTCATGTCGAAACGGGCGTGGCCTCGCATTACAGTGAACATTTTTTGATCTTCCCCGGAAAAACCGCCATTGGCGAAAAGCTCTGGCCCTGGACCCGCTGCGCCGCCCACAAAACCCTCCCGCTTCCGTGCTTCATCCGAGTGACCAATCTCCGAAATGGAAAATCCACCAAAGTCCGCGTCAATGACCGCGGTCCGTTCATTCGTGGCCGCATGCTCGATGTGACCAAGCCCGTGGCCGATCAACTGGGTTTCACCGGTCAGGGGCTGACTCAAGTTCGCATCGAAGTCCTTAGCGTCGGGGATGGTCCGCACCGGATCCGGCGCTAAAAATCATCGGCAAAACTTGCAGGCTGTTTGCGCCGCGAGGGTCCCCGTGGCGAAGCAGGCCTGGAGCAGAAATCCGCCCGTGGGAGCCTCCCAATCGATCATCTCCCCAGCCACAAAAAGCCCCCGGATTTTTTTCACCATCAAATTCTCGGTGAGTTCCTCCCAACGAACGCCACCCGCACTCGAGATGGCTTCGGAAATCGGTCTCGGGCCTTTAAGAGGGATCACGCAATTCTTTGCCTCACGGGCGAGCGATGGCGCGTCATTCCATTCTTTGCGGGCGAGCAGGGCGCAGGCGGCGTCACCAAGTTTCCAGCGCAGACGAGCCTCTGAGGCAAAACTCCGACGCACGGATTCCATTTTAGCCACGAGTTGTTCGACAGAGTGGGCCGGCTTGAGATCAATCGAAATGGCGGAAGCATCCATCGAGCGAAGGGTCGAGCCGAGCGCGTAGAGTGGCCCGCCTTCCAGCCCGTAGCGCGTGAGGATCAGTTCGCCGGAGGCGGATTTTTCTCCGGCGGTGACGCGGATATTTTTGAGAGGCTTCCCTTCGGCGGCTTGGAGGACATCGGGGGGCCAGTCGTGCTCCCAGCCACAATTCGCCGGGGCGAGGGGATGCGTGGCGAGGCCGAGCTTCTCGAAGAGTGGAATCCAACCGCCATCCGAGCCCGTTTCCGGCCAAGAGCCGCCCCCGAGGCCAAGGATCACCGCATCAGCTTCGGCGCTGGCGCCATTTTCAAAAACGAGTTGGAATTGTCCACCGGCTTTAAGATCCACGAGACGGTGATTCGTCTGAAAAATCACCCCCATTTCGCGCAGACGCGCCACCCACCGCCGAAGCAGGCCAGCGGCTTTGAGGTCCTTCAAATAAACTCGTCCGCTTTTTGTCGTGAAGGTTTCAAATCCCAGTTCCAACGCCCATTCCCGCAGGTCGTCGCTATCAAAAACCTCAAAAACCCCTCGCCAGAAATCCGAAGTTTTCCCCGAATACCTGTTGGCAAAAATCTCCCGCGGCTCGGCATTGGTAAGATTCAACCCGCCCTTCCCCGCAACGAGAAACTTCCTCCCGACCGATCGCTTGGCGTCGAAAAGAACGACCTTCATCCCCGCCGCCGCACAAACCTCCGCCGCTCGCAGACCAGCGGGCCCGCCACCGACAATCGCGATGCGCTTCGCTTCGAATATCACTTGGCCGGCACCCAGCGTTTCAAGGCATGACAAGAGGCCGCAGTTGAACGCCCGAGAGACAAGAGTCTCGGCGCACGCCACTGTCTAAAGAATTTTGCAAGCCCTGCCATAGTTACAAAAGGTATCTACTGTTGAGAGCTTCAAGCCGCCGAGAGAATTATTCTAAAGAAGGAGCGCCGAATCCGAGACATCCCCGAGTAAAAACTTGCCCCGACCCATCTCGATAGATACTTTTTTCGTCCTTCGCGGCTGGATAGCTCAGTTGGTAGAGCAGAGGACTGAAAATCCTCGTGTCCCCGGTTCGATTCCGGGTCCAGCCACTCCCCCTCTTTATCAAGCATTTAAGGGGATGCTCATGTCAAAATCAGTCAAAGTGGGAAAGAAAGTGGGAAATTGTCTTCTGATTTCCGCCATTTTCCATGGATGGTATTTCGCATTCTCCCATCAGCTCGTTTGCAGCGATTCGGCGAAAGAATTTGATTAGCGAGTGATGAGTCAGACCCTTCGCACGGGTGTGGGACGAATGCCTTTGGGAGTCCATAAAACTTTTTTTCAGAAAAAAACTGGTCCCCCAGTTTTTGTCCTACCAGCCGTTTTAGGATGCCGGGTGAAATGATCACAAAATTCATCCAAAAGCTTCTCGCTCACATCCGGCAAATCCTTCCGCAGAGCCGCTCCAGACCTGAGTTCTTCCGCCAAACTGAGTTTTCATTTTAAGCTATGGATCGGCCTCGATATTGCAATTGTCCGCTAAAGAGCCGACTTCGCCCCGGCCAAACCAACCCACATCGCCTCCCTGGGAATATTTAAGGCTCCCAGATATGCACATCCTCAATCTTGCCGATAAAAATCCAGCTCGTCTCCTTGCCAGCCTGCGAGGCATTCTGTCAGGGGCAGATTCCTCGCTTCAGATTGATCTAACGGGACCGGGTTCACTCATGCCGGATACTGCTCTCATGATCTTTCACGAACTTCGTGCGCGCCCTTCCACGCTCAGAGTTCACATCCATTCCCATACCTGCCTCTTTGATGGATCAATCCTCGTATGGTTGACTGGGAATACCCGCTCAATCAGGCCTGACGCATGGATTCAGGTATCGAGCATTTCTTCCTTCTCACGACAAGCACGAGCAACAAATCGGGACTACCCAGGCGCAGTTCTTGCCGAGGAGCCGGCACACGAAACAGATCTGCGAAGTATCATGGTCCACATGGATGAGTATATCCCAGTCGCTGAAATTGCCGGTCTGCGCGTTTTCCCCAAAGATCTCCACGATCTCGGAATTCTGGATGTGGTCGGTGATCCGGATCCTTTAGCCGAGATATTCAACGCTATCCACAATCCTCCACCCCCTGCGGACTCATCCAAAAAAACACGGCGTCTTCGCTCAAAAAAAGGGGGATCCGGTGCTGCTTGAAAACCGGCAGTTCAACGCCGAAAATCGATTTTTATAATGCCAAAATCCAATAGCCAACCGCCCCTCGTTAAGCCATCTGAGTCGCCGTATGTTCGTTGTCAGATTGATCTCGGACAGATGCCGTCATTCTCTGCTAATTATCTCGGTGATGCCCCATTGCCCGTCTTGGCGGCCTATGGAGCTTCCCCCATGCATCGCTTTCTCCTGCAACGCGAGGAGTGGGAACACGACCGCATCCTTGCCGACAAAGGGCCTCGCATCCTGCGTTCCGATCGCGGCGAATCGATGCGGGGATTGGAATGGCGGGATGTTATTATCGAGGAGGACGCGGGCGTTTTCATTTACATAGACAATGGTCGCCTCTCATCATTTGCCCCGGACTTGGAAACAGCCAAGAAAGCTGCGCTCGCCTTTCGGGTTGACTACGCCCGCCCTAGAAATAAAGCGAGAGGTTGCTACCACCTGATCACAAATTCCGGTGATAACATCGATACCGAGGTCGTTGAGCTTTCCGGAAGCTTGTCGCTCGATGCAGAAAATCTCGATCTCCATTACGGTGCGGGATTCTCGAAATGGACCGACTCCTATGTCGAAAAGCTTTCTCAAAAAAATTCAGGTCTAACCGTGTTTGAGGGCCCTCCGGGCACAGGCAAGACCTCCTATTTGCGTCACCTGATGTTCCTGCTGAAGGACACCCACCGCTTTTACTTTATCCCACCAGCAAACGCCGGTGTGCTCTCAAATCCAGAGTTTATCGGATTTTGGAGTCAGCAGCATGCGGCACATCCCTCACTCCGATTTATATGCGTTTTGGAGGACGCCGAGGGTGCTTTGATGACCCGTGGAACGGACAACCAGAGGCAAGTGGGAGCCATCCTAAATATCACTGACGGATTGTTGGCCGACTTCCTTCGTCTCCACATCGTATGCTCGATCAATTGTCAATCCACGGAGATCGATGCTGCATTCATGAGGCCCGGGCGTCTTGTCGCCCATCATGTTTTTTCGCGTATCGATTCAGTAGCAGCTCATCGTATTGCCGATAAAGCCTCTCGGTCTCTTCCTCTGCAGTCAGATTATTCTCTCGCCGAGATATTCAATTCCGACCCAATGGAGTCACGCGAGAAGCCAAGAATCGGTTTTGCTGCATGAGGCGGTAGTGGCGCTGCAACTCCGGGGGGGTAAACTTGGCTTAAGCTATGTATTTAAGCCTTTTACTGGATTCGCCTTGTCCGCCTGTGAGGCGAAAACTTTTTTTAAGAAAAAAACTGGTCCCCCAGTTTTTGTCCTACCAGCTGTTTTAGGATGCCGGGCGAAATGATTACAAAATTCATCCAAAAGCTCGTCGCTCACATCCGGCAGATCCTTCCGCAGAGCCGCTCCAAACCTGAGTTCTTCCGCCAAATTGAGTTTTCATTTTAAGCCATGGATTGGCCTCGCTATCTCAACAGTCAACGCCCTCGCCGTCGGATACGATTTCCTTCCGCTCGCGCTCAGAAGGTCCGTGCGTTGCTAAAACTAGTAGTCGTCGTGGCGCTCAGTCCGCTTCTCCTCCCACTTGGCATTTTGATTTTGCCCTTCTTGCTCTGGAGGTCTCATCGCGAAAAGAAACGAGAAGCCGCGCTGGAGGTGTTGCGGAATCGAAAGCCCAAAGTCAGAGACTCACCGCTGGTGCCGACGCCAGATCCCGAACTAAATCGGCGGCGTGAATTGGCGCAGCGCAGAAGCCAGAGTGGCGAGGCTCGCAGTGGAATTCTCTACGACCCGATCAGTGATGATCCGGTCTATGCCTGGGTAATCAAGGAGGCGGGAATGAGAGCCTCCGAGGAAGTTGGAAAGCCCTACGAAATGGGTCACTGCCATCTGGTCTGGCGGCGAATGAAAGAAATCCTCAAGGAGGAGTTCGATATCACTTGGTATTCCCCCCGCGAAATGAACCCCAGAGTCCGTTTTGATTGATTCACCCAACGAAATGTTTCCCATCCTATGAAAACCAGAATTCTACTCCCAAACAGAGCGGCAGCCATAATGAGGCAGATTGCCATGCTGGCTGGCGC
>CALFPA010000022.1 GCA_937919825.1 uncultured Spartobacteria bacterium | reverse complement strand
CGAAATCCTGTCGCCTCGGAAAGACCAGATTCACTACAAGCTTCTCGCCAGCAAATTGGGTCATCTTCACCGCCAATATGATTCTGTGGAGGAAATCGAGACCAGCTACGAGAGTGACTATAGGATGGAGCCCAACAGTTTTTGCAAGTATATCCAACAATGCCTTGAGGCGGATTAGATCGGAGATATTCGCGTGAGGATTTTATTTGTTTCCAATCTGTTTCAGCCCGAGGTGCTCGGAGGTTATGAAATTGGATGCAGCCAAGTGGTGGAGTCCCTGCGCGAAGCTGGTCATGATATCGAGGTGTTGACCTCGAACTTGGTCCCGAAAGGTGATCGGGATTTTGTGCATCCTTTGCTGGATTGCTCGATTTGGGCAACCCTCCGAGACATGCCACGGTTGGCGAAACTGCGCTATTTGGTTCGAAGGGAAAAACACAATATTCGGGTTTTTCATGAAGTGCTCCGCTCCCGCAAGCCGGATATTGTTTACTTTTGGAACCTGGGGCACACATCCCGTTGCCTCGCTGTTCTGGCAAAACAAGCCGGATTTCACACCGGCCTTTTCGCCTTCGACCTTGGGTTGCTTGCTGATGACAACGACCTCTGGACATCGCAGTCGCGATTGATCATGGTTAGCCCGAGCAGATTAGCTCAGGCTTTGTTTTTGCGAATGGCGGGCATCTTGATAGCTCGGCCTACTGCTGGACTTCCGGAATTTGACTTCGTGCATTGTCCTACACGATTTTTGGAGCGGAAATTAAAGCATGGGGCGCTCCGCTCAAAAAGTTGGGAGCAAATTTGTTGGGGTGTGGATACAGAAAAATTCTACCCTGGGGAAGCAGTGGAACCAGGGAAAATTCTTTTCACCGGCCAAGTGGCAGAGCATAAAGGCGTGCATATTTTACTGGAGGCGTTTTCACAACTGGTAAGGCGACATCCGATATCGACGATGCAGCTCACTATCGCCGGGCCACTCTTGGATGCGAACTACAAACGCCGGCTTGATGCCCTGGTTGAGGAGAATGGCTTGGCTGATCATGTGGAATTTACTGGTCGAGTCGATCGCGCCGATCTCCCCGATCTCTACAGGCGGCACGCGATCTATGTTTTTCCGAGCATCTGGGAAGAGCCCATGGGCATCGGGATTTTGGAGGCCATGGCGAGCGGATTGGCTGTGGTCTGCTCTGGAACCGGAGGGAGTGGCGAGCTTTTTACTGATGGAGAAAGTGGATTGCTTTTTCGAAGTGGGGATGCGCAGAGCTTGGCAGAGCGGATTTACTATCTTTTTCAAAACATGGAAAAAACCACGCGGATTCGTAAAACTGCAAGAGAAGCGATTGTAAACTCGTATCGTTGGAGTCTGACAGTTAAAGGAATATGGGAAAGTGTGAATCCCAAATCTCAACAAATTCAGAAATTGAAAGAAATACCGGTATTGCACGCATGAAAAGGTTCGAAAAAGACACCCTTGCAGGATTCCTAGTCTGTCTCGTCGTTGCGCTTGTGGCGACTTATTACTATGGCTTGACGAATTCAGAAAACTGGAAGGCCCCGCCACATTATGGAAGTGGTGACGGGGTTTGGATGTTGATGCTAATGGATAGTGGTGCCAAAGGGGAATTGCAGCCATTCAGGCCATTTATTAAAAATGATTTGGCGGCTCCATACGAGGCAAATTACAGCGACTGGCCGACGGGTGTTTCTTTTGAGGAAGTGTTTGGCGGGGTATTTCTCAAGGTATTTGGATTGGCTGCTGGAGCCCATCTCTTTTTGATTTTATGTCATATTGCTGCGGGTCTGAGTATGTTCGTATGTCTGCGGTTTGCTCAATGTAGGATGCCGTGGGCATTGGCTCTTGGCGTTGCCTTTGGTCTTTGTCCCTTCCTTTTCAACCGTAATTTCGCTCATATTTCCTTGGTAAATATGGCTTACATTGTTCCAATAGTTTGTGTTTCGGCTTGGTATCTTTTCCGAAAAAGCCCAAAAGACATGACCCATTGGAATATCCTTTTCCTAATGGGCTTGGCATTTTTTATGGGAACCGAGGGGCCATATTACTCAGCACCTTTTCTATGGGTCCTTGTGGTCGCAGCAGCATACTGGGCTATCAACCTTAGAACCGTTCGAACCATCGTTGTGTATGGGATTTTCATCGGCAGCTTTGTGAGTGGGTTTCTTCTGGGCTATAGTCCTACTCTTTTATACACTATGCGGGAGGGAAAAAACTTTGAGGCTGCGATACGATATTATGGAGACCTGCAGAAGTTGGCATTGCGGCCCATCGAGATGTTTCTTCCGGGATCAGGGAG
>CALFPA010000021.1 GCA_937919825.1 uncultured Spartobacteria bacterium | reverse complement strand
CAACGGTTTTGTAAACCGTCGGTCCTCGGTTCGAATCCGAGTGCCGGCTCCCTTTTTTCCGTCCCCTCGATTTCCAGGACGGCTCTTATGAAAAATTCTTCTCACTCGCATCGGCTGATCGCTCTGCTCACGGCCACTTTTCTTTTCGGAAGCCTTCTGTTTCTCAGAGCCTCTGAGTCGTCGGGCGATATCCGAGTCATTGAAGTCCAAGGGTCGCCTGCCGTGATCGTCGTGGCCGACAGCAGCACCCCGCCGATTCGCGTGAATGATACGATCCCTCCCGGCTCGACGGTGAAAACCCCGGCCGACTCCCGCCTGAAATTACTCTTTGCCAATGGAGCGATCCTGATCCTTCAGCCCCGCTCGGAGTTGAAACTCACGCGTTTCGCCTCGAAGGACTACCTGCCAATGCAAACCACCACCACGGCCCGCCCCTCCGAGTTATCCAAATCCCATACCGATCTGAATCTCCAATCCGGCACCGTCCTGATCGATGTGCCGCCCCTCAAGAAAGAGTCGAAATTCCAAGTCACCACTCCGCTCGGCTCGGCGGCGGTCCGAGGAACCCGGTTTTATGTGATCATTCGAAAAGACCGGGCGGCTGTCGGCGTGGCCGAAGGCTTGGTCGTCGCCACCAGCCTCCTCGGGGAAACGCAAGGCCTCGCCGCAGGCCAAGCGATCGGGCTGACAGCCAAAGGCCTCACCCGCGCCTCAGCGGGCGAGACCTCCTACATCCGGAATCTCGACGCCGCGTTCGGCACCACCCGCCAACTCCTCAAATCCACCCCCGACGCCACGACGAAAAGCCGCGCCGGCTACCAAGTCTCCGAATAAGCCCCCGACCCTCCCGGCGCCGACGCACGGATTGCCGCAAAATCTCGGGATAATTTTCTGGATCGAAGCTTCCCCTCTCCCCATTGTTCCGTCCCTATGTCCGTTCTCATCGTTGGCTCCATCGCGCTGGATGACATCAAAACCCAGCTCGCCGAACACAAAAATCTCCTCGGTGGCTCCGCTTCCTACGGCGCCGTCTCCGCATCGAATTTCTCGCCCGTCAGCCTTGTTGGCATCGTCGGCGAGGATTTCCCGAAGGAACATGTCGAACTTTTCCGCAATCGCCAGATCGACCTTGCCGGCCTCCAGATCGTTCCAGGGAAAACCTTCCGGTGGTCCGGGGAATACATGTGGGACATGAACACCCGTGAGACCCGCTCGGTGGAGTTGAATGTTTTCGAGACCTTCACCCCCACCCTGCCCGAAGGCTACCACCAAACTCCCATCGTCCTCCTGGCAAACATCGCGCCCGACCTCCAGCACCATGTCCTCGATCAGGTCAGCCAACCCCGCTTCGTGATCGCGGATACGATGGACCTCTGGATTAACATCGCCAAAGACTCCCTCACCCGCCTCATCGGCCGCGTGGACATGCTCATTCTGAACGACGGCGAAGCCCGCCAATTCACCGGCGAAACCAGCCTCATCAAAGCTGGCAAAAAAATCCGCGAAATGGGCCCCGCGTATGTCGCGATTAAGAAAGGCGAACACGGCTGCCTGCTCTTCGGCCCCGAAGCCGAGTTTTTCAGCTGCCCCGCCTTCCCGCTCGAGGACATCCACGACCCCACCGGCGCGGGCGACACCTTCGCCGGCGGCCTGGCAGGCTACCTCGCAGCCAATGCCGCTGGTGGCGTCACCTTCGATGCCCTGAAAAAAGCCGTCGTCTACGGAAGTGTGCTCGCCAGCTTCAATGTGGAAGCCTTCAGCCTCGAACGCCTCAAAACCGTCGACTCCGCTCAGATCGAATCCCGCTACGACCTCTTCCGCCGAATTTCGCAGTTCGAAAAAATCTGATTCCGCTAAGACTTCGCCACGGAAGTCCGGTAATAAACCGCCGTGTGACCGACTTGCTGAACGAGCGTGGAGCCGGTTTTTTCGGCGAGTTCTTTGGAGAGCGTCTTGCGCTCTTCCTTGAAACCTTCGAATCGCAATTTCACGAGACCGTGGAGGTCGAGCAACTTTCCTAATTCCGCCAACAATTCAGGCGAGGCCCCGGCCTTGCCGAGCTTGACCGCAGGCTTCAGGCGTTGCGCCCGGCTTTTGAGTTCGCTGAGTTTCGGCGCGCTCATTTGGCACTCCCGGCGCGGGTGGCGAAGAATTCGTAACTATCCACCAAGGCCAGCCAACTCGCTTCGATGATGTTGTCGGAGACTCCCACCGTTCCCCAGGTCGAGGTGCCATCGGTGGAAACAACCAGCACGCGCGTCTTGGCAGCCGTGCCGCGCGATCCATCGATGATTCGAACCTTATAGTCAGCAAGCCGCACCGAATCGATCCACGAGTAAAATGGCCGGAGAGCCTTTCTCAGAGCGGCGTCGAGCGCGTTCACCGGCCCGTCGCCTTCCTCGACCGTGTATTCGGCTGTGCCGTTCACGAGCAACTTCACAGTCGCCTCGCAGGTGGTGAATTTGTGGTCCTCCGACTGACGGAACGAGCAGTGGTATTCCTTCAAATCAAAGAGCCGGGTGATCCGTCCGAGCGTGCGCCGAATCAACAAATCGAACGATGCATCGGCGGCCTCGAACTCGTAACCAAGCGCTTCGGTTTCCTTCACAGTTTTCAGGATCGCCGAAACTTCGGGCGCGCCTTTTTGAAAGCTGAAACCCAACTCCGCGGCCTTCGCGAGGATGTTGCTCTGGCCGGACATGTCGGAGACGAGAATCGTCTGGGAGTTTCCGACGAGCGTCGGGTCCATGTGCTCATAGCTTCGCGCAATTTTTTGCACGGCGTGAACATGAAGCCCGCCCTTGTGGGTGAAAGCGGCTGGGCCGACATACGGCGCCCGGATATCCTGCGGGACATTCGCTAATTCATCAACGAACCGCGAAACCTCTCGGAGTTGCGTGAGGTCGGGGACACAGGGGAGGCCCATTTTGACCTGAAGCGTGGGGATGATGGTCGTGAGGTTGCAATTTCCGACCCGCTCGCCATAGCCATTCATCGTGCCTTGCACTTGGCAGGCTCCGGCGCGCACGGCGGCGAGAGCGTTGGCGACCCCCAACCCGCAATCGTTGTGGGTATGGATGCCGACGGGGCATTTCAATTCCGCCACCACTTCAGCAGTGATTCGGGCGATTTCCTCGGGGAGCGAACCCCCATTCGTGTCGCAGAGCACGAGCACATCGGCGCCGGCGTCGCGGGCAGCACGCAGCGTGTCGAGCGAGTATTTGGGGTCATCCTTGTAGCTGTCGAAAAAATGCTCGGCGTCATAGAAAACCTCACGCCCGTTCTTTTTCAGGAACGCCACCGTATCGGCGATCATCGAGAGGTTTTCGTCCGGCGCGACATTCAGAACCTGCGTGACATGGAGCAACCAGGTCTTGCCGACGATCGTCACGACCGGCGTCTGCGCATCGAGAAGCAATTTCACCTGCGCATCCGCTTCGACCGCCATCCCGCCACGGCGCGTGCTGCCAAAGGCGGTGATCTTCGCATTTTTCCATTCCAATTTCGCCGCCTCGCTGAAAAACGCCGCGTCGCGCGGGTTCGAACCAGGCCAACCGCCTTCGATATAATCCACGCCAAACGCATCGAGTCGCTGGGCGACGCGAATCTTGTCGAGGATCGAAAAAGAAATTCCCGTGCCCTGCGTGCCATCGCGCAGTGTGGTGTCGTAGATCGTGACCGGTTTCATGAATGGGCGGAAACCCTATGCCCGCGCCGCCGCCGGATCAAGAACGCGGGCACGCCCAACCAGCCTGATACCAGCGCGCCACCAAGCGCGGCAGATGAATCGGCCACTCCACCAGCAACCGCGTGTGCGCCGCGACCAGCAGCAGATTGTCGCGCAAGTAGCGAAAATGCGTCACGCCCCCTGACTGGCGCGACGGATAAACCACAGGCACCGGGATATTGAGACACTGCACCCCGGCCCACGACAGCCTCACCGCCAGCACCGTGTCGAAATCAAACCGCCGCGCCCACCGCGTTCGCTCCATCACACGCAACGACGCCTCCACCGGATAAAGCCGGAACCCGAAAAGTGAATCGACAGGCCCAAGACCGAGGGTTTCCAACCGCGCAAAGGAATTTCCGACCAAGCGCCCTCTCACCCGCTCCGCTGGCGCGTCTGGCCCAAAGACCGGAACCCCACAAACCAAAGCCTCGGGATGTTTTTCTCCCAGCTCGAAAAATGGACGAATCTTCTCCGCCGGATGCTGACCATCGGCATCCATCGCCAATAAATGTGTGAACCCCTCGCGCGACGCCTCCCGCAACGCCGCCAGCACCGCCCCTCCCTTGCCGGAGTTTTTTTCCATTCTCAAAAACCGCACCCCCTCCAATCCCAAATCCTCGGCCTCGCGGTCGCTCCCGTCCGTGCTTCCATCGACCACCACCCAAACCTCGGAACACTCCGCCCGCGCCACCTGAAGGGTTCGCGCAAGTTGGGAACCGCTGTTGAACGAAGGCAGAACGACGACCGGACGAAAACTCATGGAGCCACTTGGAACTATCCCGTGAGCCGCAGGCTTGAAAGCCAATGTTGATTGAAGTTTCCGCCGGATCGTGTTCCCTCCTACCCTGAAATGGAAACGACCGCGCACCCGCATGTCTTGAATCTTCTCGCCTACGAACCCGGCAAACCGGTTGAGGAACTCGCCCGCGAAATGGGCCTCAAACCCTCGGAGATCATCAAGCTCGCCTCGAATGAAAATCCCCTCGGCCCCTCCCCGCTCGCCATCCAGGCGATGCACGACACACTGGAACGCTCGCATTTTTACCCCGATGGCGGTGCTTGGGCCCTGCGCAACGCCATCGCCGAAAAACTCGGACTCGAACGCACGAATGTCATTCTCGGCAACGGCTCCAACGAAATCATCGAATTCATCGGACACGCTTTCCTCAAGCCGGGTGACGAGGTTGTCACAGCAGGCCACGCCTTCGCCGTCTACAGCCTGATGGCCCAACTCTTCGGCGCCAAAACCATCGAGGTCCCCGACCCGAATTTTACCCACGACCTCGACGCCATGCTCGCCGCGATCACGCCGCGCACGCGTCAGGTTTTCATCGCGAATCCGAACAACCCCACCGGCACAATGGTCGGCCAGGAGGCCATCGACCGCTTCATGGCCTGCGTCCCCGACCATGTCCTCGTAATTTTCGATGAGGCTTACTACGAGTTCCTCGATACCCCGCCGGATGTCCTCCGCTATGTCCGCGAAAACCGGAATGTCGTCGTCATGCGGACTTTTTCGAAAATCCAAGGCCTCGCCAATCTTCGCATCGGCTATGGCCTCGCGCCTGCCCGTATCGCCGAGGTCCTTCAAAAAACCCGCCAGCCTTTCAATGCAAACGGCATCGCCCAAGCCGGCGCTCTTGCGGGTCTCGCCGACGAAAACCACATGCGCCGCACCCGCGAACTCACCAACGAGGGGCGCGCCTACCTCGAGGCCAAATTCACCGCGATGGGGCTCTCGTTTGTCCCCAGCGCCGCGAATTTTGTGCTCGTGCATGTGGGCGACGGTGACGCCGTTTTCAAAGCCCTCCTCCGCCGCGGCCTCATCGTCCGCGCGATGCGCAGCTACAAACTCCCCGAGTGGATTCGCGTTTCGGTGGGAACGATGGAGCAAAACCGAACCTTCATCGAAAACCTCCGAGCCCTCGATCAGGAAGGCCTCTTGAAAAAAGGCGAACCCCTCGCGGCCTAATGGCAGCCTACGAGGAAACGATCGCCGCCGTGGCCACGCCTCCTGGCGAGGGAGCCATCGCGATGGTTCGCCTCTCGGGACCTGACACAAAAAAAATCCTCGCAGGAATTTTCAAAACCCAATCGCCCCAACCAAAACCTCGGACGGCGTCGTTTGGAAAAATCCTCGATGGCGAGGACATGGTCGATCAAGTCCTCGTAACCCGATTCGAGGCACCAGCGAGTTTTACCGGCGAGGATATGGCCGAAATCTGCTGTCACGGCGGAGTCCTCCTTGCCGCCAAAATCCTCGAACTCGTCCTCCGCCATGGCGCCCGCGCCGCCGAACCCGGCGAGTTCTCCCAACGCGCGTTCTTCAACGGCAAGATCGACCTCACCCGCGCCGAGGCGATCATGGATATCATTTCCGCGCGCACTCCCCTCGCCCTCCGCGCCGCTGCCCAGCAACTCGAAGGCTGCCTAGGAGCGGAAATCCTCGCCCTCCGCAACTCCGCTCTCGAAACCGTCGCCCACATCGAGGCGTTCATTGATTTTCCCGAGGAAGGCATCGACCCCGCCTCCGGCCGTGTGCTTTTAGAAAAAATCCAAACCCTCCTCGCCCGCACATCGGCCCTCCTCGCCACCGCCAACGAGGGCCGCATTCTCCGCGAAGGCGTGCGTGTAGCAATCGCCGGAAAACCCAACGCCGGAAAATCCAGCCTCCTCAACCGCCTCCTCGGCATGGACCGCGCGATCGTTAGCGAAATCCCCGGCACAACCCGCGACACCATCGAGGAAATCGCCTGCCTGCGCGGCATTCTTTATCGACTCACCGACACCGCCGGCCTCCGCGAAACCTCCGACCCCGTCGAGCGACAAGGCGTCGCCCGCACCGAGCGCGCCCTCGAATCTGCCGACCTCGTCCTGCATGTCATCGACGCCTCCACCGAGGAAATCCCCGGCGCCCTTCGCGAAAACGAAATCCTCGTCGCCAACAAATCCGACCTCCCCTGCCCATCCCTCCCGCCATCAGCGATAGCCATTTCCTGCACAACCGGCTCGGGTTTCGACCAACTCCTCGACGCCATGTCCCGCGTTACAGGCGTCCATCATCTCGCCTCCGGCCAATCCCTGGCAGCGATCAACTCCCGTCACCAAGCCCTGCTCGAATTCGCCCGCGCCTCGCTGGAATCGGCCGCATCATTGGTTCAAGCCAACGAACCGCCCGAACTCGCCGCCATAGAGCTCCGGGCCGCTCTGGATTTTCTGGGCCGCATCGTCGGCACCACCGACACCGAAGACATCCTCGGCGAAATCTTCAGCCGCTTCTGCATCGGAAAATAATACAAAACGGGAGTGGACTCTCACCGAGGTGAGAAGATAGCGGATGGCGGAAATCTGCGGGCGCGGGTAGCAACTTGCATTTGCCCAGCGAAGCACCACCTAGCGAAGTGATCGTGAGCGATGAGGCTCCAGAGAAAGTGATCGCGCCGGATTTGTTAGGCGGAATAATGCAAAAAAATAAATAGATTGTCTATCGCCTGACAGAGATATTGGGGGTAAATTTTTTGCAAAATTCTCCAGCCTCATACCCCGAGTGAACCCGCTAACCTGAATCCATCTCTATGAACTCTGACCGGCCCTCCGGAACTAACGATCTCACTTGGCCGAATTATTTATTATTTTCATTAATTTTTTAAGATAATGTTATGAAAACAAATAAAGCTCCTCCCCTGCCTTTTAAGGGACTGAAGGTTGTCCTCGGGCCGTTTGACTTGCGTTCAGAAAATTGGCATTGGAGCAGACCGATCCCGAATTGCTTTAACCTGTGGGTGGCGTTGGAGGGCCAAGCCGAGATGACCACTCTTGGGAAGACTTATCCGATCCATCCGGGCGTTTGCTTTGTTTTTTCACCACATCAGGAGTTGTCTGCCAGATCGGTGAGTCCACAACCGTTCCGGAACTTTGCGTGCCGCTTTCTGCCGGTGGATGGCAACGGAGACATTCTGCGGGAGAATGTCGCGAGTCTGATGGGGGTCGAGTCCTCGAATTTTTTTGGGCTGCGGGATTTTTGCCAGGCGACCATTCAATCGTCCCGCTTTGAGGACGCCCTCGCCTCACAACAAACGGCCGGCCTCTGTTATCAAATCCTCGCCCAAGTTTGGCGGGATGCCCACACGCCTGTGGCCAAGGATCCCGATGTCTTGATCCTCGAATTGATGGAGCGGTTGAGAAACCACCCCTTGGAACGCATGAGCCTGCGGGAAATGGCGGCGGAAGCCCGAATGTCGGTTTCCACCTTCAGCCGTAGGTTTCTTGCGATTTCAGGGGAAGCCCCGATGGATTTCGCGATCCGGCACCGCATCCTTCAAGCCAAAAACTACCTGCACGGATCCTGCCTGCAGGTGAAGGAAATCTCGGAAGCGCTGGGATACTCGGACATTTATTTTTTCAGTCGGCAATTCAAACAGGCCACGGGAATGTCCCCCGTTCAATATCGCAAGTCCGTGAGAGAGGTTTCTCAAAAATGATTCACTGCCAGACAGTCGATGGAGTTAAATAATCCGCATTGCGGGCATGTAATACGCAGCCGGAGCCTCGTAGAGCCAAGCCGAGGCCGTTCGCAACGCACACTCCTCTGAAATCCAGCCCGCCTCCACCTTGCCTGCGAGGAACTCGGCGATCAGCGTCTTGACCAGCATCGTTTTCCCGTAGCACCACTCGATGCAGGTGGCATCACTCGCGAGAACCGGGCACTTCAACGGCGCCAGCGCTTCGAGCCTTTGCTCCAGCGTTTGCCGAACCATGGAGGGCCGGAAGGTATACCACCAGAGCCCGCCGGGGTGGACATTCGGGGCCAGCACCGCAGCCTGCACCACATTCACGCAGTTGCCCGCCGCCGCGCAGACCAGTTCGAACCGGCAATCGGGATATTTCTGAAAAAAGGGAATCATCCCCGTGATGCGCTCCGGATCGTCCTGCGGAAACGATCCGGTGGGAACGCGTTTCATCCCGATAAACATCTGCACAAACATCCCGTGCCTGTGGAGGCGTGAAAAAATCGCGTCGAGAAGTTCGCTGCGCCACCGGGCATTTTCGATGGATTCGAAGAGGTTGAAATCGATCCGCGCGCCCTTTTGTCCTGCCGCAGCCATGGCGTCGACAGCGGCTTGGAGCGAGGAAACCGCCGTGCCCACCACATCCTCCGAAGGCGCCTCCAGAAACAAAGAAACCGGCCCGTTCAGCGTGTCGGCCACGAGCACGCCAAGTTCCGGCACAATGGGAAATACGGCTTGCGACACGAGATTCTGCGTGATGTGCCGGATGTTCGCTTTTCGACAAGTTTCACGGACATGATCTGCCGAATCCGCCCGCTCCCGGATGATGCGGTCAGCCGCCAAGAGATCGCTCGGGGAGTGGATCACAACCCCGTAGAGATCCAACAGAATCCTCCGCAGGCACCAATTCATGGCGGTGTTTTCCGTTTTGATGAACGCATCGAAATAAGCCTCCGCAACAGCCTCGTTCATCGTTTCGGACTCCTTCCAGCCAACCCCTTTGAGTTGCTGGGCCAGCCAGAAGTAGTGACCTAAATCCGCAAAATTCCTGGCCGCGAGCGGCCTTCCCGGGGCGTTGATGTGGGAATGCGTGTCGAAGACCGGCAAATCCAGAACGCGCTGAGTGAAATCCAGTTTGTTCATCGTTGTCCTTGCCTACCCTCAGGCTCCGGCATTTTCCGCCGCTGGTTCGTCGTGATCTGGCATCACCATCTTGCCGAGAAACCACAACGGAACCATGCAAGTGAAGGTGAAGAGTGTGCAACCGAGAAAGAAGACATGGTAATAATTGAAGTCCGCTCCCCAGAGATTGATCGACCAACCGCGCATGGAGGCCAAAAGGAAGCCGGCGATCGTGGAGCCCGCCAAACCCATCACTCCCACAAAGGTGCGGGAGAACGAGAGAAAATTGGCACGCCCCTTCGAGGGGTAGACCTGGAGGGAGAGATTGGTCAGCAACATCCAGTGTGTCGATCCCGCCATGCCGTTGATGACTTGGTAGGCGATGACCGCCCACACACCCCACCACGCACTGCCCACCCAGAGCAACATGCTGGCGGCGCAGACACAGGTGACAATCGCGAGCGGATACCTGTTGCCGATGCGGTCGGAGAGGTTTCCGGCGACATACAGCATAAAAATATTCACCACATTCACCAACATGTAGATGAGAATGATCCGATCCAACTTGAGCCCGAAGTAATCAAGCAGGTAGGCCGTGGTGAATGCCGCGAGCGATATTCGGCCGATCCGCCAAGCACACTCGAACCAGATCAGAAGCCACAAGGGTCGATACCAGTAGTCGACGCGTTCCCCGGGATCACTCGACATGAACTTCATCGCTTGGGTTTGCTTGTCGGGAATGGTCAGGCAAAGCAACACGGCAATAAATGTCGTCGCACAACACAACGCCACGAGCGCCGCGTAGCCCATAAAACCCTGCGCCTTGATGGCCAGTTGAGCGAATAAAAACTGAAACAGAACCAGCCCGATGTTCGAGAGGATCGACATGCCGCTGACAAACCAACCGCGCTGCCGCACTGGAACCAAATCCCCGATCCAACTCATCGTGATCGTGCTCCCCGCCCCGGCCAGGATGCATGTAAGCGTGATCACCCCGAGATAGCCGTAGAGCAAATAGGTGGCCCACTCGAACTGCTTCGCTGCCAGCACCAGCAAAACCACGATCCCGCATTGGAGAACATTCCCGACGAACATCGTGCCCATCAAGGCCCGCCGGTTGTAGCCAACCATGCGGAGGATGATGGCTCCGAGCCAGGCGAACATGCCCGACAGGGAGGACATCACTCCACCGATAAATCCCAAGTGCGCATCTCCACCGCCAAGCGCTCTCACGATCACGGTATGGAAAGGTGCGAAAGCCCCCTCGTCGCCGGAGGAGAGGATGTTGACTAACCCTAAATTGATTCGGGCTCTGTTCAGAACCTTCTTTGATGGCGTGGCCGTTGTTTCCATTAATTGGGGAATCTGGAGTTATCGCCAGAGATGAAGGCTCGGGGATTCCTCCGCGCCAGCCTCGCGGGATGACACGACGGCTTCAAAACCATCCGTGTTCTCACTCGGCCAGTGCACTTCCCGGATCAAGACAAAATCCAATTCACCCTTGCCATTCTTCCGGGCCTCTCGCACGGCTTGGGTCACATCAACCAACAGTTGCGACGGGGTATTGAAGCTGATCACATGCCCCAGCGGATAATTTTTCATGTCGATTTTCTTCATGGCGGAGACGGTTCTATTAACGCCCGGGGCGTTCTCGGCAGTAATTTCCTGCTCATCCCAATTCCCCTCCTCCACCGCATAGACCCGGAACAAGAACCCGCCGTCATAGGCATTGAAGCTCTTGCTTTGCCCGTTCATCTCCAGCACAGCGCGCTGGATGTCGGCGTTCCCCTCGGGGAGCTTGAACTTTAGGAAACTGATCGCATTCGCGCCGGTGCCGGCATTCCGCCCGATCCGAAGCGCCTTCTCCGCTCCAAAATTCGTCTTGGATTGTTCGCCCTGAACGACCATCGCATCCGCCTCGGGCGAGATGGACTCCTGCTTCAGCGGGCGCTTATGAACAGTCAACAACATCGCGCTCTGGGCGGGTTGTTGCAGGCGAATCTTCCGATCCTGAGGCAGCGTGGTGGAGAGGGTCATTTCTCCATGGCGCGCCCCGCTGACCATTTCGGCGGTCACGAGGGCGTCCGGCGGCAGGTCCAGCTTGCCCAAATCGAACTCCAGCTCGTAGGGCGCAAATTCATCCACCTGAACGGACCAAATGTAATAGCGCTCGCCCTCCTCGTCGAAAGCTGTCCAGGCACGATATTCAGGGTCAGAGCACGAAATGTCCGTCTTCAACAACGGGCGACTTCCATGGAAACCGCGCCCGAACAACCGGGCAACCTCGAAGTTTTTTGTCCCGTAGGCAATCTGCTCCCGTCTCGCTGGTTTCGCTCCAGGATCCTTCTCCGGATACATGGAGTAGGTGACCGTATTCGAAAAGGGTCCGACTTGGCGAGGCGGGGCAATGACAGCAGGCTGAAATGCATCGGTAGGCGGCTCGGAAGCTTCGGCCATTTCGGCAGGCCGACTGGTGCCGGTTAGCGTCAGCATGCCCTCCGCAGGCGGGGCTGGGTCAGCTGACACAAGCACTTCGGTGGGCGGGGGGCTTGATCTCCCGAAACCAAACGCCCGAATTGTTAAGGTTGAAAAGGAAAATTCCGAACACTCCTTGTTCCTGCATCATCCAACCCCAAATGCTGGCGAGGGAGGTAAAGACGCGGGGCGAGTCATTGAGGAAAGTGACCGTGGGTTGCGACCAATTGCGGCCAGTAGAATAGTTGAGTTCCGTGAAGACCTGGGGAAGCACCTCGCCCGCCTCTTCCTGCATCATTTTTTTGCCTTTTGGACTTCCAAAACATTTTGGTGCGGGCGGCCGCCATAGCGATGCCGATTGAACAACTGAAAGAGCGGAGTGGGGCTCCGACTGCCGTCGTATCTCGTATACAAATTCCGCATCATGATCCTGGCGGTGCGTCCGGTGAAGTCGCTCGCCAAAACCGGGGCCGAAAAAATCGCTTTTAGGTTGCGGCCACTGTCGCGGTTCGCATCTTCGACTGCGCAGTGGACCGCATCCGCCGCCAAAGTGAGCCGCCGAGCGATCTGTTCATCTGTCGACTGGTTAAAATGCGCATCCGGCTCATTTCCATACTGGTGGGCCGCGACGCCGAAATTTTTAGCCAGGTAGTAGGCCAGGGCGTATGTGGAGGCCCAACTGACAAAATCATCGTGCAGGTTGTCCGGCCAGTCCTTCGGCGCGGTTTGGTTGATAACATTCATGCCGAGCGTGTTGTAAACCACGAATTCATCGGACAACCTTTTGTGGTATCTTTTGAGGAAGTCGCTCGTGGCGATGACATCATTTTGTTCCGGGGCGGCGCGGATTTGCGCCTTGAGTTCCTCGAATTCCTCCATGCTTTCAACCTGTTTTTGGGGAAGGACGAACGGCTTCATGAACTGTATCGCACCAACCCAAGGCCGAACCGCCGTGGTTTCGGAATATTTCAGCCAAGCATCGGCATTGGTCAGCGGGTCGGCTGTGGAGCGGAAGCCCGGCCATTCGTAGGTGACGCCCTCCTGGGCCATGGTCGGGGTAATCGTAGCGTCAGGTGCCGGACGCGGGTCCGCAAACCAGCTTTTCATTTTAGCCACGCAAGTTTCGATGAAGGCACTGAAGCCCGATTTTTCAGGCTGCTGCGAACCGGAAGGGGCGGAGGGTTCGATTACAGTAAAGGAGGGATTCCGGCCAAGGAGGTCGTTGAGTTCAGCAACCACGGAGTCCTCGCCGAGCGCACCGAGTCGGAGGCCAACCAAGACAAGAGACCCTTGTCGCATGAATTCCAACCCGGCTTGGGTCGAGAGGGATTTGATTTGGTCTGTGATCGCAGTTCCAGAGTCCGTCTCCAAAGTCAAGGAGCGCCCATTCAAAGTCACATCTAGTCGGCCGGGCTCGGTGGATTCGACTTTACCGCCAAGCTTGTTGCAGAGGAACTCGAGAACCGGAATCGTCCATCCGTTGGCAAGGCAAGCCTCGGGGGTTCTTTGGTTGATCAGCCCACGCCCCGCACGGCTGTAGGCATAGGGGCTACCATCAAAGAGAACGACTGCCTTTGCTTCTTGCATGGCCGCGACCAGTGCGGCGGAGCCGTAGCGCGGCAGCGGATCCTTTGATTCCCCGTTGGCAACAACCACCTCGGTGATACCGCCTGCGCCGGCCTTGGTTTTTATCCGGATTCTGAGCGCGCTGGCAGGGCGGGGAGGAAATTCAAAAAGATGACGCGGAGAGTCGCCGTTGCGGGAAACCGCCTCCCATTTTGAGCCATCGAAAAGTTCCAGTGAGAGGCTGGAAATATCGGCGCTGTTTTTTTCAAGAATGTCCACTTGGGTGACCGGCACAGCCAGCCCCCAGGACATTTCGAGGAAGTCCTCCTTGCCGCCGGTTTCGGGAATCCATGCGGTCCCCTTATCGCCATCGTGGGCCTTGGTGCCCGCGCAATTGGGTTTGTAGGAGGAGGAGTGCGTGAAATCTTGCCGGTTGGTCGCCACAAGGTTTCGGTTGGCGATATCCAAAGTGCCGGAAGCTTCGCTGACTTGGTCTTGCTCGACCTTCTCCAAGGGATCGAGCTCTGCGGTTTCGGGTTCCTGATCCGCAAGGGCCATCGCCACCGGGAACAGCATCAAGGCTATGATTTTTTTAAACATGGTTTTTCCGAATTTTAGAGCGGAACTCTGGGAAGATAGACGGCTTGATTTCTAATGATCGGTTCACCAAATGGAAATGAACGATCTCGGCGATTATTTGCATTATACGATCAAAAAGCCCAATGTGGATTTTTAAAAATATAAATTTTAATGTTTTAATTAGAAATATATTATATTATTAACATACCATCATTTTCTGCTTATTAATTTGTTTAAATTCTGCTTTCACGACAACGGCAAGGCATATCGGCGTGTTCGAAATCCAAAATCTAGGGAGCATTTGATCTACGGGACGGCGCCTACTCGAAGCCAATGGCATCGAGCCAAGCCTTGGCGATCAGCATGTGGCCGGTGGCGGAGGGGTGGATGCGGTCCCAGCAGAGTTGGTTGGGATGGTGGTGGCGAAGGTAGGCGTCGAAGGCGGCCTGCGTGTCCACAAAGGTGGCGTCGAATTCTTTCGCAAGCGATCGGGCGGCCGCACCGTAGCGGTCCATGGCGGCCCGCATGGGATCGGCGGGATTCGCATCGATCACATAGGGAGAGCAAACAACAAGGCCCTTCAGCGAGGGACGCACAGCGGCCAGCAGGGATCGGAGGGTGGAGGTGTATTCCTCGAGGGAGACATGGATTTCCGCTCGCAACGGAGTGTCGAACTGGCGCCAGACATCGTTGATGCCGATCATCACAGAAAGCCAATCGGGACGGAAATCCAACACATCGGCCTGCCAGCGGGCGGCCAGGTCGCGCACGGTGTGGCCGCTGATTCCACTGTTGACCACGCGAATCCTCGAATCCGGGCAGGTGGACTCGAGGAGCGACTTCACAAAGAGGACATAGCCCGAGCCGTAGGCGTCGTCGGTGCGGCCTTCGCCGGGGAGGTTGAGATTGCGCCCACCGTTGGTGATGGAATCGCCGATAAAAAGAAGTTTGCTGCCGGGTTCAATTTTCATGGGCATAGGTCAGTTTGAGCGCGCTGAAAAACCGAAGTAGTCGCGTGCGTTGCGGTAACTGATGTCTGCCACCAGAGCGCCGACAAGCTCTATGTCGTCGGGAACGAGCCCGCGCTGCATGTCACGGCCGAGGATATTGCAGAGCAACCGGCGGAAGTATTCATGCCGGGTGTAGGAAAGAAAGGAACGGCTATCGGTGAGCATGCCGACAAAGCGTGCGAGCACGCCGAGCTGCGACAGGGCCTCGATCTGGCGGGTCATGCCGTCGAGTTGGTCGTTGAACCACCACCCGCTGCCAAGTTGCATTTTGCCGGCCGTGATGCCGTCTTGGAAATTGCCGAGCATCGTGGCGATGACCTCGTTGTCGCGGGGGTTGAGATTATAGATGATCGTCTTGGGCAGGTTGCCCACGGCATCCAACCGGTCAAAATGCCGCGCCATGCCCGAGGCCACGGGCCAGTCGCCGATCGAATCGAAGCCCGTGTCAGGCCCCAGGCGGCTCAACATTCGCGAGTTATTCGAGCGCAGCGCGCCGTAGTGGATTTGCATCGTCCAGCCTTTCGCCGCATCCATCACAGCGAGCTCGTGCAGGAGGTAGGATTTGTAGCGCACCGCCTCTGCTGGCGTGATGGATTGGCCCGCGCGGGCCTTGGCGAAAATCGCCGCCGCTTCGCTCCTCGGGCAATCCTCGGCCCAGACGGTCTCCAGGCCGCGGTCGGACAACCTGCATCCGTTGTCGCCGAAGAAATCATGGCGCTTCTGCAAAGCCGTCATCAGGTCGTCCAGCGAATCCACATTCATGCCGGCGGCTTGTTCCAACGCCCCGAGCCAGGCGGTGAAAACCTCGGGACGATCGATCAACAGCACCTTGTCGGGACGCCAAGTCGGCAGCACTCGAATTTTGAAATTCTTGTCTGCCGCGATGGCGCGGTGGTGTTCCAAGGAATCAACCGGATCGTCGGTGGTGCAGACCACCTCGACATTCGAGCGCTGCATGAACCCGCGCGCGGAGAAGCCGGGCTGGGCGAGCATGCCGTTGCAACGATCGAAAATGTCCCGCGCGGTGGCTGGTCCCAGCAGGCTGTCGTCGATGCCGAAATAGCGCGCCAACTCGAGGTGCGACCAATGGTAGAGCGGGTTGCGGAGGAACTGCGGCATGGCCCCGGCGTATTGAGCGAACTTCTCCCAGGGACTGGCATCGCCGGTGCAGAACTTTTCATTGATGCCAACAGAGCGCATGGCCCGCCATTTGTAGTGGTCGCCGCCAAGCCAGAGTTCGGCAATGTCACTCCACCGCTTGTCCTCCGCGATTTCGGCAGGCGGCAAATGGCAGTGGTAATCGATGATCGGCTGCGCGGCGGCATAACCGTGGTAGAGGTTCCGCGCCTGCGGCGTCTCGAGCAGAAAATCGTCGTGGATGAATTTCATATGGTCATTGAGGCGAACCCTCCATCGACGACGAGTTCCGTGCCGGTGATGAAGCTGCCGGCCTCCGAGGCCAGGAGCAGCGTGGCGCCGATGAGTTCGCGGGCTTCACCAAAGCGTTTCATCGGCGTGTGGCCCATGATGGAGGCCACGCGGTCGGGCGTGAGGACTTTTCGGTTCTGCTCGGCAGGGAAAAAACCCGGCACGAGCGTGTTGACGCGAACTCCTTGCGCCGCCCATTCGCGGGCGAGGTTTTTTGAGAGGTTGTGCACCGCCGCCTTTGTCGCCGAGTAGGTGAAGACACGCGACAGCGGAATGATCCCCGACATGGAGCCGAGATTGATGATGCTGCCGCCGCCCGAGGCGACCATGAGCTTGCCGAAAACCTGGGAGGCAACCACCACTGCCTTGAGGTTGATATTGATGATGCGATCCACTTCCTCGTCGGAGATTTCGAGGAACGGCGTGGCGCTGTTCACTCCCGCGCCGTTGACGAGGATGTCGATTCGCCCGTGCGCCTTGGAAACTCGCTCGGCAAGGGCTTCTAGTGCCCCGCGCGAGGTGGCCTCGCACGGTTCGAAGGAAACCTGGCCTCCGGCCGCCTGAATCGCAGCCATTCGCTTTTCCGCCTTGGAAGCATCGCGCCCGACGAGGACGACCTGCGCCCCAGCAGCCGCCAAGCCCTCGGCCATGGCTCCGCACAATTCCCCCGTGCCGCCAATGACGACGGCCGTTTTGCCTGAAAGATTGAAGAGTTCCGCTGGCGTTGCGCTCATCGCACCACGCGGGCGCTTCCGCCCTTCATCAATTTTTCGACTTCCTTGCGCGTGGCCATCGAAGTGTCCCCCGGCGTGGTCGAGGCCAGCGCTCCATGCGCCGCGCCGTAATCCACGGCGAGTTGAGCGTCATTGTGCTCGAGAAATCCAAAGGCTAGGCCGCTGGCGAAACTGTCTCCCCCACCCACGCGGTCGAGGATGTCGAGGCCGGGATATTTGCGGCTCTCGTAAAATGAGCCGTCATGCCAGCAGATGGCGCTCCAGTCGTTCTTGATCGCGGTATGCACGCCGCGAAGCGTCGTCGCGGCAACTTTGAAATTGGGGTATTCCCTGACGGCGGTTTCGATCATGCGCTTGAATGCATCGGTTTCGATATTGCTCAAATTGTGGTCGACCCCCTCGACTTCAAATCCGAGCGAGGCGGTGAAGTCCTCCTCGTTGCCAATCATCACATCGACATACTTGGCGATCTCACGGTTGACCTCGCGGGCTTTGGCTTGGCCGCCGATGGATTTCCAAAGCGACGGTCGGTAGTTGAGATCGTAGCTCACGATGGTGCCGTGCTTCTTGGCGGCTTGCACGGCTTCGATCGTCAGGTCGGCGGTGGATTCCGACAACGCCGCGAAGATGCCTCCGGTGTGGAACCAGCGGGCTCCGAGTTTTCCGAAGATGTAGTCCCAGTCAAAATCGCCGCGCTTGAGCTGCGATGCGGCGGTGTGTCCACGATCCGGAACCCCGACCGCCCCGCGCACGCCGTATCCACGCTCGGTAAAATTGAGGCCATTGCGCACGGAACGGCCGATGCCGTCGTCCTCGCGCCATTTGATAAACCCAGTATCCACCCCACCCTGCATGATGAAATCCTCGATGAGGTGCCCGACCTCGTTATCAACGAAAGCGGTGCAGACGGCGGTTTTCAACCCGAAACATTTGCGCAGCCCGCGCGAGGTGTTGTATTCGCCACCGCCTTCCCAGGCGTCGAAGCGGCGGGCGGTGCGGATTCGACCCTCGCCGGGGTCGAGGCGGAGCATGACTTCGCCGAGGCTGATTTGGTCGTAGTGGCAGGTGGATGGATCGCGGAGTGGGAGTGACATGGTTTTTTAGAGGTTGATGGATTTGAAATCTTCGGGTTTCCAGGCGGGTTCGCCGAGTTCTTCGGTGATGTGGGCGAAGCTCTCGATTTCCGCCTTGGTGAAAAGGAGTCCGCCGTGCGCGTCGGTGAGCTTGGCCGCTTTCGCTTCCAGCTCGCCGGGCAAAAGGCATTTTTCGTTTCCTGGTCCAAGAATGTCTTGGAGGCAGGCTTTCACATTGTCCGATTGCGTGCGGCCGAGGGCATAGTCGTGGCCGTGCAGCGCCTCGGGATGGATGCATTGAAAAAAGAAGGCCGAACCGCGCTTCTCCTTTGCATGTCCCTTGGCGGTGCCGCGGATGGATGGCAGGCCACCGCCGATGAATGCCGCGTAAAGTTCGTCGATCAATCCGAGTCCATAGCCCTTGTGCGCGCCGAACGGCAGCAAGGCCACGGCTTTGTTCGGATCGGTGGTGGGTTGACCTGCGGCATCCACAGCCCAACCGGGCCCGAGTTCCTTGCCCTCGCGGGCGAACTGCTGCACGCGGCCCATGGCCACCGTGGAGGTGGCCCAATCGATGACGATGGGAAATCCCACGGCGTCTTGCGTCGGGAAACCCCACGAGTGCGGATTGGTCCCCATGGTCGCTGTCTTGCCGCCGAATGGCACGACCTCCGAAGTGGCCGAGGTGCAATTCGTATAGGCGATGTAGCCCTTCAGCGCCGCATCGATCACATATCCCCCACCCCACAGATAATGAGTCGCGTTGTCCACGCTGACCATTCCCACGCCGTATTGGTCGGCGAGCTGCATGCAACGCTCCATCGCTTCGTAGGCCACGGCTTGGCCGAGTTTGTTGTGTCCGTCCCAAGCCTCCGCTGCGGCAAATCGTGAGGGCATTTTTTCAATCTGAGCCCCCGGCGTCCATCGGCCGACCTTGCTACCGAAGAGATCATCGAGATGGAGGGCTTTGAGGGCATTGTGCGTGCGGATGCCGTGACGCGCCGCGCTATGGCAGAAGCGGGCGGCGGCATGCGCCTCGTCTTTGCTGTAGCCACGGGCAAGGTAGGAACGGGCTACGAGACTATCGTGCTTTTCTGCAGGAATAATGAACCAGGTGTCGGGCATAATTTTTTAGATTTGGTTGGCTTGGGCCAAGGCTGGCTTGCCCTCGAGCACATTGATCAAGTTCTGCACGGCCATGCTCGCTTGGCGGACCACATTTTCGTAAGTGCGGGAGCCGATATGCGGAGTGATGATCGTGCGGGGCGCTGTGAGCAACGGATGGTCGGGCGGCGGTGGTTCCTCGTCCATGACATCGGCCGCGTAGCCTCCGAGGTGGCCCGACCGCAAGGCGTCGAGCAGCGCGGCGGTATCGACTATTTCGCCCCGCGCACAATTCACGAGCAGGAGACCGGGCTTGGCGAGAGCGAGTCGCGCGGCGTTGACCAAGTGGCGGGTGCGGTCGGTCAGCATGGTGTGCAAGGTCACCACATCGCAGCGCCGGAAAAGTTCGTCAGGATTCGCAAGGCGCGTGACCCCATTTTCCGAGGCGAAGGATTCATCCCAATGATTGCCGTAGCCGAACACCGTCATGCCGAACGCCACAGACCGCTTGGCGACTTCCTTACCGATGCGGCCAAGTCCAATGATGCCGATGGATTTGCCGTGCAGCTCGTGCCCGGTGATCCGCTTCCATTGGCCGGCGCGCACATAATTTGCCTCCTCAACCAGATTACGGCAGAGCGCGAGCAACAGCGCGAAGGTGTGTTCGGCCACCGTGGTGTGGTTGACGCCCGGGCAGAAGGTGACGGGAATCTTGAATTCCGTTGCGGAGACGACATCGACCTTGTCCAGCCCGATGCCGTATTTTGCCAACACCTTCAGGCGCGGCAGGGATTTCTCGAGAACGGCACGGGTGATGTCGTCATCGCCGCAGAGAATGGCATCGAAGTCGCCGGCAAGTTCCAGCATGCGCGCCTCGGGAAGCGGCCCGCGCTCGCGGACGATTTCATAGCCCCGCGAGGCGAGGAGGTCGTGATGCGAGCCGGGCGTGTCTTGAAACGAAGTGGTGGTAAGCAAGATTTTCATAAAGCGTATATCAGATAAAGGCCAAGGGGATGAATACGGGCAGTCCTGCGAGGGATTCTTCTACCGCATGCGCCGTCAGGCGGGAAGCTTGTTGTTGTAAGCTGAAACTCGCCGGGTGAGACGCGTTTCTGGGCTCGGTATTGAGTTTTAGGAGCTTCATGTTTTGTGTTTTTTATTTTTCACCGAATGGGCAGGAATGGTGAGAAGATTGTCTGGGGTATCCTTTCAGGCGCGGGTGTCTGAATGTGCAAAGTCAGTGTTCATTTCAAGACGGCTTTGCTTATGTATTTTTTGAAATAATTTTATGAAGCATTCCATTTTTTAGGATTATTTTCACTGGTGTCCGGTTAACGGAGTTTTGAATTTCGAAATCATGTTGTTTATCAT
>CALFPA010000020.1 GCA_937919825.1 uncultured Spartobacteria bacterium | reverse complement strand
GCTCTGGCGGAAGAGAAAATTCACCACACAAAGGAACTTGGAGGGCGCTGCGCCGGCAGTGCCTTGAGGAGATTGTGTGTCAGCGCCCATCGATAAAATGGTAGGGTTGTTTCGCCGAAACGACCCAAGTCAGCGGCAAAGCCGCCCACGCGCTTTGCCTGCGAATAGCGCAACGACTTGAAGAAATTTTTAAAATCAGAGGGATGCAAAAAGACTCAACTGGACGCTTGTTCACAATTGTTACAACAGCATCGGCTCGTGGTTCATCGAGGGACTCGGCGGCATCCGCCCCGACTCCGCCGCGCCGGGCTACAAATCGTTCCACGTCAAACCCGCCATCGTCGGCGACCTGACTTGGGTCAAAGCCAGTCACGACTCGCAATACGGCACGATCCGCAGCGAATGGAAACGCGAGGGCAACAACCTCACCATGGAGGTCACCGTGCCGGCCAACACCTCGGCCAAGGTCTTTGTCCCGGCGAAGGACGCCTCGTCCGTCACCGAATCCGGCAAGCCGGCCACCGAAACCGAGGGCGTGAAATTTCTTCGCATGGAAGATGGCCGCGTGGTCTTTGAGGTCTCAGCCGGCACCTACCACTTAGCAGCTCCAACATCATGAAATCACTCCTCGCCGCACTCTTCCTTGCCAACTCGCTTCTTTCTTCTGCCTTTGGCGATACGACACTTCAGCATCTTCGCTGCGAATACATGACCAACCCGACCGGGATCGATGTTGTGCAGCCCCGGCTTTCTTGGGAACTCGAAACCGGAGCCAAGAATCCGGAACGGGGTGTTCGCCAGTCCGCCTACCAAATTCTCGCAGCGAGCAGCGAGGAATTGCTGCGCAAGGGTCAAGCCGACCTGTGGGACTCGGGGAAAGTCGTCTCGGACGACACCGCTCAGGTGATCTACGGCGGGAAGCCCCTCACCTCTGGCGCACCGGTGTTTTGGAAGGTCCGCGCGTGGGATCAAAACGACCAGCCCACTCCCTGGAGCAACCCCGCCAAGTGGTCGATGGGGCTGCTGAAGGATTCGGATTGGAAAGCGCAGTGGATCGGATTTGACGAGGTTGGAAAAGTGACTCCCAACCGCGAGGCGGAGCTTGCCGGCAAAGGCCACAAAATCACCATCGCGAAGGCCCTCTACGGAGTGAAGGGCGATCCTGCCAAGCAAATCGACATTAAAGAAAAACTCCAAGCGCACATCGATGCGGGCCACCTGTCTGTCCAGGTCACCAATGAGTTTGCCGGGCAAGATCCCGCTCCGGGAGAGAAGAAAGTGCTCGAGGCCCAGTGGATGGTGGAAGATTGGGGCGCTGGCTCCAGCATCCACGAAAATTCCATCTGCGACCTTACGATTGGAAGACCCAAAACCTACCTCCCTGAGCCTTATTTCCGGAAAGACTTCGATGTTTCCGGCAAAGTGAAGCGCGCGATCGTCTATGCCACCGCGCAGGGGGTCTTTGAGCTGACCCTCAACGGCCAGCGCGTCGGTGACGAGGTTTTCATGCCCGGTTGGACCGACTACCGGAAGCGCATCTACTACCGCGCCTACGATGTCACCGACATATTGAAAGAAGGGCCGAATGTCATCGGCGCGATCCTCGGGGATGGATGGTTCCGCGGAAACATCAGCTGCATCGGCCAGAATCAATACGGCAACAAACTTCGCCTCAAGGCGCAGCTCCAGATCGATTACGACAACGGCAACAGCGAAACCCTCGCCACCGACTCCAGTTGGCGCGCTACCATCGGCCCGATTGTGGAATCCGACATGCAAGCGGGCGAGGTCTACGACGCCCGCCGCGAGATGACGGGTTGGGACAGTCCCGGATTTGACGCCTCCGCGTGGTCGCCGGTGGTCACAGGCTCCAACTTGAATCCACCGCTGCAGTCTTACCCGGGTGTTCCCGTGCGCCCGATGCAGGAACTTCCCGCCATAGAAGTCACCGAACCCAAGCCCGGCACCTACGTCTTCGATCTCGGCCAGAATTTCTCTGGGTGGGCGCGCCTGAAGGTCAACGGCGAGGCGGGGGACAAGATCACCATGATCTTCGCCGAGATGCTCAAGGAAGACGGCACCGCCTACACGATCAACCTCCGATCCGCCCGCGCCGTGGATACCTACATCCTCAAAGGTGGCGGCGAGGAAGTCTGGGAACCACGCTTCACCTTCCATGGCTTCCGCTATGTGCAAGTGACCGGCCTTAGGAAAAAACCCTCCGCCGACACCATCACCGGCATCCCGATTTACTCGGATTCGCCCGAGTCCAGTTCCTTCGAGTGCTCGAACCCGCTGGTGAGCCAAATCTTCAAGAACATCGTCTGGGGCCAGCGTTCCAACTACCTCGAGGTTCCCACCGACTGTCCGCAGCGCGACGAGCGCCTCGGTTGGACCGGCGACACGCAGGTCTTCATCCGCACCGGCACCTACAACCAAGATGTCGCAGCGTTTTTTACCAAGTGGATCCAAGACCTCGCGGACACGCAGAACGCGCAGGGATTATTCGGCAATCAAGCCCCCGTCTTCCACGGCCACGGCGCGGCGGCATGGGCCTGCGCCGGAATCATCTGCCCGTGGACGATCCACCAAGTCTACGGCGACACACGGATCCTCGAAAAACACTACGACGCCATGGCCCGCTACATGGAGGCCTGCGGCAAGGACGGCTTGGGTGGCCGAAAAGCACACACTTGGGGCGACTGGCTCGCCCCCGGCAACCGCCCTCCCACGGAGTTGATCTCGGCCGCCTACTTTGCCTACACGAGCAAGCTGATGGCCGACATGGCGCGTGCGCTCGGAAAAACCGAGGACGCCGCGAAATACGACAAGCAGTTCCAAGACAGCCGCGCCCATTTCCAGAAGTGGTTCGTCGAACCTGATGGCAAGATTAAGAGCGACCTGCAGACCGCCTATGCGATGGCGCTTTCCTACGACCTACTGACCCCGGAGCAGCGAAAACAAGCCGAGGCGCATCTCGTGGAGCGCATCAAAAAGGACAACTACCACCTCACCTCCGGCTTCCTCGGCGTTCCGATCCTGCTCCCGACGCTCACCGAGATGGGCCGCAGCGACCTTGCCTACCGCATCCTCCAGAACACCACCTATCCCTCGTGGGGTTACTCGATCGATCAAGGCGCCACGACCATCTGGGAACGCTGGAACAGCTACAGCAAGGACAAGGGCTTCGGGGATGTGAAGATGAATTCCTTCAACCACTACTCGCTCGGCGCCGTGGGCGAGTGGATGTTCCGCTCCCTGCTCGGCATCGAGACGGATGGTGCGGGATTCAAAAAAATCCTCATGAAACCCGAACTCGGCGATGGCATCACCTGGGCCAAGGGCCACTACGACTCAATCCGGGGACGCATCGGCAGCGACTGGAAAATCAAGGACTCCGCCTTCGATTGGAAAATCGAAATCCCCGCCAACACGACCGCCACAGTCTTCGTTCCCACAAAAGACGCCACCAGCGTCACCGAATCCGGCAAGCCGGCCACCGAAGCCGAGGGCGTGAAATTTCTCCGCATGGAAAATGGCCGCGCAGTCTTCGAGATTGGTTCCGGCAACTACGAGTTCCATTCCCGACTATGAAGATGACAAAAACCTCACTCCTCCAAATCATGAAAAAAGCTGCACTCCTACTCGCTGCCGCGCTTCTCTGCCAAATTTCTCGAGCCGAGACCAGCACTCCTGATGCCCGGTTGGGGGCAGCCCCGGTCGTCAAGAACCTGCGCTGTGAATACCTCAAGAATCCGCTTGGGATCGATGTCGTCAATCCGAGGCTGAGTTGGATGATAGAGAGCGGAGAGCGCGGGCAGAAGCAGACCGCTTACCAAATCCTCGTCGCCTCCACGCCGGAAATTCTCGCGAAGGATCAAGGTGACCTGTGGGACAGCGGGAAAGTCGCTTCCGATCAGTCGCATGTCATCCCCTACGCCGGGAAACCGATGCAGTCTGAAATGCCGTGCTTCTGGAAAGTGATGGTTTGGGACCGGGAGGGGACTGCATCTCCATGGAGCGAAGCCGCCATGTGGTCGATGGGCTTGCTCGAACCGGAAGCGTGGCAGGCAAAGTGGATTGGTCTGGATTCGCATCCGGTTGATAAGGATGCGGACAGCGGGGAGAAGCGAAAGACGAGGTCGCCAAAAGAGATGTCGAAGGAAGAGTGGCATGAATACATCACGGCGGAAATCAAGGAGTGCGAGTTGCCGGCCCGGTATGTTCGTCGTGAGTTTGAGATTCGTGGGAAGGTGAAGCGAGCCACCGCCTACGTCAGCGGACTGGGATTCTATGACCTTTTCGTGAACGGGCGCGAGGTGGAAGACGAATGCATGCAGCCGGGATTGACCCTCTATGATAAGCGGGTTTTCTATGTGACCCATGACCTGACAAGCGATCTGCAGCAGGGACGCAATGCCATCGGTGTGATACTCGGCAACGGCCGTTTTTGGTCTCCCCGCCGTTTCACGCCGGCCGAATACTATCATGGCGGAACCCCTCGCCTGCTGTTCCAAATGCACATCGAGTATGAAGACGGGACACGGGAAAAGGTCTTGAGCGATGCGTCCTGGCAGGTGACGGACAAGGGGCCGATCCGGCTGAACAACGAGTATGACGGGGAGAGCTACGATGCCCGCATGGAAATGGATGGTTGGTCCACGCCCGGTTTCCTTCTTCGCGCTGAAAGTGGAGCCACGGCGGGACAAGTCAACGCCTCGGCTTGGCAGCCTGCGGATTTGATGTCAGCGCCCGGTGGCCGCATGCAGGCGCAGATGATCGAGCCGATGCGCGTCGTGCAGGAGATAAAACCCGTTTCCGTGAAGCCGGTGAAAGACGGCTATATCGTTGATATGGGACAGTCCTTTTATGGCAATGTGCGCATCAAGGTGAAGGGACCGGCCGGCACAAGGATCCATATGACCAGTGCCTACAGCATGGACGAGGACGGCAGTCTGCGGGTGCGGGACAATCGCGAAGCCATATGCACGGACACCTATGTTTTGAAAGGGCAGGGAGAGGAAACCTGGGCACCACGCTTCAAGGGGCAGGGCTTTGGACGCGTATGGGTCCGGGGTTGGCCCGGCCTACCGACGGTCGACAACTTCGTCGGGCAGGTGATCAGTATGGACCTGCCGGAATCGGGAACTTTTTCCTGTTCGGATTCGCTGATCAACCGGATCTATCTCAACAACCGGTGGACGCAGCGCATGTATCTGCGCAGCGTCCCCATGGATCCCGATCGTGATGAGCGGCAGGGGTGGACCGGTGACCAGAACCAGAATGTCCTCAGTTACAGCTACAGCTGGGATATTTTCCCTTTCTTTCGCAAGTGGATCGAGGATATCCGCACCGATCAACTTCCCAATGGGAACCTGCCGGCTGTCTCGCCTACCTTCTGGAAGTTCTACCCCAAGGGGCATATCTGGCCCAGCGGGATTACCCTCATTCCGGAAATCCTTCATCAACAGTATGGCGATCCCCGTGTGATATCCGAGAGTTATGATGTCGCGCACAAGTGGATGACCCACCTGCAAAATAAGCGTCTGGACAAAAACGGAATTTACCATGAGGGGGACTGGGGGGACTGGCAGGAGGTGTCGGTTAATATCGGCAAAGGAGTGCAGACGCCCATTCCTCTCCTGGAGACAGCCTACTTTTATCATCATTGCCGGCTCATGGAAAAGACGGCGGTCAGGATCAATCGCCCTGAGGACGCCCGGCACTACAGGAGGCTGGGGGAGCAGACCAAAGCGGCGTTCCTGAAAGCGTATTTTGATCCGAAGACGGCCGTGTATGCCAAAGGCGCCCAGACCAGCTACGCGGTGGCGATTATGTTTGACCTGGTGCCGGAGACGAATCGTGAGCGCGTGATTCAAAACTTTGTGGACAGCATCGTTAAGACAGCAGATGGGCATCCCTCTGTCGGAATGGTCGGGATGCAATGGATGTTTCAGGCGCTGGACAAGATCGGCCGCAATGATGTGGCGCTACAAATGTTGCAGAAGAAGGACTTCCCGAGTTGGGGGTATATGATTTCAAAAGGCGCCACCAGTATCTGGGAAAAGTGGAACTCGGACACGGCAGGGCCCGGAATGAACAGCGAGGGGTTGCTCTTTCTCGGCGGGAATATCAATGCCTGGCTCTTTGAGAGTCTGGCCGGGCTGCGCCCGGCTCCGGTCAGCCCCGGATTCAAACGCATCATCATCAAGCCGAATCCTGTTGGTAACCTGACATGGGTGAATGCGCAGTATCAGAGCATCTACGGAAGTATCGTCAGCAACTGGAAACGCGAGGGCGGTAAAATCTCGATGGATGTGACGGTGCCGCCGAACACCACCGCCACAGTCTTCGTTCCCGCGAAAGACGCCACCAGCGTCACCGAATCCGGCAAGCCTGCTGGCGAAGCCGAGGGCGTGAAGTTTCTCCGCATGGAAAATGACCGCGCGGTCTACGAGGTCGATTCCGGCAACTACGAATTCCGGTGCGGACTATGAGGATGACAAAAACCTCACTCCTCACCCTTGCGGCCATCGCGACCCTTGCGCCTATTCACGCCGCCGACATCGATTGGAAACCCCTGATGAGCATCGCGTCCGTCAAACACGACGCGAAGGGCGACTTATTGCCGTTGCAATCCTACGACGAAACGATCCGCCGCGGCATGGCGTTCCTGCTGGATGATCACCTGAAGTGGTTCAAGGGATCTCCCGAGCTTTTGGTCGACGAGCAGGGTCACACGCAGATGCCGTGGATGTATTATTCCAACCTTCAGCACAACGGGGCCCCATTCACCTCCAGCGTGGATCGTATAGTCTCCTACCCGGCCTTCCACCACGCCCTCTTCATTCGCACCTTGCTGGATTATGCGAAACACTCCGGTGACAAGCGTCCCATCGGGTTGGCCGTGGAGTTGGCGGATTGGAATATCGCCCACAGCACGCCCGCCGACTTCCCCTACGCGCATCTTCCCTACAGCACCTTCGAGGACAAAAAGCCCGGTGGCTTTCGCGATAAGACCGGCTTGATGCCCGACAAAGCGGCGATCATGGCCCTCGCATACCTGCAACTCTACGAGACCACTGCCGAGCCAAGGTTCCGCAAAGCCGCCGAGGCGATCGGCGAAACCCTTGCGGCCCGGCAACGCCCCGATGGCACCTGGCCTTTCCGCGTCGATCCCAAGACCGAAGCAGTCATCGAGGAATATACCAGCAGCGTCATCTATGCCGTCCAACTCTTCGAGCAACTGGACAAGCTCAACGGCAATGACCGCTACCGCGCTGCACGCGACAAGACATGGAACTGGCTGGTGAACGGCCCGATCAAGACCAAGGAATTCCGCGGCTTCTACGAAGACATCCCACCCAGCCCGAAGGGCCGCACGAACTATGACTGCCTCGACACCATCCGCTACCTACTTGCAAACCGCACAGATACCAACGGCTACCTTGAGATAGCGAAAGACCTCAACGCCTGGGTCGAAAAAACCTTTCTGGATAAAATCCCCGGCTTCGAGCCCGCCGAAGGCATCCGCGAGCAATTGCAGTGCAATGTCGTCATGGGCATCCATAGCCTGAACTGGGCATCGATGTTACTCGAACTCTCCCAGGCTACCGGTAACGAAATCCTCCGGCACCGCGCCCGGCAGACCGCGAATTACATCACCTACTACCTCCAGCCCGACAACCGCATTGTCGTCGGATTCGATTACAACCAGTGGTGGTATAGCTGCCACGCCGGCGCGATCCTCTACCTGCTCGACTTCGCCAACGCCGATGCGGCGCCAGGCAACGTCAGCAACCACAAACTCCGGGCCAAGATTTGACCATAAAAAAACTGGCCTGCTTCTCTCTCTCGCATTTCTTGTCCATTTCCATCTTTTGAAGCAGCTTACAAGGAATATTGCCTTCTCCAAGTGAAGTGCAATGGCTACTCAATCCGCAGCAACTACTTTACCGCCACGGGCATCTCGCCTCCACTGAAGTGGTGAAACACCCGCCTTTCTCTTGAACAGACTGGAAAAATGGTAGGCGCAATTAAATCCAACCGAAAATGCAACTTCTTTAACCGATTGATTGGTTTTGTTCAGAAGTGTCTTTGCTTTCTCCAATCTCAACTGAAGTTGGTATTGGTAGAGCGAG
>CALFPA010000019.1 GCA_937919825.1 uncultured Spartobacteria bacterium | reverse complement strand
CCCGTAAACCGAGCTGCTAGATACATAGATAAAGCGTTTGACACCGGCTTCCTTTGATGATTTTACCAAATCCTCAAAGCAATCAAAATTGATTGTTTTGCTGAGATTAGGATCAAGCTCAAAGCTAGGGTCGTTCGAGATGCAAGCCATATGGATGACTGCCTCACATCCCTCCAAACAGTTTTTAAACTGAGGAATATCGCGGATGTCAGCCTTGACAATTGAAAGATTGGGATGCTCAGGAAGCCCTTTATCATATGTCAGCATCAAATCGTAAACGATCACTTCATATCCAGCACTCAACATCTTTGGAATGAGAATGCAACCTTTATATCCGGCACCGCCGGTAACTAGCACTTTTTTCATATATTTATTTTTTATGTATTTATTGTGAAATCTGCAGAAATGGCGTCGTTTCGGAACATTTTAACAGTATCTAGAGAAAGTGAAGCAAGGTCCATAGCACACATTTTGATGGCTTTCCCAAGGATATCATGCGGAACTGTAACAATTTGACATCCGACATCATCTGCTTCAAAAATATTCAATACCTCCCTCACACTGGCCCAGAGCAAGCTTGCTTTTGGATATTCCTTTAGAATAGATAGGCTCTCCTTCATCAATGGAACTGGACTTCTGCCAGTATCTGCAATTCGACCGGCGAATACAGATATGACAGCAGCAATGGTGGGTTTTAAAGCGCCGGCAACAGCGCGGACCTGATCGAGCGTCAAAATTGCAGTCACATTTAGTTGAACCCCATCCGCAGAAAGTTGGCGGATGAGCGGAATAGTGGACTCGCCGCGGGTATTTGTGATCGGAATTTTAACAAAGACATTGTCCTGCCAGCTTTGTATTTTGAGAGCTTGCCGCCTCATCTCATCGAAATCATCAGAGAAAACTTCAAAGGAAATCGGCTTCTCTTTTACGATATCCAAAACCTCGCGGCAGAAACCTTCATAGTCTTTGATACCTGCTTTCCTCATCAATGTTGGGTTAGTTGTGAGCCCTTGAACAAGGGGATTCCGATACAGAGCAATCATCCCTTCAATATCAGCCCCATCTGCAAATATTTGAACATTTAGTTGGTCTAGCGTTTTCATTTTAAATAAAAAATCAGGCGATTCGTGCTATGATTTCTGTCGCACTACCAAGGCTGGTAGCAATGTAATCTGGACTAAGGGGTTTTTTTTCCTCGTAGCCGCGATCTAGAAACACTGTTCGACAACCCGCACGCCGCCCAGCCTCGATATCGCCCGCCCGATCACCAATCATGAAGGAAGTTGAAAGTTCAATTTCCCATTTACTTGCGGCATCGAGCAACATCCCTGGCTCAGGCTTTCTCCGGAAAGATCCATCATTTTGCGAAGCGTAACAAACCTCGATATCGTCAATCGGAAGTTTTGCTCTTAGAATGCTGTGCATAGCTTCTACGACAATCTGCGAAACAAAACCATTTCCAACATCAGGCTGGTTAGTCGCGACAATCAGATAAAAACCTTTCGATTTGAGCTTTTCAAGAGCCTTGTCCACATCATCAAAAATCACAAAGTCTTCAAGGCAACGCGGAGCAAAAGGTTTCCCATTAATTATAAGCGATCGATTTAAAACTCCATCACGGTCAAGAAATACAGCACGGCGTGGCATTTACTATTTTGAAACTCCTTCCCATTTATTGCAATTCATCAATAACTTCGGATGGCAAATGAGACCATGCCACAGCACTCCTTGAAAAGATTCCGCATGTGGAGTGATTCGATGGCTGTCAACAGTCGGCACTACAATAACATGGTCGCCCATTTTTTTTGTATAACCACCATCACGCCCGACAATACCCAAAATAGTTAAGCCACGAGCCTTAGCCTCATCAACAGCTTTGACTAGATTGGGACTGATGTTTTTTTCCAAATCTCCACCCCCCACAGAAAGCACAAAAATCGCATCCTTGTTACACGCCTTACTGATCCGCAACCATGAAGAAAAAACAGTATCCCACCCTTCGTCATTTGTGCGCGCCGTAAGTTCCGCCACATTGTCCGTGGGACTGTAGGCCTCAATTCCTGCGAGTTTGCGAAAGTCATTCACCGCGTGAGAGGCATTTGCCGCGCTTCCTCCTACGCCAAGTAAGAAAAGCCGCCCGCCCCTATTGCGTAGTTCAACAAGAGCCTCGGCCTGCGCCTCAAGTTCATCGGGGTTAATTGATGAAGCAATCTGACTGACCTGCGAAAGATAAGAATGAGAATGAGACATTTTAATTGTTAAATATTTGGCTTTTTACTTAGACTGGGAGAGATTAGGCGTGGTCTTTAGTTGTTTTGTATTTGATCCACAATGTGTCGGCCAATAGCCAATGAAGCTGTCGCAGCCGGACTCGGTGCATTCAGGACATGAAGGGCGTTTGGTTTTTGAACCATCCAGAAATCTTGTATGAGGGTGCCATCGGGTAGCATGGCTTGAGCTCGGACGCCCGCGCCACCTGTCTCGAGATCTTGCTCCTGAACATCAGGAACAAGTTTCTGTAAGGAGCGAGTAAAAAGATTTCGACTGAATGACCGCATAAGTTCATCACAACACATACTGGGATACTTGAGAAGAAAATTCCACACACCCGAGAAAAGAAAAGCGTCTGCCATGTCTGTGAGGGAAAATTTCCACTTGCTATAGCCCTCGCGAGCCATGGCAAGAACGGCATTCGGCCCAGCCTCAATTCCGCCGTGTATAAGCCGCGTAAAATGGACGCCTAGGAAAGGGAACTTTGGGTCAGGAACAGGGTAAATAAGATGATTGACAAGATGAGATGCCTCTGATCGCAACTTGAAATATTCGCCGCGAAAGGGGACTATTCGGATTTTTTCGGAGACACCCGCGAGTCTTGCAACGCGATCACAAAATAATCCCGCACAGTTTACAAGATAACTTGCTTCGAATTCCCCCGCCGTCGTCTCGATGATCCAATCAGAATTCCTCTCACGAAGTGCCAAAACACGGGCATTGGGAACGAAGGCTCCCCCACCAGAAGTAATATCGGCGAGCAAAGCTTGACAAACGGCATCGTAGTCGACTATGCCCTCTTGAGGCACATGAAGCGCGGCGATGCCGGCTGCGTGTGGTTCGATCTCCCGAAGACCTGCGCCGTTCAACCAACGGAGCCCTGCCAAGCCGTTGGCATTTCCCCTCTGCTCTAAATCACGCAGACGCTCCAATTCGGCCTCGTCAGTAGCTACGACAACCTTGCCACAAATCTCATGCGGAATTTGTTTATTTACGCAATAGTCGGTCATCATCCGAATACCAGATACAGCAAGACGCGCTTTCAGTGATCCTGGCTTGTAATAAAGACCGGCATGAAGAACCCCACTGTTGTGTGTGCTCTGATGCCGCCCGGGTGCTTTTTCCTTGTCAACAATTAAAAGCTTGGCACCTGGCTTGCGACTTAGGATCTCCCTAGCTGTTGCAAGCCCGACGATTCCTGCCCCAATCACAACAAAGTCATATTTTATGCTCATTCGAGATAACGAGTGTCCGGAATTTTACAAGGTCGTTGGTGCATTGGGAATCATGAATTCCAAATCCCGTTGCTTGTGCTTGACAAGCGCTCCATCGGGATGCACCACCCAGACCTCCCGAGCGGAGGCATTCATCAAGGGAACGATATTGCGGGCGATTTGTTCTTCCGAGTGAGATGAAGAGATGACTTGAACGGAAATGTCTGGTGCGGCGCTCCATGTCGGCTCGGTGCGGAGTGTTTTCATTTTCACCTCCGAGGCCCAACCGACATCGACGACGCAAACCCCCTCCCGCGTCTCAACGGGAATATTCACGACGACGCGACCGGGCGGAGCTTGGTCGGCAAGAATCTTCGCCACATGGCCGGAGAGCATTCCGACTCGGGGCTCGGGAAAGCCGGAGAGAATCTCGCCGCTGGTGCTCAAATTCATCGACCTCAAATAATGCCTGGTGGCTTCCTTGGCCGTGCCTGTGGCAACTACCCTACCCTCCTGCAAAACGATTCCCTTTGTGCACAGCTTGGCAACCAACTCGGCGGAGTGGCTCACGAAGAGCACCGTGACGCCGGAGCGGCGGATCTCTTCAATTCGGTTCAGGCATTTTTCTTGGAACTTGGCATCGCCGACGGCGAGAACTTCATCAAGGATCAGGATATCGGGGTCGAGGTGGGCGGCGACGGCGAAGGCGAGGCGCACGCGCATGCCGCTGGAATAGCGCTTCACGGGGGTTTCCATGAAGTCGTCGATCTCGGCAAACTCGACAATGCTGTCGTATCGTGCGTGTATTTCGCGGTCCTTGAGGCCGAGGATGCTGCCGTTGAGAAATACATTTTCCTTCCCTGTAAGTTCATAGTTGAAACCGGTACCTACCTCTAAAAGCGAGGCCAGGCGGCCATGGAGCAAAGCTTTGCCCTCCGTGGGTGCAGTGATGCGGGAGAGAACTTTGAGCAATGTCGATTTCCCAGAACCATTACGCCCCATCACCCCTACGATATCACCTTTCTCAATCTCGAAGCACACGTCCTTGAGCGCCCAGAAATCATAAGGCGTGGGCATTCGATCCGTAGCATGCTCAAAAACATTGGCATGGGGATCCGGACGCCCGAACTTGCGCGCGACCCAGCTCTCGATCTGGTCCACAAGCATTTGACGATTGATCACGCCAAGGCGGTATTTTTTAGAGAGGTTTTCTACACGGATGACAGGAAGCACGGGGAAAGTAAAAATTTAGAAGTTAGAAGGATTAAGTGGA
>CALFPA010000018.1 GCA_937919825.1 uncultured Spartobacteria bacterium | reverse complement strand
ACCCGAGGTATGGCAGTAAAAGGAATCAGCAAAGCCGTCTCCTCCTCCCCTGCCCCATCCGACGCCCCACCCCGCTGGTCCCAGGACTCCATCGTCATCAGCACCTTCCCAAAGCCGTAAAAAACTTCTTCCTTCCCACTTCTCACTTTCTCCAGCCATGCCCAAATCCAAGAGACATATCGAAGTTCAAGGACAAGCGGTTGCCATCATAGCTCGAGGCCCCACAGATTTTATTTCCCTCACAGATATCGCCCGCTACCGGAACTCCCAAGAGCCCTTTGCAGTCATAAACAACTGGATGCGCAGTCGAAGCACGATTGAGTTTCTTGGTCTATGGGAGAAGCTCTGCAACCCGGATTTTAAACCTATCGAATTCGAGAGGTTTAAAAACGAGGCTGGGAGCAACTACTTTGTTCTATCTCCGCAGCGATGGATCGAGAGCACGCAAGCGATTGGGATTATCTCGAAATCCGGCCGTTATGGCGGCACCTTCGCCCATAGAGATATCGCTTTTGAATTTGCCTCATGGATTTCGTCCGAGTTCAAGCTCTACCTGATCGTTGAATTCCAACGCCTCAAAGAAGATGAGAACCGCCGCCTTTCCCTCGCTTGGAATCTCAATCGCACACTGTCCAAGCTGAACTACCGCATCCACACGGATGCCATCAAGACACACCTCATCCCGCCGGAAGTCACCCCTGCTCAAGCTGCCGTGACTTATGCCACCGAGGCCGACCTGTTGAATGTCGCTCTCTTCGGCCTTACTGCCCGCCAGTGGCGCGATGCCAATCCCGGCTTGCAAGGCAACATGCGCGAATACGCGAGCGTCGAGCAACTCCTCGTCCTCGCCAACATCGAAGGCATGAACGCCGAACTTATCCACATGGGTCTTCCACAACCCGAACGCCTCAAGCGCCTCAACCAAATCGCTATCCGTCAAATGGAAATCCTGACTTCATCCAGCACGGCGCTGCCCGCCCAATGAATTCTTTCAACTACCCGCCACCAGTTACCCGCGACTCGCCACAGCGCCGCAGGCGCTTTCTTCCTTCCTCCTTCAGCCTTCCCACTTCTGACTTTTCTATACCCCGCTGGTCCCAAGATTCCATCGTCGTCAGCACCTTCCCGAAGCCATGAAAACCACTCCGCCGATCACAAAACGACTCATTAACTCGATATGGGACGAGATTTCAACTCCCGGAAAAAAACTTCTCACGCCCGATGATGAGAGGGGCGTTGAATTTACGATCATTGAATCAAATCTTGCCCTGATCAAAATACAGACATCCGGAAGTAGCCATATCCGCATCGAAAAGGAATCCTTTCACGCAGCGTTACATTTCCTTTTAAGCAACGGACACACATCCCCTTCAAAAGCATGCGAAATTGGCGCCAGTAACGGCACCCCTGGGGAACTCGATCAATTGTCAAGGAAAACTGGACCGCGAGTCATTAACTACATTCTCCCGATTCTGGCCGAAGCTGGAATTGTTGGGATCGATGGAATGAGAAATTCTAAGCATCCAAAAAACACCACTTGGGCAATCGTTTAACACGCACTGCAAGTTAACCATGAAAACTCTCCTTACAGCACTCGTAATCACGACCTTTGCCCTGCATGCAGCATTGGCTGCGCCGCAGGAAATCCCAAAGGGTTCCAAACTCCGGGCCCAGTTATTCGACCTTGCCCGCCCAACTATCGAGAAGCAGGCCAGCCAAGCCGTGAAGTTCGCCGGTTCCCAGAGGCAACTCGGCAACTGGGCGTTCTTTATTGGCCAAATTGTAAATGAAAAAGGTGCCCCGATCTTAATCGGCGACAGCGCCGAAACTCTTCTTCTTTGGAAGCAGGAAAATGGTCGCTGGGTATTTCTGGCTGGCGAAGCGGGTGCCACGGAACCTTTTCATCTTGAGGAGTGGCCCAGGAAATATGGAGCTCCCCTGGAGTTGTTTAAATAGAGCGCCAATGGTTTTTATTCACAAGAATTAGGCGATTTAATCTATTTCCGTAAGCGTATTCCCGAAGCCATAGAAAGTTCTAATTACTAAGGAGTGAATTCCGAAGGCGATTTCTATTTTGCTTAAAAAATGAAAAATTACAAACTCATTATTGCAACCGTAGCGGTCTTCACCCCGCTTGCATCGGCGCAGGTCTCACCGCTAGCCATTCAAATTGAAGCTGCTATTTCCAAAAAGGAAATGGAATCTGCTCATGGTTTAGCCTCCAAGTTAAGTGCTAATGCAGAACTTTCCAGCCTCCCTGAGAAAGCAGAGGCAGCCTACTATCTAGGGGCCACAAAGTTTTTGTTGGGAAACCAAGAGGCTGAAGCAGAGCAGTCTCTCAAAGTGGCTTTGCAGAACTTCAATCAAATGCAGGATGCTACGGGAATTTGGAAGTCATATTATTTAATGACAAAGCTTTACTTTGACCATCGCGACAAGTTTCCAAACGCTTGGACGCAAATCGCCAAAGAGCTTTCTTCAGTTGAGCCTGCCACTCGGCGACAGGCCTTGGGCGTATCCAAAAACGCTGATGGTAATGAGATTTACAGGTCTCTTTGTCAAGATCAAGACCTCGGTGCTATGGAGCGCGAAATTCAAGAGATTCTCAGTCTATTAAGGAAGGATTCAAAGCATGGACAAAAGGTCATACAGGACCAAGTCGCATGGGAAGAGGATCGTAATAGAGACCTGGAATTGCTCGGCTTCGGCCGAAATGGTCAGTTGTCCCGCTGGGATTATTACAACGAGGGGGTTGTAAAACTGGCAGAGGCCCGTAAAGAATCCCTTGATAGAGCAAAAGGTAGTGCATCAGGACGCTTAAAAAGCCTAAATCAAATTGCACAGCAACTAAATCTAACAGAGCGCGGTAAAACAAAGGATTCTGCATTTGAAGGCTTTAACGATTCAGGGGAGCGTTGGGCATACGAGTTTATTG
>CALFPA010000017.1 GCA_937919825.1 uncultured Spartobacteria bacterium | reverse complement strand
CCAGCGAGAGACTCCGTATCGAGGATCTTCCGCCAATCCTCCTGATTCTCTGGCAGCGGCTGCACATCGCAGGTGCCGATCGCCGTGATGATCGCCGCCTGTGCGAGCAGCGTCTTGCCCGATCCCACCGAGTTCGAGCTAAACATAAAGTTCAACCGCCGCGCCGTCGGCCTCAGCAGCGCCGCCGCAAACATCGAGAGCATCCCCGAGATCACGATCGCCTCATTGCGCGACTGCCCATCCGCCTTCCGATCCCCAAATGGGAACTCACTCAGCAAATTCTTCAACACCGTGCGCGCCTCATCCAGTGGCATATCTTGTGCAAACTCCACCCCTGAGTTTTGCGTGTAGGTCTGCGACTCCGAGTCATAGCCATAAGGCAACAACTCGATCCGCCCATCCCGCCGCCGCACCGGCTGGCGCACCGTCGCCACCCGCATCAGCTCCCGCTGCCGCGAGAGAAACTGATCACTCTCTAGGATCGTCGCCGCCGCCTCCACCGTGATCGTCTGAGGCTTCTGCTCGAAAACATTCGGCTTCGTCGCCTCCCACTTAAAAGTCACCAAATGCTCCTCGCAGTAAGTCCTAAATCGCCGCGCCGACATCTCCACCAGCCTGCCCTCCGGCGATATCGTCATCGCCGACCGCTGCCGCACAAAGACCCCATTCTGGCACAGCACTCCACCAATCTCCCGCGCCATCGTCGAGATCACCGGCACGATCTGCACCATCGGCATCTCCGGATTCATCTCCGCAGCCGCCGCAGGCGCATCCTCCCGATGAGGCACGATTCCATATTCCGCCAGCTTCGAGCTGACCACATTACCAATCTCACTCATTGATTTTTTTCTTTCTTGTTTTTTAGGCAGAGGAAACCCCCGCCAAATTCGATTCCAACTCATCCCCCGCGCTCATCAGCCACGCGTCAAAACGCCCATAGTGCCGACACCCAGCCAGCACACGCGGCAACTCCCCGCGCGGGAAACCCATCCCCGCCACACGCACGCACTCATCCCGCCAAAAACTCAACACATCCCGGCGAGCAAACATCTCCGCGATCGTCAAAGCCGGAGCGGCCGGAGCGAAATACAAGAGCTTCTGCTCCTTCTCCCCCCGCCAGCACGCAGGCAGCCGCGTCAGCCGCACCGCCGAGAGCGCACCAGGATCAGCCCCCACCGTCACCAGCCCCAGGATCCTCTTTTTTTGCTCGTCCCAATCTTTCTTCGTCCGCGCATCCACCCGCACGAGCGCGTGCACCGATCGCCCACCGCTGGTCGTAATCGCCGCAATCCTCGGCACCGTTCGCGCCAGCGCCGCCAGCCACAGCCTCACCGGAGCCTCGTCCGACTCCAGCACCATCCAGCGCCACGCCAGCACCGACTCCTCCGAGCGCCGAGACATCTTCCCCAGGCGAGGATTCGGCCGCGACTTTCCATCGACCGGCTGCGCCAAAAACCAAACCCCCTCCCGCCCCCCAGTCGGAATCGACTCCGTAGGCCACACAGCCTGCCCCTGCGATTTGTATTCCGAAAAAACCAACACCCGCTCCCCAGCTTGCGCATTGTAAAGCCGAGCCAGAAAATCCGTCGCCGACACCCACGCCGGATCCAGCTCCGAGCGATTCGCCAGCCAAGGCAGATCCACCACCTCAGCCAAATCCCCCGCGATCTTCTTGAGCCGCTCCGGCTCATACACCAGCTTCGGCCTCGGCTTCGGCGGCACAAACTCCCGCCGCACCCCGTCGCGTCCCCCGCTCGACCGCTCCCCATCGCGCAGCAAATACCCCGAGACACCCGGCCCATTCTTCGCCGAATTGATTTTGTGCAGCAGCTCCCCCTCAGTCCACCGCTCCGCATTGCCAGCATTCCACTCATGCAGCATCGACAACGCCTCGCCAGCGCCCATATCAAACCCCTTAACAAGAGCCTTCGCGCAAAGAAGCGTGTGGGTGTGGCCGCCCGACCCCGACACCGCAGGCCCCATCTTCTGCAAATACTTCCGAGCCCGATCCGATATGGAGACTTTTTCCTTGATCACGCGGGACCTCCAAAAGAAAGTGCAGGCCCTTGCTCACCGGCAAGCCCGTCAGAAGTTGTGGGAGCCGTGTGGGAGCCTCTAGTAAAGGCTTGAAATACAAGGAATAGAATTGCCTCGTGGTGTAACGGTAGAGAATTCCCCGCATCGTAAACCCCTCTAAAACAACGCTCCCCCACTTTATCCCACACGATTCTTGTGGATGCGTGTGGGAGGTTGTGGGAGTCTTCCAGCATGGCCTTTCTCCGCTCCACGCCGAAGTCCGCTTTTTGGGTTCTGAAATTCCGCGACCTCGAGTCCGGCCGGTGGCGCGAGGTCTCCACCCGCTGCCGCATTGATGATGCCAAGGACACCCGCCGCGCCCAGCGCATGGCCGAGGAGGCCAGCAAGAAGGAGGCGCAGTCCGCTCCGATGCACGGCGCATTCACCGAGTGGACCGCTGCATACCTCGAGGCCCATTTCGCCAATGCCCACTCCAAGAAACGATACGAGCTCGCCTGGCAACGCTGCCGCGAGTGGATGCGCGAGCGCAATATCCGCCACCCAGCCGAGATCCGATACGAGCACGCCACCGACTTTATGGATTGGCGCAAAGCCCAAGGCGCCTCGCACAATACCGCCAGGCTCGAGCTGAAGCTCTTCTCCTTCGTCATGCAGGAGGCGCTCCGCCGCGAGATCGCCCAGCGGAATCCCCTCGCACTTGCCAAGATCGCCCGCACTCCGGCCAAGCCGAAAAAAGAGCTCACCACCGAGGACTTCGCCTCCGCCCGAGCCGCATTCGCTGGCCGAGCCCCGTGGATGCTCACCGTCTTCGAGATCTGCGCCCACCTCGGATGCCGGTTCAACGAGGCCGAGTTCGGCTCCGAGGATGTAGATTTCAAGCAAAAGATCGTGTGGCTCATAGACTCAAAACGCAAAGATGGAGACCCCCGCAAACGCTACGCCGTGCCGCTCCCCGAGAGCCTCGCCGCACACCTCCGCGAGGTTTTTGAGAAACGCCCACGCACCAGCGGTCGCCTCACCGGCGACCAAAACCGCGTGTTTAATTCCGTGCTCAAATCCGCCAGCGGGGCCACCAGCCATTCCCTGCGAGTATCTTTTGTAACGAGGTGTCATCGTGCCGGTCTTAGCGAAAGCCAGGCGATGAGGTTGGTGAACCACTCCACGCGCCTGGTCCACGCGGTGTATTCGAAGCTGAATCTCGACGATGCTCGGGCTGCGGCGGCGTTGGTGCCCCCGCCTGGAGCGCGAGAAATTCCCGCACCCACCGAACGGTCGTCTTCCGGCCGTAAAAAGGGCACCCCTTCCGCTTCAGAAAAGCGATCTCGTTCTTCGAGAGCCCGATGACCGGCGCAAGATCGCACGGGAAAGCCAACCTCTCCTGGTCGAGTTCGAATTCGCTCATTCCCCCGCCTCCTCGAGCATCTTCCGGTAATCGCTCAGCACCTCCTCGCGGAAATCTCCCCCATCCGCTATGCACGCCAAGGCGAGCCTCGCAGCGATCTCCCGCCACTCGTCCCTCTGGTGCTCGGCAGAATCCAATCGAGCGTAAAGCCGCTCGTAGCATCTATCGATGTTTTGCAAGTAGCCAAGAGAATCGATGAACCCATCCGGGTGCCGCCGCTCCACCCACCGATAAATCCCATCCAACTCCGTGCTCTCCGTGTCCTTTGATTCGCTCGCTCCCGCGAGTCTCACCCCTTCGGGGCCAACCTTCGGTTGGTCTACCTCGCCCCTGCCCATGGTCTCGGTTGTGGTTAAATCTTTTGCCATAGTCTTAATCCTCCGGAGGCTCTGGAAACGGAGCCCAATGCAGCACCGACACATCGATCCGGTCCGCCGAGACATAGCGCCAAAACTTCCCATCGCGGAATCCAGTCCAGACTTCCCCATCCTCGAGGTGCAGCAGCACCGTCTGATCATCGTCCGGCATCTCCTCCTTCGGCGACCGCCACAGAATCTGCCCGCTCATTTCGCTTCCTCCCTTTTGATCTCCACATACCGAGCCAGGCACGCCTCGACCGGCTCGCCCACCGATCCGCTTTGATACGCCCCGATCAGTTGCAGCAGCCCCGCGGCCTCGGCCGACCATTCCCTCAGCGCACATTTTTCGTTCTCGCACATTAGGCCGCTCCTTTCTGGAGGAGGCTCGTGCTCGCGTGGCGGTGGATCTCCGCCATCACGGCCGTCAGATCCTTCACCTTCCGGAGTTGGTGCGGTTCCCAATTTTCCGGAAACCCATCATCCGACACTCGGGAGTTCCAGCGCAGGAAATCCATGTGGATCGCCTCCAGCGTCAACACCCCCGAGCCCGACGAGCCCGTCGGCGCGCTGCCCGAGGTCTCCCGCACGATCTCCCCCGCCTTGATCGATTTTTGCAGCTCCAACGGCGAGAGGTTTTCCTCCCGCGCCTTTTCCAGCCACTCCTGGGCATCGGTCGAGTTCTCGCAGAGCTTCGCCGCCACGAAGGCATGGGCATCGCTCGGAGCCGACGGGTGCACCCCATCGAGCTTTTCCAAAGCCTCCGCCGCGCGCAGATCCTTGAATTCAAACTCCAACTGCCGCTCCGCCGAGGCCACCACCTCATCGCCGAACTGCCGGCGCCCCTCCATCCGCCAATCCGCCATCCATCGCAGGCTCGAGCCCCGCGCGGCGTGGACATATCGGCCGATCTGCTCCCACTCCTCCTGCGACGGGGGGCGGGTAAAAACGAGCGCGCCTCGGGAAAAGGTGCAAAGCCCTTCGGGCAGGGTGAGTTCTAAGTTTTGTTTATTCATTTAGTCTTTCCTTTTGCTCCAGGCTTCTTTTTGTGCTTCGGCAAAGACGGCCCTGGTGCGCTCCGCTTTCCGAAATTTGAAAACACCGAGTTTGATCTTGTCGGCCCAGTCGGTCGTGTAGTGGCTGATGAGCGCGCGGGTGCAGCCGATCTGGCGCGCCACCTCGGCTTGGCTGTGGATGGCATTCGCCGCGTCCAACCCGGCCGCGAAGATCAAGCCATACACGCGAGCGCGGAGGTTTTTGCAGGGGCGGCAGAATTCCGAGAGCACTCGGGCGAGGATTTGGCACACTTCCCAATCCACGCTCTCCGCCAGGGCGGTGTCCTTGTATTCCTTGATGCGCCGCGCGAGGCCAGGGCCTACGCCGAGTTCCTCGCAGATGAGATCCACCTCGTTGTCGATCTCGCTCATGTCGTCGTAATAGTGGGGCTCTCGTATCATTGCATGCTTTGGCGGATGAGTTCGTGGGCTTTGGCGCGCAATTCCTCGGATCGGCGAAGGAGCGTTATCGCTTTCTGCTCGAGGCGTATTTTTTGCGTGTCTTTGAGATCCTGCGCCGCGCGCGGAGAGGCTTTGGTCTTCATTGGGTGAGCATGGCGCGGATGTCGGCGAAGCATTTCGCCACTTCCTCGTCGGTGGCCCGAGCACTGGGGAGCGGGGCCGGACGGCGGCGAGGCCGAGGTTTTGGGTTGGGGGTCGAGAGGCGGCGCGCCTCCTCGAGGAGCGAGGTGGCCGTGGCGAGGAGTTGCTGGATGGTGGCGGGTTTGGAAGTCATTTTGCC
>CALFPA010000016.1 GCA_937919825.1 uncultured Spartobacteria bacterium | reverse complement strand
TTGGCAATCGACGATGCCCATGGCGTTCATCTTTTTGGAGCGCTCGGACTGCAAGGTGTTCCATCCATCGTGGTAGCGGTTCTGGTATCGCTCGATATCCTTGGCGGGAGCGTGCAACGGAAAATGTGGGGCGGTGAACGCGATGTAGGAATAAAAAGGGCGGTCAGGTGAGGAGGTGGAGTGTTCTTTCAGGCACTCGATGGCATGATCCGCAACAGCGGTGGTTGCGTAGTAGGCGGAGTTTTTCTCAACCGGAGGTTGGCGTTTGTCATCCTTGAGCGTGTTCTTTGGAGAGAAATATCTGTCATGATCCTCCAAGCTGTAGGAGCGATCGAAGCCGCCATCCGCGACTGGCCGAGGGAGAGTCTGCACATGCCACTTGCCGGAATGATAAGAACGGTAGCCAGCCGGACGAAGGAGTTGGGGGAGGGGACGGGACCAATTTGGCATCGGTCCTTTCGGAGGGTCCATGTTGATTTGCTGGGGGTAGTAACCCGTCAGAATCGCTGCCCGGGTTGGCCAGCAACGAGCGGTATTGTAACACTGGGTGAACCGCAGTCCGTTCGCAGCCAAGCCGTCAAGGTTGGGAGTCGAAATCTCCGAACCATAGCAACCGAGGTCTGAAAACCCGAGGTCATCGGCGAGGATGACCACGACATTCGGTGGGGCGGCCGATGGATCTGCTTGGAGATAGGGACATATCCAGACTGATATCAGCAGAATTAACAATGTCCTTAGGCAGAGGGGGCGGGGTTCAGGCTTCATCTTTCAAATAAACTAACCCGAATGAGCCAACAACTACATGCAGAGAATGACACAATTCATCATGAAAATGCCACCAAATGAGCATTTCTCGTATCAGCTGTAACCAGCGCTTTGATGAGAAATTTGGGCAACCTCGATTATTATTTGTCTGCCAAGCGAGGGTGTTTTTTTAAGTTTTCCAGTTGCGAATCCATGGATGCAACGACGTCTGGGAATTCACCGCTGATGTTAGATTGTTCAGAGGGATCGCTCTCCAGATTGTATAGAGCGGAGGCTTTGCTGGCGCTTGCTGGGATATATTTCCAATGTCCGCGACGGAGGGCTAGGGATTCATGTGATTCCTCAATCATATCAGGCAGGCCAATGGGATCCTTGCCGAGAAATGCCGCAAGTGTGTTCCGACTATCGGTGCCTGAGCCTCGGGGAAGCGTCTGTCCGAGAAGATCGGCAAAGGAGGCGAGGAAGTCGATCTGGTTGACCAGCGCAGGTGACGTCCCGGAGGAAATCCTGCCTGGCCAGCGGATGATGAACGGAACGCGTGTTCCGCCTTCGTAAATCTGGTATTTCCCGCCACGATGGATCCCCGATCCGTCGTGGCCGTTGTCGATTTCCTTGGATGATCCTTTGACTGTGGTGCCGTCGGCATAGCCGTCATCGTAAACAGGGCCATTGTCGCTCGAGAAGATGACGATGGTGTTTTCGGCGATGCCCGCCTTTTCGAGGGAATTCATGATTTCTCCGACAACCCAATCGAGTTGGACCATCGCATCGCCGCGTTTTCCAAGTGGTGTTTTGCCTTGGAAGCGTGGGTGTGGCGCCCGTGGGACATGGATATCCTGGGAGGCGAAATAGAGAAAAAACGGGGAACCCTTGTGCGCCTCAATATAGCTTCTGGCTTCTTCGACAAAGACATCCGCCATGGTTTCGTCATTCCACAGGGCGGATTTGCCTCCCCATTGGTAGCCAATGCGGCCTATGCCATTGATGACGGTATTGTTGTGCCCATGGGTGCTTGGGTAGTAGGTCATCGCTTCGGGAGTCTTTTTTCCATCCGGGTAAATTGTGCCTTCGAAACCCGCTGGCGCCTTGGGAGAGTGTGTAACGAACAAGGGATCCGATTGTTCCAAGCCAACAACGCTGTGGTTTTTTAAATACACGCAGGGCACACGGTCATTTGTCGAGGGGAGGAGAAAGGAATAATCAAAACCGATCTCCAGTGGACCCGGTGAGACTGAAGCATTCCAGTCGGTGGGGCGCGATTTTTCGCCGAGGCCAAGGTGCCACTTTCCGATGACTGCGGTCTGGTAACCTGCGGCTTTGAAGAGCGATGCGAGGGTAAATGTGCCCGGCTTGATGCAGAGCGGAGCATTCGGCGATAGGATTGCTATGTTGTTACGAAAAGCCTGAACACCTGTCAGCATAGAGTAACGCGATGGAGTGCATGTGGAGGCGGAGCAGTGACCGTCGGTGAAACGCTGACCTTGAGAGGCAAGCTTGTCGATATTTGGCGTTGGAATCAGCGTTGCGCCATAGGCGCCGACATCGCCGAAACCGACATCGTCCCCATAGATCAGGACAACATTCGGTGTGGGGTTCTCGCGGGCAAATGCCGGAATGCAAATTGCCATGAGCACTAGGAAGGCACTCGTTAGGGGGCGGGGAGGAAGTAACATACAGATGAAACACAACAGAAGCCGGCCGATTGCCGATAGAATACGATTGCCATTTTTGTGTAGATTTCCGGCGTTGCCCGTAGTGGAGATGAAGCCGCAATTTCCGCATTCGCTCGTGGGGATTTGAGGGTTGGCGAGGGTGGGGGATTGGTGCACCCTCCACGAGATGGGAAGGTTTTTGTTGTTCGGTATCGTGATCGCGTGTGCGGCAGTTCTTTTGTATCCGGTGTTTGCGCAGGAGACAGTTCAGGAAAAGGTCTCCGCCGATGATGACCCCGGTCAAGAGACCGTATTAAAAATAACCAACGGGGTGGAAGAAGCGATGAGGGACGTTGCTAAAAGCAATCCACTGGCAAGCGATGTGCTCAACGCTACGTTGGACTTTTTAAAATTGGATTTCTTCGGGCTGACCGTCGGTCAGTTGCTGCTGAGCCTGACGATCCTTTTTCTTTCCCTTTTGTTCCGAAACATTCTTAGCAATGCGATCTTGAAACGCCTTGTGCAGTTCGCCAAACGCAACGATTGGATCGATCATCGCTTGGTCCTCGCCTTGACCCGGCCATTGTCATTCTTTCTCCTGGTGGGCGGTGTCTACCTCTCACTTGTCACCCTTCCTTTTGTAACAGAGATTGAGTTGATCCTCGGAAACGTGTTTCGCGGGCTGAGCATGCTTGCAGTCGTGTGGGGAGTGATAGAGTTGAGTGACCTTCTCGCTGAACAACTCGAAAAACACTTTGCAACGCATGGCGACTCGATTCTTTCGGGATTTGCCCCACTGATCAAAAAAACACTCAAGGTCTTCGTTTTTTCGATAGGTGTCCTTCTGACAATCGACAACCTTGGCTATAATGTGACCGGGATCCTGGCAACGCTCGGATTGGGAACGGCGGCGGTCGCACTCGCAGCGCAGGACTCGATCAAAAACGCCTTTGGCACGCTCATGATCGTTCTCGATAGGCCATTTCAAGTCGGTGACTGGATCCAAGTCGGTGACAAGGTGGATGGAAATGTTGAATCCATCGGGCTCAGATCAACCAAAGTCCGGACGTGGCCAAAGACGATTATTTCAATTCCAAATGGTGTATTGGCGAATGAATACATCAATAATTGGTCACGTATGCCCAAGCGCCGGGTGAAACAGATTGTCGGGATCAGCTACGATGCAACGGCAAAGGACATGGAGGAACTCGTTGAAGAAATCCGCCGGATTTTCGCAACGATTCGGGTGTGCACCAGGAATTCATCCTCGTGAACTTCACGGATTTTGGTGAGTCCTCGCTCGATATCCTTGTCTATTACTTCACCTCGACGATCGCTTGGCTGGATTACATGGATATTCGACAGCGTGTGAACCAACAGATCATGGAAGCGGTGAACCGCAGGGGGCTCTCAATTGCGTTTCCAGCAAGAAGTCTTTACCTCGAGGGCCCAGTGGCCAGCAAGATGGCTGGCCTTCCTCACGAATCGCGCTGGAGCGGGGAGGCGCATCAACCCGCGGGGTCGGGGATGACATCCCCGCCTTGAGTGCTTTAAAGCTCTGCGGGGGGTAAATCCCGCCTCGCCAACGTGCCTTGAGTTGCTATTGTCCTCGCGTGATCGACCTGTCGGCCGTGCGTGTTCGCGCAAAATTTTTTTTCGAGGGAGAGAGGAAATTTTTCATTAAGGGAGTCACCTATGGTCCCTTCGCTCCCGATGATGCCGGCGACCACTTCGGGTCGCATGAGGGTGCGGTAAGAGACTTGGACATGATGCTCGAGGCCGGGGTGAACCTGGTCCGCATTTATTACGTGCCGCCCTGCTGGTTTCTGGATTTGTGCGCGGAGCGGGGCATCAGGATTTTGGCTAAGGGCTACGACTCGAGTTGGAGTGTGATCGTTGTGGTATCGCTAACCTCGGCAGGGCCGAAGTATTGGATGGCGCCAGGAAAGGCGTAGGAGGTTTCCTTGGCCCAAGTGGCGCGGTGTTTTTCAAATTCGCGGAATGCTGGTCTGTCGAGTTCGACGAGGGCTTTTTTAATGACGGGAACCATTTTTCCGTGGCGGCGCTCCATGTTCATCATCTGAGCCATGGGGACTCCGCCGGCCTGCCATTGGGCGGCTGGCTTGGTGAGGCCGCGGACGGAGCAGATGTAGCCGGTGAGTTTTTCCCGAATGAGAAGCGCGGCGGTAAATCCAAGGGTGTAGCAGTAGTCGGCATCGAAATTCGACGGAAACGCACAGCGTCCCTCGTAGCCGAAGTAGTGGGGCAGGGGGGCGAAACTCCCTTTGTAAGTGCCGGCCGACTTGAGGTCTTTCAGGCGGGCTTCCACAAGGTCGATGAGAAGGCGCTGGGTATCGATCCGGGCGACCTGGACATTGCCGTGCGGGTCGCGGTCGAGGATGAGTTGGTTGGCGATGTCATCGGGCAGGGATTTGTAGAGGCTGGCGGAGGGAGGGGTGAGTTTTTCGGCGACGAAGGCTCGCTTGGCGGGGAGGTCGGCCAAGGCGTTGAAGGCGTCGCCGTGGTGGGCGAGTGTTTCGTTGAGTTCGCCGATGAGGACTCCCATTTCGGGAACGAATTCGATCAAGCCTTCGGGAATGAGGACGGTTCCGAATTTTTCGCCGTTGGCGGCGCGTTGGGCGACGGTGTTGGCGATGTCATCGACGATGTTTTTGAGGGTGAGTTGGCGCTGGGCGACTTCCTCGGAAATGAGCGTGATGTTTGGGCGAGTCTGGAGAGCGCACTCGAGACCGATGTGCGAAGCCGAGCGGCCCATGAGCTTGATGAAGTGCCAGTATTTTCGCGCCGAGATGGCATCGCGCTGAATGTTTCCGATGAGGTCGGAGTAAACTTTGCAGGCCGTGTCGAAGCCGAAGCTGGTCTCAATGTGTTCGCCTTTGAGGTCGCCATCGATGGTCTTGGGAACGCCGACAATCGTGAGCGGGGCTTTTCGGGAGGCAGCGAATTCAGCGAGTTTGGAGGCGTTCGAATTCGAGTCATCACCGCCGATGACGACCAGCGCGGTGAGGTTTCGGGATTTGGCTGTCTCGAGGGCCTTCAGGAAATCCTGTTCGGATTCCAGCTTGGTGCGGCCGGAGCCGATGATGTCGAAGCCGCCGGTATTCCGGTAGCTTTCCAAAAGCTTGGCATCGATCTCCGTGCCGTTGTTGGTGAGAAGGCCATCTGGGCCATTGCGGAATCCAATGAGGGAGCTCTCGGGGTGGATTTGTTTAATGGCATCAAAGATTCCCGCGATCACATTGTGTCCACCAGGAGCTGGGCCACCAGAGAGGATCACCCCGACAACGATGGGAGCTGGCTTTGCCGCATCCGTGCCTGAGGAGAAACTCACAGCGGGCAGGTTGAATGTGTTGGGGAAAAGACTTTGGATTTGGGTGTCCGTATTGGAGGGGAGGGAGGTTTTGTTGGCTGTGGAGTGAACGGACAGCGAGGCGGGAAGTTTGGGTTGATAAGCAGCGCGGGCTTTGGCGAGCGAGGTTTGATGCAACATGGTTGGGATGGGTTGGTTGATTTTTTAGGAAACTAAAAGCGAGGGGTGGCTTGCAGGAAGCCTTGAATTATTTGGACGGTGCGATGGGTGGCGCTGCGGTGGATTTCAAGACAGGCCGCGGCGGAATGGACCATTGACTTGCGGAGTTCGGAAGAGCGGAGGAGTTGATCCAAGGCGCATTCCAGGGATTCCGCGTCGCGCACTTCCATGGCTCCCTTGGCTTTTAAAAAGGAGGAAACGAGTGATGCGAAATTCTGCATGTTCGGTCCGAAAACAACCGGCACTCCTGCTGCAACTGCCTCGGCAGGATTTTGCCCCCCCTCCGCCAGTAGGCTTTTTCCGATAAAGACGACGGAGGCGCATCGATACCAATTTGCCAACTCTCCGGTGGTGTCCACGAGCAGGAGGTCGGGCTTTTCATTGGAACTCGGATCGGTTCTTCGGGCCACTTTAAGACCTCGCTGTTGAAGTTGCGCGGCGACATCGTTGGATCTCTCCTGATGGCGCGGGACGATGATCAAAAACAAGTTTGGGTGAGCTTTTCGGAGATTTTGGTAAACCTCCGAAACAAGGAGTTCCTCGCCCTCGAAAGTGCTCCCGGCAACGATCGTTGGGCTTCCTCTCGTAGCGCCCAGTGACTCGAGAACAGGCCAAAAGTCCCGCTCAGGTCTAGGGGCGGCGGCGGCATCGTCGAATTTGATGCTGCCTGTGACTTGGAGCTTGGAGGGTTCTACTCCTAAGGAAATCCAGCGTTCCTTGTCGCTGGGCTCTTGAAGGCAAAGGGTGCTGATTTGGTTGAAAATCGGGGCAGCAATCCAACGGAGTTTTTGAAAGCGGGCTTCGGAACGGCGCGAAAGCCGGGCATTCACCAGCACGACCGGACAATCGATTTTCTTGGCTTCGCACACGCAATTCGGCCAGACCTCCGCCTCGACAAGGATCAAAACACGCGGGCGGATCAATCGCATGGCCCGCCGGGCGACCGTGTAGAAATCCACGGGATTGTAAATAGGCTCAAGCCATGAGGTTTTGCGTGTGGCGGCGAGTTTGAAGCCGGTGGAGGTGGTCGTGGAGAGGACGAATTCCAAAGAGGAATCGGATTCGCGAAGGGCTTGGATGAGCTTCATCGCGATGTTCACCTCGCCGACGCTCACCGCATGAATCCAAATGCGGCCGGTGCCGGCGATTTTTCGCTCCACGCCCTCGGAGTAAATAGCGAAGCGTTGCCAGAATTTGTGGCGATATTTCCCGCGCCGAATCATTCGAAGAAGGAATCCCGGGAGCAGCAGGACCAGAACGACAGGGAAGAGAAGATTATATAGGAGACGAATCCAGAAGATCATCGCGCGGCGAGGTAGAGGATTTCGCTGCCGCCGTAACGACGGGACTTTACGAGATCGAAGAGCGAGTCAGGGGAAAGTTCCGTATTGGCATTTTTTTCCAAAACAAAAAGCCCGCCGGGCTTGAGGGCGGCGGCGAGTTTGGCGGATGTCACCAGTGCTGCGGCGTGGTCCGTGTCATCGGGCTTTTTTGAATAGGGAGGGTCGGCGAAAATGAGGTCGTAGCTCGCCTCGCTCGCATAGAGATCAAGGAATCGGTAGGCATCGACGGTCTGGATGCTTCCGTCCACTCCGGCCATGCGAAGGTTTTCTTGGATGCATCGGGAGCAGGAGGTGTTGCTGTCCACAAAAACGGCTTTGGCGGCCCCGCGGCTCAGCGCCTCGATTCCCATAGCTCCGGAGCCCGCGAAGAGATCAAGAACGCTTGCGTCGGGAACAAGGTCGCCAAGGCTCGAAAAAATCGCCGCCCGCACGCGGTCCATCGTGGGACGCAACCCGTCGGGGGGGGCTTTGAGGGGGCGTCCGCCCGCGCTGCCGGCAATAATCCGCATTCGAAAATCAGGGGGCGGAATTCGCCTCGGAAGCGGGCTTGTTTTTCTGTTTCTGCGGAGTGCGAAGAAGGTTTTTCAGAAGCCCTCCCACATCCTGGCCGATCCGTAGCCCGACCATTTTATCAAGCAAGTCGCTTTTCGGGCGGTCGAGCGATCCGGTGATTGAGAATGGCATGTGTGTGTAGCCTTCTGTTTCGGAGGGCTGGAAATTTTTCCCAAGGAGGCCGTGAGTTTCCTTGCGGAGTTTATCGTTCACATGGAGACGGGCATTCATGTCGAGGTCGCCGTTGAATCCGGCGGTGCCCGTGGCATCGATCATGAGATTCTCCGAGGTGAGTTGAAGCTCCTCAACGGTCACACGGCTGTCGCGGATGGAGAAAATGGCCTCGGCATTTTTGAGTGCCAGCATCCGCAATTCGTCCACGCGGAGGAGTTCGCCGAGTTGGCGGATCAATTCGATGGGTTCCATGCGGGCTTCGAGCAAATTCACTTCGGCGGTGCCGTGGAAGCTCTCAGGTTTTCCAGCCATTCCTTCGAGGGCGATTTTGGCATTGAGCGAGCCTTGAGTGCTGTTGGCGTTGACCCCGGAGTCGGCAATGAGTTTTTGGAGTGAGGCGTTGGCGACTTGGCCGGTGAATCCAAAGGAATTGTCGGGCAGCCATTCCAACTGCCCGGTTAGGGGGCCGTCGGCCAAGGTCGCTTGGATGTCGGGAAGACTCAAATGTCCCGAGTCCCATTCGAATTTTCCCGAAAAATCCCGACTATTGATCGAGTCCCAAAGCGCAGCACGGGCGATCCGGTAGCTTCCCTCGAATTGTTTTTTCACAAGGAGGTCGGCTGTCACAAAAACACCCTCGATTTGGAGGATTTTTTTCCCGTTCGTGTTGAAAAATGCCGCCCGGCCATTTTCGACATGGAATGATTGAATCTGTGCCGGAGGCATCTGCTGGCGCGGCTTGAGCGACGAGGAAGGGAGTTGAGTTTGAACTAGTCCAGAGGCGTCGCCTGGAAGGTGATCCGAAGGGAGGGCGGTCAGGACGGGCGATTCGTTTGCTGGAACGGGTTCAGGTGGCTCGGCTTGGGGCTTATTTTGGGGCTCAGTCTGGCGAATCGTGAGGGTGGGGGAGAGGAAGGAGAGGCTTTTTACGACCAATTGACCTTGGGCTAATGCGAAAAGGTCGAGACGAAGGTGGATTTTTTGAACTTCCAGAATGGGAAACTTGAATCCGCTGAGTCCGGGAATTGTCAGACCCGAAATCGTCAGGCCCGACCAAGGCGTGTAGTAAGTCTGACGAATCTGGGCAGGGGCTCCGACTTCCCGCGAAATCGTATCGCGAAGTCGCGTTTGCACGGCTTCGGATTGGAGATAGATGTTTAAGATAAGAATCGCGGCGGCCCACAAAATGAGGAGTCCGGCAACCCCGATCAGAATTGGCTTGGCAATTGGATGCACGGCGTGAAGCTACGACCTTTTCTGAGAATGTGAAGTGTGAATAAGACGCTCGTTATCCTAAATCCAGCGGCCCACGGGAGCAAAGCCATCCGCTTTCAAAAACAGATTAGAGAACTCTCGGCGGACTTCGTTTTGCACACGACTTCCGAATTCGGTGAAGCTCGCCGTGTCGCGTCTCAAGGAGTTGCTGACGGGTTCGAAACCATCGTCGCCGCGGGTGGTGACGGCACCATTAATGAGGTGGTGAATGGCTTGGGCGGCTCAACAGTCCGCCTTGGCATCCTGCCCGTGGGCACCATGAATGTTTTGGCTCAGGAAATCGGCTTGCCGCAGGGCAACTTGCTCGAGGCTTGGAAAATCATCGAACAGGGTAAAACCCTCGCCCTCGATCTGCCGATGGCCAATGGCCAATATTTCATCCAACTCGCCGGTGTGGGCCTCGACGCAGAAGTCGTTCGTCGCACCACCACGGATTTGAAAAAAACCTTCGGACCGCTGAGCTATATTTTGTCGTTGATCCAAATCGCCTCTGCGCGGCCTCCCAAGCTCATCCTCGAAACGGAAGGTTGGCCGCCGCGTGAGGGATGCTTTGCTTTGATTGGAAACGGCCGACTATACGGCGGTCCGTTCCCCCTTTTTAAACGGGCGAGTCCGAGTGACGGTCTTCTCGATGTCGTGGTTTTTAAAAACCAAAGCCACTGGGATGTCGTCCGCTACTTTCAAGCGATCGCCTTCGGCAAGCACGAGGAATTGCCGGATGTGGAGTATTTTCAGACCCCCTTGCTCCGAGTGAGTGGACCTGACGGAGTGCCGGTCGAGTTGGATGGCGAGTTGGCGGGGGCGGTGCCTTGTGAGTTCCGTATTTCGCCGACAAAGCTGAATGTGATCGCCCCTGCCTAGACCCGCCGCATGAGCGTGTCGCGAAGGAACCGGCGGTCGTCGCGCTCGGGGTAATCGAGCGTGAAATGCAGACCTCGGCTTTCCTTCCGACTCAGGGCGCAATCCACCACCAGCGAGGCGACGGTGACAAGGTTGCGGAGTTCCAGGAGGTCGGTGGTGACCTTGAAATTCCAGTAAAACTCCTGCACCTCGGCGTGAAGATTCCGGAGTCGTGTCGCAGCGCGTTGGAGTCGCTTGTCGGTGCGAACGATCCCGACATAGTCCCACATGAGGCGACGCACTTCTTCCCAGTTGTGAGAAATCACGACGAGTTCATCGACATCCTGGACCTGGCCTGAACGCCATTCGGGAAGGGAAATTTCAACCCTCTCGCGCTTGCCTCGTGTGGATTTTTCAAAAGCCCGATGCGCCGCAACAAGCCCCTCAAGAAGGGAATTGCTGGCGAGTCGGTTCGCCCCATGGAGCCCGGTGCAAGCGACCTCGCCGATTGCAAATAGGCCTCGAATCGATGTCTCTCCATTCACATCGGCTTTCACGCCGCCGCATTGGTAGTGGGCCGCTGGAACGACCGGGATGGGGGATTTCGTGATGTCGAGGCCAGCTTGCAGGCAGGTTTCGTAAATCGTCGGGAAGCGAGACCGATTAAAGTCTGCCGGCTTGTGGGTGATATCGAGGTAAACGCATTTGGCACCGCTGCGTTTCATCTCGGCATCGATCGCGCGAGCCACGATGTCGCGAGGAGCCAGTTCCTTTTGGGGATTGTGATGCTCCATGAAACGCTGTCCGCGTTCGTTGATCAGAATGCCGCCTTCACCGCGAACGGCCTCGGAAATCAGGAAGGATTTGATCGAGGGGTGGTAGAGGCAAGTGGGATGGAATTGGACGAATTCCATATTCGCAATCACTGCCCCGGCCCGCCATGCCATGGCAACGCCGTCGCCGGTCGCGACATCTGGATTCGTCGTGTAGAGATAGACTTTTCCGCATCCCCCCGTGGCGGCTACGGTCACATCGGATCGGAGGGTTTCCACGATGCCAGTGGCCTCATTGAGCGCATAGACACCGAGGCAACTATTCTCCATCGCGTAGCCGAGTTTGCCCGTGGTGATGAAATCGACCGCCATGTGGTTTTCCATCACTTCGATTCGGGGATGCTCGGCGATACGCTCGAGGAGTCGGGTTTCAATCTCTCGCCCGGTGGCGTCGCGGGCATGCAGGATGCGGCGCTTCGTGTGCCCACCTTCCCGCCCGAGATCTGGCTCCATCGTGCCGTTGCCATTTTCCCTTTGATCAAAATGAACGCCAAGTCCGGTGAGTTCGGAAATCCGAGTGGGACCTTCGGTGACGATGGAGCGGACGACATCCTCATGGCAAAGCCCGGCTCCCGCGGCAAGCGTGTCGCGCACATGGAGGTCGAACGAATCCTCGCCGGTCATCACGCATGCCACGCCGCCTTGGGCCCAGGCTGTGTTTGAGTCCGAGGAAGAGCGTTTCGTAACGAGGGCGACGGATCCTTTTTGTGCGGCTTTCAGCGCGAAGGACAAACCCGCAATGCCACTGCCAAGGACGATAAAATCAAATTCCCTCATGGCATGGCGGGGAGCGGAATGTTGTCGATCAATCTCGCCTTTCCGAGAAATACGGCGGCAGCCAATCGGCCTTCCGTGCGCCGTTGGCGCAAGGGTTGAAGGGTTTGGGCATCGATGGCTTCGATGTAATCTATGCGGGAGCCGGGGATTTTGGTGATGAGCTTCACGGCCTCCGAGACCACTTTGGCGGGCGTGGTTTTTTTGGAAGCGGTCTGCAGTGCGGCATAAATTTGAGGGGCGAGTTGGCGTTCGGATTCGGTCAAATAGGCGTTGCGGGAACTTGCTGCGAGGCCATCGGGTTCGCGAACGGTGGGGCAGGGGATGATCTCCAGATCGATGTCCAAGTCGCGAACCATCCGACGAATGATCGCCAGCTGCTGCCAGTCCTTTTCGCCAAAGATCGCATGGGTGGGCGAGACGATATGGAAAAGTTTGGCGACAATGGTGCAGACGCCGGAAAAGTGACCGGCACGGGAACGGCCGCACAGGACTGATGAAAGAGAGGTTTCGTTAATCAAAACGCTCGCGTCGGTCGGATACATCTCGGTGACGCTCGGTAGAAAAACCGCGTCAGCACCAGCATCCCGGCAGGTTTTTAAGTCTTTTTTTAAGGGCCTCGGATACGCTGAGAAATCCTCCTTGGGGCCAAACTGCGTGGGGTTCACAAAAATCGACACAAGAACCGTGCCGCCCTTTCCTGCAATTCGTCGAGCCATACGAATCAATGCCGCGTGGCCATGATGGAGCGCTCCCATGGTCGGAACAAAAACGACTCGTCCCTTAAGTAAACGACGGCATTTTCTGACCTGCGAAATGCTCTTGAGCGTCTTCAAGGAGTCTGGGGAATTTTCAACGGCTCGGCGGCCCGAAATGCCTTAATTCTGGGGCTTCGCTGCGGGAGCTTCTCCAGATGCTTCGGGAGTCGCTGCAGGTGTGGCTGCAGGTGTGGCTGCGGGAACCTCAACAGGAGCAGTAGGTTTAGCTTCAGGCGTGCTCGCTGGCGTTTCTGTGGGCGTCGCAGTAGGTGTTGCAGCTGGGGTTGAGATAGGAGTTTCTTGAGGTTTTTCCAATGCATTTTGGAGGCCCATCGCTGGAGTGGAATCCTCGGCGTTTTTAAAAGGGGAGGCCTCGGGAATGGGTTCGCTCAAGAGTTTCTTTTGAATCTCGGTTTTTCCGCCCTGCATTTTGGCGGTGAGGATGGAAAGCAGAAGGGTGATTCCGAAAAAACCGATAGCCATCCAGGTCGTGAACCGCGCGAGCACATTGGTGGTCTGGGAGCCGAAAACATTGTCTGTAATTCCGCCGCCAAATGCGGAACCCAGCCCCTCACTGCGCGGCCTTTGCATCAAGACTACCAGCACGAGCATTAAGCAAACGATGACATGCAAAGTCACTAAAATAGGCATTAAAATCGACATAAAAGAACGCGAAGGAGTAGTGATCTGACCCCGCCAAGTAAAGCTTTGATTCAATATGGAAAAGCCGTTGAAACGAACTGACAAATCCTAACGGGACGATTACTTGATTCTGGATGTCCGACAATAAATACGGCGCCACTCTGGCCGAGGTTTTCGCCAATGCCTCCCGTCGCTATGACGGAATGCCCGCTTTTTGCCGGAAGGACGGCTCCGGTGGTTTTCTTCCGATTTCCTTCCGCCAACTTTACGAAAAAGGACTCGATCTCGCGACCTCCCTCATCGCCCTCGGTTTGGAAGCGAGGGAGCATGTGGCGATCATTGCCGACAATCGACTCGAGTGGATCATTTGCGACTATGGAATTCTTTTGGCGGGTGCGGCGGATGTTCCTCGCGGAACGGATGTCACCGATGCGGAGATGGTCTATATCCTCAAACACTCGGACGCCCGCGTGGTCTTTGTAGAAAACATGACGATTCTCCGTCGTGTTTTAGAGCTTCGTCCTCAACTTCCGCACATCAGCGAGATCATTCTCATGGCACCTGGTGTGGAGGCGCCGGAAGGAGTGCGGCATTTGGAAAATCTCCTTGCGGATGGCGCCGCGCGGCGTGCTGCCGGATTCGATCCCGCCTTGGAGCGTGCTCGCGCTATCAAACCGGACGACCTCTTCACGATTATCTACACATCTGGCACGACGGGGACTCCGAAGGGGGTTCAGCTCACGCACGCGAACATGTGCTCCCAGATCGAATTCCTCCCGCTCGAGCTTCGTCCCGGAGACCGTGCCCTCGCGATCCTCCCGATTTGGCATAGCTACGAGCGCGTTTTCGAGATGCTTTGTATTTCCCGTGGCGTTGCGACGCACTACACGAATTTGAGATCCGTGGCGGAGGATTTGAAAACGGTAAAGCCCACGGTCATGGCTTCGGCTCCGAGGCTTTGGGAGAACCTCTATTTAAAAATCCTCGCGAATGTGAACTCCGCCCCGCCGATGCGAAGGGCCTTGTTTCATCTCGCCTACGGAGCCACTCGAAATGTGAAGCGGGCGGAAAGATTCTATCTTGGACAGCAACTCGACTTGCACGGCCGGAAGTTTGGGGAAAGCCTTCGGTTGGCTGTTCAACACGCCGGGCTTTGGTTGATTTCGATCGTTCCAGCGAAGCTTCTCGATGGCCTCGTTCTTAAAAAACTCCGCGCCATCGTCGGCGGTGAATTTCGCGGAACCATTTCCGGAGGCGGGGCGCTTCAGCCTCATGTGGATGAGTTTTTCAACTTCATTGGCATCCCGGTGCTCGAAGGTTACGGCATGACGGAAACCTCTCCCGTGCTGGCCGTGCGGACTTGGAGCAACCTAGTGATCGGAACCGTTGGTCCGTTTTTTCCACACACCGACATTCGGATCGTCGATCTTGGCACAGGCGCGATTCTTTACCCGGATTCCACTCGTCCATTAGGAGGTCGCGGGCTTCGCGGGGAAATCCATGTGAAAGGCCCGCAAGTCATGCGCGGTTACTACAAAAACCCCGAGGCGACGGCTTTGGTTTTGCGGGATGGATGGATGAATACCGGAGACATCGGGATCGTGACGGTCAATGATTGCTTGAAAATTCTCGGCCGTTCGAAGGACACGATTGTTCTGCTGAATGGCGAAAACATCGAGCCTGTGCCCATCGAGTCGCGACTCGTCGAGTCCGCGCTGATCGATCAAAGCATGGTGGTCGGTCAGGATCAGAAAGCTCTTGGTGTTTTGATTGTGCCTTCGTTCGAGCATTTCCGCCAAGCCGGAGTGAATGCCACGAGTTCTGCAGAACTCGAAGCTAACGCCGAAGCGCGGAGGTTGATGGAGGCCGACATTCGGCAACTCATCAATCACGAGACAGGGTTCAAATCCTTTGAGCGGATTTCTGATTTTCGTTTCGTGCCGAAGCCCTTTGAAGTCGGGGAGGAAATGACAAATACCTTTAAACTCAAACGCCATGTCATCACGGAGAAGTATCGTCCGCTGATCGAGTCGATGTATGCTTAGAGAGTTTAGCAAATGAAGATTCAGGCTTGGAAAATGCCCGTTCCCTTGAAAATCCTCTCCCGATGAAAATGATGATTCCAGTCGTCGTGCTTGTTTTTGCTTTCCACCTATCCGGTTGCCAGTCGCTCCGAAAGCCAGTCATACCGGATGTCCCTGTGGGAATGCGCGCCGCCGATTTGGCCTTGATTAACAAAGGCATCAAGGCCAAGCCGAATTCCCTAGTGATCTTCCAGCAGGAGTTGGCGGCGGCGCCGGTTGATCCTCTCCGCTCCGGTGTCATCGTGGATCTCGATCGCCAGCGTGCCTATGTTTATTCGGCGAACCAACTCGTGGCGGCGACCCGCATTGCCAGTGGAAAGCGGAACTTTCGCACATCCACCGGCGACTTCCGGATCGGCCAAAAAAATCCTAAGCACGCTTCGAATCTCTACGGAAAATTACAGAATGCCGAAACCGGCGAGAATTTGCCTGAAGAGATCGACACACGGACGACGCCCGTTCCTGAGGGAATGGTCTTTCTTGGGGCGCCGATGCCACACTTTATGAGGTTTCACACTCTCGATGGCAAAGCCTCGGCCATCGGATTCCACCAAGGTCATGTGCCAACTCGTCCGGCCTCCCATGGTTGCATTCGGCTTCCCTCTGGCTCGGCCAAGTCACTCTACAAGCTCCTGCCTAGCGGAACGCCGGTTTACATTTACGGAGACCAATACGGCACTCCGTCTCGTCCGTTGCTCGAGATCCAAGAAAAACCGGAGCCCCAGCCGAAGAAACGTAAACGCTGAATCGGCTTAGGCGGGCCGCGCGGGTTGTTGCTGGGTGAGGCAATGAAAAGCTCCAAGCCCCCAGATTAATTCCCGACAATCGATGGGCATGATCCGCCGCGTGGGGAACGCCTCATGCAATGCAGAAACCGCCCAGGCGTCATTCGCATCGCCGTAAACCGGCAGAAGCACGACGGTGTTTGCGATGTAGAAATTGGCATAGCTTGCGGGCAGGCGTTGCCCCTCCCGCTCGATGCGGGGAGGCATTGGGAGCGTGAGCACATGAAGCGGTTCTCCGCTTGGCAGTCTCATGACATGGAGTCGGTCGAGATTGCGTTGGAGTGGTTCGTAATTCGGATCGTTTTCGTCTTCTTCGACCGCAGTGATCACCGTGCTCGGCCCGATGAAACGGGTGATGTCATCGACATGGCCATCCGTGTCGTCGCCCTCGATGCCGTCACCCAACCAAAGGATGGAGGTTACACCCAAATATTCGCGAAGTTTTTTCTCAATCGCGGCGCGGTCTTTCGAAGGATTCCGGTTGGGATTAAGAAGGCAACTTTCGGTTGTGATAATCGTTCCGGCCCCATTCCCATCAATCGACCCGCCTTCCAGGATGAAATGCGATTGGTCGAAAACCGGGATTCCCAGCGCTGCGGCGACGGCGGAGGGAACGGCGTTGTCCTCATCGAATGGGGAAAGTTTGTAACCCCAGGCATTGAATCCAAAATTCAGCGCCGCGACTTGGGGTTCCTTGTCGCGAACCACAAAGATTGGCCCGTGGTCGCGGCACCAAGGCTCGTCGGTCGGGATGTGAAAAAACTCCACACGCTCCGGCGGGCATTTTTTCAAAAGGCGGCGGACTGTTTTTTCCTGCTCTGCATTCTTCACATTGATGCGGACGATCTCCGAAGTCGCGAGCGCATCGGCCATGGCTACAAAAGTCGGGAGAACCCGCTCGTAGGAGCCGGGAAAGCTGTTGCATCCTGGCTGCGGCCACGAAATCCAGGTCGCCTCATGGGGCTCCCATTCGGCTGGTAAGCGATATCCTTTTTCAGATGGGGTCTTCTGACTCATGCACGATCAGCATTCCCGCGAAGCTGGTCATCGAACAAGGCGAATCGGCGAAAATAAATTCACGAATGGTGAAATAAAAGTTGCGTTGTCATTTTCTATCGAATGACCGTTGAAGTCGAATTGGGCGGGAATCTGCCTCCTTCAAATTTTTTCAAGGAATTAGGGTTGCTTTCCTGAAGATCAGTGACCATTCTCCGCCTCCATTTTTTTTGATTTATGAGCCAGCATCCCAGTCTCAAAGGCAAAGGCGCCATCAAGACCAAGCGCAGTGTTTTGAAGCGTTTCGAGCGCGTCGATCTTCTCCGCAAACGCGGACAATTCCAAGAGGGCCAGCGCGTCATTGGCCTGCCTAAAACCAAGCCAGAGGATTAATCCTCCGCCGCGACCCATGCGGCTAAACCGTTTTCTTGCTGCTTCGGGCCTAGGCTCGCGGCGCTCTTGTGATCAGTTGATCTCAGCCGGCTCGGTTGTGATCAATGGTCATCGAATCGATAAACTCGCCACCACGGTTGGTCCGGACGACGATGTTCGGGTCCATGGCCGCCAGGTTCGGGTGGCCTTGCCCGTCACACTGGTTCTCAACAAGCCCCGTGGCTATGTCGTAACCCGCTCCGACGAACGCGGTCGCCGCACGATTTACGAATTGCTCGATCAAGGGCATGCGAATCTTTTCCATGTTGGTCGTTTGGATAAGGAGAGCGAGGGATTGCTTTTGATGACCAATGATGGGGCGCTTTCCCAAAAACTCCTTCATCCCTCGCATGGTGTGGAGAAGGAATACGAGGTGGAACTCGACAAGACCTTCAGCCCTGACTTGAGCGCGAAACTCATCCGTGGCGTTCACATTGAAGGAGGTCGCGGGCGTTTCGAGTCCGTGCGCATCGTGGGTCCGAAAATCCTCCGTGTTGTCCTTAAACAGGGAATCAAACGCCAAATCCGTCTCATGCTTTACCGCCTCGGCTATGAGGTCAAAACCCTCCGCCGAATTCGCATGGGAACAATTACTGATTTTAAACTTCCACCCGGTGCGTGGCGCCCTCTCTCCGTGAAGGAAATCGATCAACTCTCGAAAGCGGCCACGACATCTCCTCGCTCCTCCGAGCATGCCCGGAAGAAAGCTCGATGAGGTGTTCATGCGTCTCGCCATTCGCGAGGCGCGAAAGGGTCTTGGAAAAACCCACCCGAATCCCGCAGTCGGAGCGGTTTTGGTTCGCAATGACCAAATTCTTGCCAAGGGGTGGCACCGCGCGGCTGGATCTGCTCACGCCGAGATCGAGGCCCTGAGGAAAGTCGCTACGCCGAGGGGGTGCACTCTCTATGTCACGCTCGAGCCCTGCTCCACTCATGGTCGCACGCCTCCATGCACCCAGGCGATTATCGAGGCTGGGATTTCCCGAGTCGTTTATGGGGCGACCGATCCCAATCCCTCCCATGCCGGGCGCGCCAAAAAAATCCTCCAAAAAGCCGGAGTCGAGGTTTCGTCCGGCGTGTTGGCCGAGGAGTGTTTCGCGATCAATGCCGCTTGGAACAAATGGATCGCCACCGGCCTTCCCTTTGTGACGGCAAAAGTCGGGATGAGCCTGGATGGTCGCATTGCTTCATTTCCCGGAAGACGATGGATAACTTCCGAAGCGGCCCGCGCGGATGCGATGAAACTTCGCGCTCGCTGCGACGCGATCCTCGTCGGTGCTGAAACTGTCCGCATCGACAATCCCAGCCTCACGATTCGTGGTGACGCAAAAGCGACTCAACCTTGGCGTGTGGTTTGGTCGCGTTCGGGAATCCTGCCGCTGAATTCCACAATCCTCACCGATGACTTCCGCGAGCGAACCTTGGTATTTACTGGCAAAACTCTGAAGTCGATCTTGCGAGATTTGGCCAAGCGCGGAGTTCATCATGTTCTGATCGAGGGTGGGGGACGCACTCACGGGGAGGCTTTCAAGAAGGGTTTGGTGGACCGAATCGTTTTCTATGTCGCTCCGGTTCTTTTGGGGGGCGATGTGGCGTCCATCGGAGGAATTGGGGAAATGAATATCTCCCTGGCGAATCCCACTTACAAACGGCTCGGCCCCGATCTCCGAATCGAAGCCGAGGTTTTGCCCGTGTCTTAAAGCCCCGTCGGGTGGTCGATGAATTGCCAGGGAAGCGCTAGTTTCCGCGCCAGATTTTCTGCGAGCGCCTTCACTCCAAAAGTCTCCGTGGCGTAGTGCCCAGCATAAAATAAATTCACCCGCAATTCCTCAGCCAGTGTGTAGGACCAATGCGGCCCCTCGCCGGTGATGAAGGTATCGATTCCCGCCGCCGCAGCCTTGGCAATTTCTGCGCCAGCCCCACCGGTCACAATCCCGATTCGACACGCAAGGACGGGGCCCCCGGGGGCGAGATGCACATTCCCTCCAACGGCCCGCTCCAAGTGGTCGCGCAAGACCTCGCGGCTGACCTCAGCTTCGAAACGGAGCCCGATTTTTTGACCGAATGCCTCGTGAAATGGTTCACCATCCTCGAACCCGATCGCGGCGGCGAGGAGGGCGTTGTTGCCGAGGCTTGGGTGGAGATCCAATGGCAAGTGCGCGCTGTAGATGGCCATGTCGGCTTCCATGAGAAGACGGGTTTTTCGATAGTTCGCGCCAGTGACTCGCTGAGGGCCGTTCCAAAAAAGTCCGTGATGGACGATGAGAAAATCCACCTGCGCCTCGGCGGCTTCCTTGATCACGGCTTCCGTGGCGTCCACCGCCGCGCCGATCCGCGAGATGGATCCTGAGTTTTCGACTTGGAGGCCGTTCATCGCTTGTGGGTAGTCGCCGATTTCCGGGACTCGGAGAAGATCGTCAAGATACTGAGCTGCTTCGTTGAGGTGCATGGGCAAACCCTACCGCCACCCTCGCGGTGATGAAGCAGAAATTGATCGCTTCACTGCCTGTTGCGGAATCTGTGAGGTTATTGGTAGCCTCCGACCCGTCATGCCGAACTACGACTTTGAATGTGAAAAATGCGGGAAGACCTTCGAGGCTTTCCAGTCGATGAAGGATAAAGCCTTCGAGACCTGCCCGGAATCCGCCTGCCAAATGGAGTCTTGGGGTCATGGAAAAGTGAAGCGACTCCTTGGCACAGGGGCCGGATTGATTTTCAAGGGATCTGGATTCTACATCACGGATTATCGGAGTGAGGGCTACAAGCAGGCCGCTAAAAAAGAAGGCGGCGACTCTACCACCTCGGCGACAAAGTCGGAATCCAAGCCCGCCGAGTCCAAGCCAGCGGAATCCAAGCCAGCGGAATCCAAGCCGGCCCCGAAAGTGGAATCCAAACCCGCGATCACATGAAAATCTGCAGCGCTTGCTCGACGGAGAATGATGACACGAGGGTCTTCTGTTCGAACTGCGCCAAGCGTCTTCCTCCGGCGATATCGGCGTCCAAGCCCGCTTTGCCGGCGAGTGCCTCTGACTCAGTAGGCACCAGTGCCCCCCAGATTTTCTCCCATCAGACCAAAAAACCCGCGGCCAAACTCCGCCAGGCGGGCACTCCATTTTCCACCATCCTCTTCCGTTTTCTTTTTCTCATCGCCCTTGGAGCCCTGGGGTTCGGGATTTATCTGGCGATTCAGCCCACCTCTTCCTCCCTGCCGACTCCCGCTCCGGCCGCGACCAGTGAGGAAATCGCCCAAACGCTGACATTTCTTCGAACCGCATCCAAATCCTCGGGTGGAGCCTGGCAGATGGACGCAAATGGCATCAATCGTTTCCTCGCAGCAACGGTTCAATCACGCACAAAAGACAATCTCCTCGGGGTCAAAATCCAATTCCAACGCTGCTATGTCGCCCTCCACGATAATCGATTGGATTTCACCATGCAGGTCGCTGTCTATGATCGAACTTTAGATCTGAGCGTCGGCTTGGCTCCTGATTCCCAAAATGGAAAACTGAGCGTCCGAGTGGTTAATGCCGCGATTGGTCAATTGCCCATCTCGGGACCAGTCGCCCAATTCCTCCTTCCGCTCTGGAGTCCGTGCTTTGATTCGCTCAGGTTCGCTCTCGAGCTATTCGAGAGGGCAAAATCCGCCGAAGTCACCTCCAAGCGGATTGTCGTCCGATGGCCCGAAACCTCCTCGCGCTAACAGTCGTTTTTTTGGCCTTCAGCGGCGCCGGGCTTTTCGGGCAACAACCACTGGCCCGATCCCTTCAAATCAGGGGATTCGTCATCTACTCGCCGGACCGGCAAACCCGATCCTTTCTGGCGCGTCACGCTCAGACAGCGGCCAAGGAATGGGAGAAAATTACCGGCGATAAAGTGATGTCTTCAACGCCGATCATCATTGTGGATAAGACCCGCGCGGCAAAACCTCGGGGAGCGAAGGGCGCGTCATGTCATTTGTTTGAAATCGAGGACGGAAGATTGAAAGTCCAACTCGATGTTCTGGATGATTGGGCGATGAAGGCTGGCTTTTTTGAGACCGAGGTCATTCGGGCACTAGCCCTGCAAGCCATGCACCGGAAACGCCCGCCGAAGGCCGGAAAAAACTATGCGCAGCCTCCCGGTTGGCTTGTGGAGGGGATCGGTGAACAAATCCGTCGTCGCGGCGGAACGGTTCCTAATGGCGTGCATGCGGCATTGATCCAAAGCGAACGCCCACCGGCATTGGGCGATTTCTTACAGCAGAAAACCGACCGCCTCGATGCCACTTCGCTACTCCTTTATCGCGCCCAAGCCTTGGCATTGCTGAAGGCCCTGTCGGATTCGAAAAACTCGAAGCCACAATTCCTCGCTTATCTCGAATATCCAGACCGCATGAACTCTGATCCTGCGAAACTTTTGGAGGCATTTCCAAGCACCGCTCCCGATGTTTCCTCACTCAATAAAATCTGGACCCTCTCTTTGGCGAGAAGCTCGATGCCGCCGAGGTTGGCGTCGCTCTCCGTTGCCAATACCGATGAGGAACTCACCCAAATTCTCGCCCTTGAAGTGCCCGCTGATCCGAAAAAGAAGAACTCCACCGCCACCAGTGGCCCAATGGCTCTCCCTCTCGCCGCCCGGGATCAGGGTGGCGCCTTCCTCATGCGTCAACGCTCGGTGGACTTGCTCAATCTGGAATTCCTCGCGCATCCACTCCTCCGGCCCATCGTGGAGGAATATCGAAACATCGCCATGCTCCTTTCCGCCAAGCCGAAATCGAATGTAGGTCATCGCATCGAGGATATTGAAAAAATCCGCGTTCTTCTCGTGGAGCGACACAAGGTGATTTCAGATTACATGAATTGGTTCGAGGCCACCCAAGTCGATGAATCCGATTCCTCCCTCGCCGAGGAGACCCGGCCGGATCCTGTCCCTCCTCGCCGGGATCCGATCACCCAGCACATGGATGCCATCGAGCGCCGGGGTTGGTAATCCCGTCCTTGCGCGCTATGAGCCGGTTCCTTCATGATCATAGGCATGGATTACCTCGAGCGCGCCCGGCGCGTCTTTGAAACTGAAATCACCGAAGTCTCCTCCGTCGCAGCCCGTCTCGACGAGCGCTTCATTCAAGCCGTCGATCTGATCAAGGCCGCCGTTGAGAGCCGCAACAAGGTGGTCGTTCTCGGCGTTGGAAAATCCGGCCATATCGGAGACAAAATCGCGGCGACACTGACCAGCACGGGATCCACAGCCGTTGTCCTGAATTCTCTGAACGCACTCCATGGCGATCTCGGCATCGTTGCCGACGGCGATGTGGTTCTCGCGCTCAGCCAAAGTGGGGAAACCCAAGAGCTCCTTTCCATTTTGCCGGCGATTGTCCGTTTCGGTCTGCCCGTGATCGCCATTACGGGAAATATCCACTCCACCCTCGCGAAATCGGCGGCGGTGGTTCTGGATGTTTCCGTCACCCAAGAGGCCTGTCCTCTCAATCTCGCGCCGACCTCGAGCACTACAGCCATGTTGGTTTTGGGTGACGCTCTGGCGATGGTGCTGCTCGAAGCGAGGGGATTTCAAAAAGAGGATTTTGCCAAGTTCCACCCCGGCGGCAGCCTCGGCCGCTCCCTGCTTCTCAAAGTCCATCAAATCATGCGTCCAGTAGCGGAATTGGCGATCATTGCACCCGACGCCTCGGTTTTGGACGCCATTCAAGCCATGACATCGCACCGCGCCGGTGCCGCCGTGATTGTTCACCAAGACGGCTCGCTCGCTGGAATTTTCACTCATGGCGACTTCGCTCGCCATTTCCCGGAAGATCCGCACATCGGCTCCCGTCCCGTCGGAGATTTCATGACGCTCCAGCCGATCACGATCCAAGGCGACAAGTTGGCGGCCGAGGTTCTTCAAATCCTCGAGCACCATCGCATTGATGACCTAGTGGTGTTGGACGCAAACAAGCATCCGATTGGCGTGGTCGATTCTCAGGATTTGACGCGTTTGAAGGTTCTTTGATTCTCGCATTCCACAAACCCTACGGCGTTTTGTCGCAGTTCACCCCGGATGGGAGTCCCAACCGGCCTCTCGCCGATTTCGATTTCCCAAAAAATGTCTACCCGATCGGCAGGTTGGATGCTGACTCGGAGGGATTGCTGCTGCTTTCCGATGAGGGGCATTTGAACAAACGCCTCCTCGATCCTGAGAACCATGTCCCGAAAACCTATCTCGTCCTGGTTGAGCGTTTGCCTGATGAGAAAGCTCTGCGGTCTTTGAGCGCCGGCGTGCTCATTGAAGGCCGCAAAACCCTCCCTGCAGAAGCTCGCCTGCTCGATCCTCAACCATCTCTTCCTCCTCGCGATCCCCCGGTTCGTGTTCGCAAAACGGTAGAGGATTTCTGGATCGAACTCCGACTCCGCGAAGGGCGAAACCGGCAAGTCCGCCGAATGACGGCCGCAGTGGGTCATCCCACGCTCCGATTGATTCGATCCGCCATCGGCACCTTGGAGTTGGCCGACCTGCCAATTGGTCAATGGCGCGAGGTTTCCTCCGAGGAGCGCAGGCTGCTTTTGGACTCCGAGTTTTAGCGGGGTTTACGCCGTGCCTCAAGGCCGTTAGCTTGCTCGGCAATGACCTTCGCCACACAGTTGACGGTATTCCGGATTCTGATGATTCCGGTGTTCGTGCTGTTTTGCGTTTACTACGGCGAAAGCGTTTCGCAGGGCCGCCCCGAAGAATGGCTCCGCCTCACGGCCATCGGAGTTTTTATTCTGGCTTCGATCACGGATGCCCTAGACGGCTACATCGCCCGCCATTGGAATCAAAGGAGTCGCCTCGGCGCGGTGCTCGATCCCATCGCGGACAAGGGGCTTCTCCTCACGGCCATTATCACGCTGAGTCTGAGCAACTGGAACCAGGCTTTTCCCCTTTGGTTTCCCATCATTGTTATCGCTCGCGACGCCGTGATTCTCTCCGGTTGCGGTGTTTTGTATCTCCTCGATCAACATTTGGAGGTGAAGCCTAGCTGGACTGGAAAAACCGCGACCGCCCTGCAAATGCTCGCCATCGCTTGGCTGATGCTCCAGATTCCTTTTTATCTCGTCACAGTTTATGTCGCGGGTCTGTTCACGCTCGTTAGCGGCATTGATTATCTCTACCGCGGGCTGGGTCAGCTCCGGCACCATTCCAATCCAAGTTAAAAACCATGCGCCATGTCGCAATCATCGGCCGACCGAATGTCGGCAAATCCGCTCTCTTCAACCGCCTCGCTGGGCGAAGAATTTCTATTGTCCACGATCAGCCGGGTGTGACCCGCGACCGCATCGGCGCGATTTGTAAACTCGGGCAAGCGCCCTTTGAAATTACTGACACAGGTGGTATTGGCTCCGAGCCGGATCCGGATTTTGCCGAGAGCACCCGCGACGGCGCCTTCATCGCGATGGAAAGTTCCGATGCGATTTTGTTCGTTGTGGATTCGATCGATGGATTGACCCCACTCGACGGCGAATTGGCGGCGACCATCCGCGGCTGTGCGAAGCCGGTGATTCTCGTCGTCAATAAAGTGGATACCGAGGGCCATGAACCTCGCTTTTACGACTTCGCCAGGCTGGGATTCGAGCACAGTTGCTCGGTAAGTGCTGCCCACGGACGAGGGATTGGCCAGCTTGTCGATGTGATTGATTTTCTCGTTCCCCCTGAAGAAGAGGACGAGGAGGCCAGCAGCGCAATCATCCCGAAACTCGCTTTGGTCGGTCGCCCGAATGTCGGCAAATCCTCGTTGGTCAATTCCATCGTGAAGGACAAGCGCAGCACCGTCAGCGAAATCGCCGGCACCACACGCGATACGGTCGATGTCCTAGCCGAGCGTGAGGGGCAGACCTACCTTCTTCTCGACACCGCCGGCATCCGCCACCGCTCCAGGCACAATACTTCGGTCGAAGTATTCAGCGTGATGCGTTCCGAGCAAACGATCCGCCGCGCGGATATCAACATTCTCGTGATCGATGCCACCAGCGGCGTGACATCCCAAGACAAAAAAATCGCCGGCCTGATCCAAGAGGCCAAAAAGCCCGCCATCATTGCTCTGAATAAATGGGACCTCGTGGCAAAGGGCCGGGAAAAAGACCCGGAACTTCTCCGCGAGCACACCGAGCGCATCCGTGCCGAGTTGTTCTTTTTGAGTTATGCCCCAGTCGTGATCCTTTCGGCTCTCACGGGCACCAATGTGAAACGCCTTTTCACCATGGTTGAAAAAGTCCGTCAGCACTCCACGCGCCGAGCCGGAACCGGCGAACTCAACCGCGTCCTGAAAGCGGCGATGGAACGCCAAGCGCCACCTACGCGCGGCAATCGGCGTTTCAAAGTCCTCTACGCCGCCCAGGCCAAGGAAAGCTCCCGCTCTCCGGTTCAAGCGCCGCTTTTTGTCATGTTCGTGAATGATCCCAAATTGATCCCTGACAGCTATGTGAACTACCTCTGTGCTCGGATACGCGACAAATGGGAGTTCCCCGGTCTGCCGATCCTCATGCGGTTGCGTGGTCGCGAGGGCGCGCCTACCGAGGTTGCCTGATGTCCAAGATGGGCTCTGCTTGTCAGAGCCGCATCGGCGTGTCTGCGGTTATCGCTCCGGTCCTGACAAGCAGGACCCTCCTCGATTTTCTTCAATTCGATGATTCTTCGCGCAGGGAGATTTCGGGGCAGTAGATGGTAGCCGGTTCGCGGCTCCACCAGGCTTTTTCACCGGATGTGGTGAAGGAATAATCGTCCGAGATCGCGCGGAGGAATTTGGGCGGTTTTTCGGGGAAGGGATTTGTTTCCAGCAAGGCCAAAACCTCGGGCGAGCCTTGCAGGAGGCGGATGACGAACGATTGAAACCAGGGTGTGGTTTCGACACGACCAAGTGCGGCAAACCACATTTGCCAGTCGAGGCGTGGTTGGTAGGGCGCGACCATAGGCGGTGGACGATCAATCGGTCCGGGTTTGTAGAGGAATTCGTAGGTCTTCCAGTCGTGGCCGTCGTTGCTGCCTTGGACGAGGATCTCGCGGCGTTGCGTGGTCATGACGGCAAAGAGGCCATAGCTGTTGACCGTTCGGAAAGGAGCGATGCGGGAGTAAATTTCTGCGAGGGGCTCGAGGGATACCGGGACTGTGCGGAATGCCGAGGCGAGGGGAATGATCGAGAGAATCAAGATCGCTCCGAGAACCGGCCTGCTGACCCACTTGGAGACAAACACGGCGGGCGTTGGCTTTTTGAAAATAAATCCAGGCCAGCACCGGTCGTCGATCAAGAGGAGGCAAAGAGCTGCGCTCAGGAAATTGAAGAACGCGTAGTTTCCCGTGAGAGCGATGCCTGATTGCATCAGAATCATCGCTCCTGCCGCAATCAGGCGGGGATTTCTTGGGAGGAAAAATGCGAAGGGCAAAACGAGTTCGATGAAAAACATCGAGCCGCAGAGCAGTTTTAGAATTTCAGGCGGAAGTTGGTGGGCGAACCAGGCGAGAGGATTTGGGAGAGGTTGGGTGAGAAAGTGAAAATCCAGTGCGCTGAGATTGGCCCAATTCGGATCGCCGCTACTGAGCTTCACGACACCGGAGGAAAACACCATTCGGAACAACAGCAGCACGACGGCCAAGCGCGCGAGTCGGGTTGGTTCGGTTGGGCTCCAATTCGGCTTCAGGCGCCACGGGGACAGGAACATCGCCAGAAAGCCGGTTTCGATGAGAAGCGAGTCCCACTGGAAGCCGTAAAAATCCTGCCCGGCCACGCACAGCGAGAGCATCACCACCCACAGGCTGAAAAAGCAGAGCGGTTGCAGAATTCCAAGTAGGGCAGCGAGCGAGGCGGCGATGCCAATGTTGGCGAGGAGATCGAGGGTGCCGAGATTCGGCGACAACCACACTAGGGACGGCAGAGACCAAAACGCGCCGGCGCCCAAGTGATTTCCAACGGCCTCAAAAAACGGACCGACAGGGAGAATGCCATTCGGCCCGTTGAGGCCAGCGGCTTGGTGACGATAGGAGAGCAGCGCGATGAGAAAAATCAGCGCCAGCGCGCGAAGGAAGAGAGTGGTTCCAACGGCAAACGAGGGGCGTTGGACGGACGCTCCCCAGAGCAGGTGAGTGATCTTCGAGAAAATGCCGCGATGGTTGGCGACGAAGGCGTAGGATTTTTCAAAGACCGACGCGAGCAGTGGGCTGTTGCGATAGGCGAGGGCACCAAGCTTCGCGCCGAGGCTGTGCGGGGCGGTGAGTTCCAAGACGGCCTCGGCTCCAGAAACTCGTGAGCCATTCGGTCGAATCAACTGCACGGCGCGGTCGAATTCTTCGGGCGGGATGTTTGGAAAATCGGCCACTGCTTCGCTTGAGGGACGGTAGTCCACGGAGTCGCCGGTCAAATCCCGCCAACGCTCGATCCATTGGCGGCAGAAGCGGCAGGAGCCGTCGAAAACCACCACAGGCCGCTTCATTTTTTCAGAAGCTTGGCCAGCGCGGCGGCGGGGTTTTCGACCGTTTGCGCCGTGATGGTCAGCGAGCGAATGCGGGTCGAGGGCAGGCGGAATTTGAGGTCGCGGAAGGTTCGTTCCAGCACGGTCATCAAACCACGCGCGCCGGTTTCCTCATTGCGGGCGAGGGCGGCGAGTTTGCGGAGGGCGTCGGGTTCGAAGCGGAGCTTGATGCCGTAGGCGGCGAACGACCGCTCGTATTGGTGGATCAGGCTGCTCTCGCTTTTTCCGAGGACTTGGTAGAGGTCGTCCTCGTCGAGCGCATGGCACGCGGCGCGCACGGGAAGGCGACCAATAAATTCGGGTTCGAGGCCGAAGCGGATGAAGTCGGTGGTGTTCGACTGCCCAAGAGCTTTGGCGGTCGGCATGGTGGATTGGCTGAGGCGTGAGGTGACGATTTTGTCGAGCCCGACAAACGCTCCGCTCGCAATGAAAAGAATGTGCTTGGTCGAAATGCTGTCTGGCATTCCAGGTGTGTTGCCGCGCGCAGCGGACATGGCGGATTGGAGTTGGCCGGTGACATCGTTCGGCGAGAGGACGGGCACATCGCCGTCCTCCATGATTTTGAGAAGATTGGTTTGGACCCCGCGGCCCGAGACATCGCGTCCGCTTTCGGGGCGGGAGGCGAGCTTGTCCACCTCGTCGAGATAAACGATGCCATGCGAGGCGCGGTTCACATCGCCCCCGGCCCGGCGGATCAGGTCGCGCACGAGGTCGTCCACATCGCCGCCGACATAGCCGGTTTCACTGAACTTCGTCGCATCGGCTTTCACAAACGGCACACCGATGAGGTCCGCCGCCGAGCGGATGAGGTGAGTTTTGCCCACGCCGGTGGGGCCGAGCAGTAGGACATTTTGTTTTTGGTAGAACGGAGCCTCGTGCCCCTCGAGCGAGAGCCGGACATGCTGGAAGTGGTCGCACAGCGCGACGGAGAGAACTTTTTTCGCCTCCTTCTGACCGATGACAAACCGGTCGAGGTGCCGCGCGATATCGGCTGGCTTGAGCGAAAAGGAAAACTCCAGCGAGGCCTTGGGTTGGCGGCGCACCGAGGCTTTCGAAACGGCCGTCTCGCGGTGCTTGCGGAGTTTTTTGGGAATGCCCGCTGTTACGGGACCAAGAGGGTTTGGGTTTTTCATCATTTAGTAAAAGTAGGTCTGGGAGTTGTCTCGTGACGCACCCAGCGTTGATCAGGATAAAAGGGTTCTTTGCTGCGGTGCAGTCGAAGGTGTCCAAAACTTCCGAGCGTCAAATTGTAAGAGCAATAATCAACCATTTTGACGGTCCCGGTTTGGATGTCGAAGTGTTTGCGCACATCCTCCAACCGCCAAGTCCCTGCCTCACACCGCAGATTTCTCCATTTCAGTTCGCCCTCAATCCATCCAACTCGGGCCATTGTTTCCGGCAGGGTGACAATTCGGGCGGCGAGTTCCGTGCCGGATTTTTCGACCTTGAGGACACATCCAGCAAACTGGTCGCCGGTGCGCATCCATAACCCTTCCGGCGATTCATTTTTTGGGAATAGAAAAAACAAGAAATCCATGAGGCGGAATGGCGGTGGGAAGCAATAGTCCCCAGGCCAACTACGCGGCAAGCGGGGCATTTGGGTTTGGAGTTCTTTTTCAAGCTTTCGCTCGGCGGGCTTATCTGAAAAACCAGCAGGGTCATGAACATCACCGAACAACCCTCCTGGCAGTCCCTCGAATCCCAACGCGAATCCCTCCCGCACCTGCGCGAGCTTTTCGCCTCCGATCCCGACCGCGCGTCGAAGTTCCAACTCGAGGCCGCCGGACTCTTTTTCGACTACTCGAAAAACCTCATCGACGAACACACGATCGCCGATCTTGTTTCCCTCGCAAACTCCGCCGGGCTCCGCGACCGCATCGACGCGATGTTCCGTGGCGACAAGATCAACATCACCGAGAACCGCGCCGTGCTCCACACCGCCCTGCGCGC
>CALFPA010000015.1 GCA_937919825.1 uncultured Spartobacteria bacterium | reverse complement strand
TCTCGTTCGCTTCGCTCTGGACGTCCAGCCTCCGCCGTGCCACACCTTTTACGTTATGCAAAAAGAATCCACCTCAGGCCGAATCAATAAAACTTCATGACTAAACTACATCGCATTCAATTTCCGCCAAAACAGGAGCACGATCTTTCACAAGCTGAAGCGTATTTTTACTTATTCGAGAATGGCGAGCCTGTTAGGCTGCGATTTCACGATTACGACGAGATTTTTTCGAGGCCCGGGCTGTATGAGCAACTCTTTTACGATCGTCTCAAGTGCAAATCGCCGCAAAAAGTCGTGGAGCTCCTGCAGCGAAGCGTATCCTCGGAGTTGGAGTCTTGCAGCGAACTCCGCGTGCTGGATCTTGGTGCGGGCAATGGCATGATGGCAGAAGAGTTGCGTAGGATTGGCGTGTCTCGAATCGTGGGTGCGGACATTCTTCCAGAAGCGCATGAGGCGGCCTACAGGGATCGTCCTTTTGTTTATGACGATTATTTGGTGGCTGATTTTACCAGTATGTCCGCAGGCCAACTTGAAGAGCTCAAGGATTGGAAATTCAACTGCCTGACCTCGGTCGCAGCGCTCGGCTTTGGTGACATACCGCCCTCGGCTTTTTTTCAAGCATTGAGCCTGGTTGCCGTCAACGGCTGGGTCGCTTTCAATATCAAGGAGACTTTTTTAGACAAGTCGGATCAAACTGGGTTTGCGCGATTCGTGCGCGAACTGATTTTTTCGGAGTATCTCGATATCTATCAGCTTGAGCGTTACACTCATCGCCTATCGATGGAGGGTGTTCGGTTGAAGTATTATGCGTTAGTCGGCCGGGTTGTGGCTCCGATTCCTGATGATTTCCTGAAATCCTTGGATATGTAGGAGAGGGACTTTCTGGTGACCAAACCAAGCCGTGGAAGCGCGGGGGTCCGCAGATCGTTGGTCCTGCTGAGCTTGATCGCAGCAGGAGAGACGATCTTCTTTCTTCCCTTCGTATTGGCCAGGGTGTTCAGACCGACGCTTCTCGAGGTCTTTGATCTCACCAATCTCGAGTTGGGGACGGCTTTTGCGCTTTATGGGATCGTGGCCATGATTGTGTATTTGCCCGGGGGCCCGATTGCAGACATTTTTAGGCCGCGCAAACTCATCGCCACGGCGCTGATCACGACCGCATTGGGAGGCCTTGTTCTGGCAACGATCCCATCGCTCTCCTCGTTGAAATTGCTGTATGCCTATTGGGGATTTACCACGATTGCGTTGTTTTGGGCGGCGTTGATGCGAGCGACTCGCGAGTGGGGCGGTGAGTTGAAACAAGGCGCTGCCTTTGGACTCTTGGATGGAGGGAGGGGGTTGCTCACGGCCGTGACCGGCACCGTGATGGTCGCGCTCTACGCGGCGCTTATTCCTGAGGATGTTGGGAATGCTACTCTTGAACAACGAACAGCAGCCATTCGCCAGGTCATTTTCTGGTTTGCTGGCATGACCTGCGCGTCGGCAGTTCTGGTCTGGTTTGTCTTGCCAAAGCGCGAGCGAAGAGAGCAGTCGAGCTTTTCAAGCTTTAATGTCCGAGGCGTGCTGCATGTTTTTAAAATGCCAACGGTATGGCTTCAGTCATTAATTATCATATGCGCCTATGTCGGGTTTAAAGCTACCGATGACTTTTCCTTGTATGCCAGCGAAGTTCTGGGTTTGGACGAGGTCGAAGCTGCCAAGGTTGGCACGGTCTCCTTGTGGGTGCGGCCCGCTGCCGCAATCGCTGCCGGATACCTTGCCGACCGGACGAGCGCGGGATTGATGACGATCGTGAGTTTTGCGCTCCTTGCGACCGGAAGCCTCGTGCTCGGCTTGGGCACGATTCAATCTGGAATGCTTGGATTCTACCTCATGACAATCATCTGTGCGAGTCTTGGGATATTCGCGTTGCGCGGTCTCTACTTTGCTATCATGAAGGAAGGGAATGTTCCTGTCGCGTTTACCGGCAGCGCAGTCGGTCTTGTATCCGTCATAGGCTACACTCCCGATGTCTTTATGGGGCCTGTCATGGGGTATTTGCTGGATAGCTCTCCCGGGCCGTTGGGCCATCAACACGTATTTCTAGTGGTCTTTGGATTCGCAATTATTGGTTTGGGAGCGAGCATGCTTTTTAGCCATATCACCCGCAAAATCAGAATGCATAACAAGGCAGTGGACTCAACGCGCTACCGCGCGTGAGTCACCTTTGACGTTCGACAAAAAAAAATCGCCTTCCCGCAATTTCAGGGTAAAATTCCTACATGACCACTCAAGAGATCAGGACCCTACCGATCGACGAGAAAGTTCGGATTATGGCGGCGATTTGGGAAGATATGCGTGATCACTATGAGGACGCGCCAATTTCCCAAGATGTCATCGATTTATTGAAGGAGCGCCGATCACGGATTAACCGTGGCGAAGCCCAACTTCTCGATTGGGACAAAGTGAAGTTCGCAATCGGACGCGGATGAAGAAAATCCTCATTTCAGAGGATGCCATCGGCGACCTCAATGACGGTTTCCTATTTTACGAGGCTCAAGATTTCGGACTTGGCGATTACTTTACCGCGTGTCTGCGTGCTGACATTGAAGGACTGAAAGTTACAGCAGGCCTTCACAGAGAGATTCATGGATTTCACAGGCTTTTGAGCAGAGTATTTCCTCATGGAATTTTCTACACCTCGCAAGCCGAGGAAGATACAATCTTGGCAGTAAGCGATCTCCGACGAAACCCTGACTGGATAACCAGTCGACTGAACCAAAGATAAGACGAACAATGCGATCCACCGAACGCTTACCCGTGCCACAACCTACCTTCCAGTCGGTGGATGTTTCAGTTTTTCCCTCTATGAAAAAATTGGCACGAGAACTGCAGTATACCCCTCGCCGCATGGAAAAATGCTAAAAAAGAAACAAATCGCACCCTCGAGCGGCTTGAGGGTGCTCAAAAAAACACACCAAACACAGAATGGCTAAATACAAACTCGAATACATCTGGCTCGACGGCTACGAGCCCGTCCGCAACCTTCGCAGCAAGACCCAGCTCAAAGACTTCGCTTCGTTCCCCAAGCTTGAAGCCCTTCCTAAGTGGGGATTTGACGGCAGCTCCACTCAACAAGCCCCCGGCGGCAGCTCTGATTGCGTGCTCGTGCCCGTGGCCGTCTACCCTGACAGCACCCGCAAAAATGGCGCGCTCGTCATGTGCGAAGTTTACAATCCCGACGGCACACCCCACCCATCGAATGACCGCGCCACCATTTTGGATGATCCCAATGCCTGGTTCGGCTTCGAGCAGGAGTATTTCTTTTATCAAGACGGACGCCCCCTCGGCTTCCCGGAAAATGGATACCCCGCTCCACAAGGATCTTACTACACTGGAGTCGGTTACAAAAATGTTGGCGACATCGCCCGCCAGATCGTTGAGGAGCACCTCGACATCTGCCTCGACGCCGGCATCAACCATGAAGGCATCAACGCCGAGGTCGCCAAGGGCCAATGGGAATTTCAAATCTTCGGCAAAGGTTCCAAGCGCGCCGCTGACGAGGTCTGGGTCGCCCGCTACATCCTCCAGCGCCTTTGTGAAAAATACGGCATTGATATCGAATACCACTGCAAACCGCTCGGCAATACCGACTGGAATGGCTCGGGCATGCACGCCAATTTCTCCACGAAATACATGCGCGAAGTCGGCGGCAAGGACTACTTCGACAAGCTCATGGCGGCGTTCGACAAATACAAAAACGAACACATCGCCGTGTATGGTCCCGACAACCACATGCGCCTGACCGGTCTCCACGAAACCCAGAGCATCGACAAATTCTCCTGGGGCGTCGCAGACCGAGGTGCCTCGATCCGTGTTCCGCACAGCTTCAAGAACAACGGCTGGAAAGGCTACTTGGAGGATCGCCGTCCGAACTCCCAAGGAAACCCCTACCAAATCGCCAGCCGCATCCTTCAGACGATCACCTCGGTTCCGACCGGCAAGGCGCCCGCCAAGAAGGGCAAATAACCAACCATTCACTCAACAAAAACGCCGTCCGAGACCCGGACGGCGTTTTTTTATTTCGAAATACTTCGGCGGAGCTACGAGCAACCCCGCTCGAGCGCAACAAAGCGGCGGTTTGGATTCGTTATTCTGGATGCCCTTACTGGCCGATTTCTTTAACCCAATTCCCAGCCGAGGTCAGATCGCTGCCCGCGCCGGAAAGCGCGCCGCCGACCGTGCCGCATCCGGACAGAGAGAGTCCAACCAATGCGAGAAAAAGAAGGGTGATTTTTATCATCATGATTTTTTAAAAATCAGAAGCCGAACGGGGCTGCAAGGCGTTTCTGTTTGCAGGCCGACACCCGCCCGACTCTTTCCAGGAAATCCTCACTCCCAAAAGCTCGTCTTCATCTCCACCGCTTTCGCGAGTTTTTCCAAATACTCGCTGCGAGGGATTTCGCAGGCCCCAAATTTTTCGAGGTGGGGCGTGACCCATTGCGTATCAAGAAGCGTGAAGCTCCGCCCGCGCAGGCGCTCGACCAAACTCGCCAGGGCCACTTTCGATGCCCCGGGCATGCGACTGAACATCGACTCGCCGCAAAACGCCGCCCCGATCGCCACACCATAAAGCCCACCAGCCAACTCGCCATCCCGCCAGACCTCGACCGAATGGGCATGGCCGAGGTGGTGAAGTTCCGCGTAACTCCCAAAAATGGTTTCGTCGATCCAGGTTTCGTCCCGCTCCGCGCACCCAAGAACCACCTCCTCAAACGCCGCATTCACCGTCACCTTCCAAGCGGGGTCGCTCAGGGTTTTTCGGGAGCCATGGGGAACGCGGAATTTCTCAAGTGGAATCACTCCGCGCGGGTCGGGCGAGAAGAGCCGCAGCTCGCCATCCATCGCCATCGGGAAAACCCCGCGACGATAGAAATCCAGCAGGATATCGGGCGGAATGATGGTTGCCATGGCGACTCGATTCATTATTCTCCGCCGCGATGAAAGGCGTGATCTTTTTTTGTATGTTAGGGCTTCTCGGGCTTCTTTCGGGATGCGCAATTTCCGAGCAATCGGTCGAAGATGTCGGCACTCGGTTCGAGGAGGGAATCCAAGGCCGCGGCCAGATCGTCCCGAACAACCCGCTCTCCGACGACTTCGGCCCAGACTTCAACTAAGCGCCGCCCATCATGCCATCACAGCCCGCTGAGGAAAAAATCCTCATTCTCGATTTCGGTTCCCAATACACCCAGGTCATTGCCCGCCGCGTTCGCGAGTGCCGCGTCTACTCCGAAATCCTCCCCTTCCGGACCAAAGCCTCACAAGTCGCCAAGCTGAAACCCTCCGGCATCATTCTCTCGGGCGGCCCGGCCAGCGTTTATGCGGCCAAAGCTCCGCAGGTGGATAAAAAAATCTACGACCTTGGCATCCCCGTTCTCGGAATTTGCTACGGCATGCAACTCATCGCGCACGGCCTAGGCGGCAAGGTCGAGCGCTCCACCGCCCGCGAATACGGCCCTGGAAAACTCAAGGGCGATCCCAAGTGCGCGCTGTTCGACAAACTTCCTGCGACCCTCGAAGTCTGGAACAGCCATGGCGACAAGATCACCAAACTCCCCGCCGGCTTCCGCCCTCTCGGCAAAACTGAGAACTCCCCGCACGCCGTGATCGGCGACACCAAGCGCCACATCTACGGGCTGCAATTCCATCCCGAAGTCGTCCACACCCCTCGCGGCAAGGAAATCCTCGCGAATTTCGTGCACCGCATCTGCGGCTGCAAATCGAACTGGACGATGGAATCTTTCATCGACCGCACCTGCCGCGAGATTCGCGAGCAAGTCGGCGACGGCCGCGTGATCCTCGGCCTCAGCGGCGGTGTCGATTCCTCCGTCGCCGCTGTCCTCCTGCACAAAGCCATCGGCGACCGCCTTACCTGCATTTTTGTAAACAACGGACTCCTCCGCGCCAACGAAGCGGCAGCGGTGGAAAAACTTTTCTCACGAGAGTTCCGCATCCGGATGAAAACGGTGAACGCGTCCGAGCAGTTCCTCAAAAAACTCAAAGGCGTCACCGACCCCGAACGCAAGCGCAAGATTATCGGGAACGAGTTCATCAAGGTTTTCGAAGCCGCCGCGCGCGACCTCAAAAAATCTGACCCGGGCAACTACCGCTTCCTTGCTCAAGGCACGCTTTACCCCGATGTGATCGAGAGCGTTTCCATCTCCGGCAACCCAGCCGCGCTCATCAAGAGCCACCACAATGTCGGCGGCCTGCCCGAGCGCATGAAATTCGAACTCGTCGAGCCGCTCCGCCAACTTTTCAAAGACGAAGTCCGCCAAGTCGGTGAAGAACTCGGGCTCTCGAAAGAAATCGTCCACCGCCAGCCGTTCCCCGGACCCGGCCTCGCCGTCCGCGTGATTGGCGAGATCACCGCTGAGCGCCTCCGCATCGTGCGTGAGGCCGATGCCATCGTGCTCGAAGAAATGAAAGCCTCGGGCTGGTATTACAAAGTCTGGCAATCCTTCGCCGTCCTGCTCCCCGTGCGCAGCGTCGGCGTAATGGGCGATGAGCGCACTTACGACTACACGATTGCGCTGCGAATGGTGAACAGCCACGACGGCATGACCGCCGACTGGGTGCGCCTCCCACACGAACTCCTCGCCAAAATCTCGACCCGCATCATCAACGAAGTCAAAGGCGCCAACCGCGTCTGCTACGACATCTCCAGCAAGCCGCCTGCCACGATTGAGTGGGAGTAGAGATCCTCAGTGGATTTCGATTTGGCCAGCGTTGAGGGGGAGGATGTGGCGGAGGCCTTCGATGAGGAATTCCTCGACGGCGGCACCGTTGCTTTGAAGGAGACGGATGGAGTCGGGGGATTTTCCTCGGTGAATGACGGCGCGCTGGACGCCGGGTTGGTCACTCACGAGGAGCAATGGCAGACCGTCCTCAGTCACGAGACGCGTTCCGTTGGCATCAATTGCTGCGCGGATCGTGATCGTTTCGCGCTCGCCGGTAAGAGGATTTTCCTCAAGTCGGAAGCGGAGCGAGTCGAGTTGGGGGGCGGTGCCGGCATCGGCGGTCACTTCGCCGTTTGAAAAACCAAACCGCTCGGATTGGCGGATGGTTTTTTCCCAATCGACCACCCATTCGCCCGACTCGTCGCGGGTGAGAGAGCGGAGGCGTTGAGTGCCGGGGAGTTCCTCGAGAACGACAAAGCCCGACTGGGTAGCGCGGATTTTTTTGGGCGCGGGATCGCCGGATTCGTAGGGGAGCGCACGGAGGATTTCGCCATTAAAATCCGCCTCGCCGACCACTGGCGGTTGGGTGGAATCCGAACTGTTGCCGACAAACCAGAAGGACTCGCCATTGACGAGAGAGACCGATTCCACACGCGCGGGCAGGTCGATTTTTCGGGGGGTCGTGCCATTTTGCGAAATCCAAACTCCGTCGGCGCTCGCCCCGAGAATCGTGTCGCCAAACGCGTCGATCGAATGGAAAGCCTCAGCCGGTTGGCCAGAAAGCTCGGTGAGCTTTTGTCGGGCGGGTCCGGTTTGGTCAACGGGTGGAGATTTTTCTACCGCGAGCGTGCCGTCTTGGATGGAGGCGCGAATGAAGACGGAGTCGGTGGGAGTTTTTGCGGTGAGCAGGATGTCGCCGCCGTCCAAAACCTCGAAGTCTTCGATCTTCGAAATGGGCGGCATGCCGGATTCGGAAATCCAGTCGTTGAAGTGGAACGCCTCGCCTGAAACCGCGACCTCGCCAATCTGGTAGCCGCGGATGTGGTAGATGCCGGGCGAAACTTTTTTCCCGGAGTCGTCGAGGCCATCCCAGTGCGAGATAAAGCCGTTGAGGCCGACTTGGAATTTCTCCTCGTCGTAGAGCGCGTGAAGGGTCCGAACGAGGTGGCCGTTTTTGTCGAAGACGCCGAGCGTGATCCGGCCGGTTGCAGGAACCGCAAAGACAAACTCGTTCTGCGCCGGTGCACCAAAGGCCAGGCCGAGTGAGAGCAGAAAGAGAAAAATCGAAAGGAGCCTCACAGGTAGTGCTTCCAGTTCACATTCGGGAAGAGGTTGTCGCGCTCCTCGCAGGCGGTGAGCAGGTCCTCGTCTGGCGGGCCGGATTGGAGCATTTCCCAGAGCCGAGTGAAGCGCAGTAGATGATCGTTTGTGCGGCGCGTGGCGTAGTCGACTGCCGTGCCGGTTTTCATCAGGAAAGCCCAGTCGCTGGATTGGGCGAGGAGGAGTTCGCGCGCGAGTTGTTTCAGCGTCCGGTCGATAAATGCCGAGCGCGTCTTGGCGTGCTGGCGGGCGGCTTCGGTCATGCGGCGCGCGGCCGTGTGGAGGTGCGGATAGATCCAGGAATTGCAGTGGTCGAGCCAGACTTCGGAGTAGCCTTTGTTTCCCCAACTCGATGGAGACGGGCAGAGCATCTGCTGCGTGGGATTTTCGTGAAGGTAAATGCTGGGAGTGGTGAGGCGAAATGTCTTCTGGTCATAGGCCGCCTTGCGCAGAAAGAGGTCGAGAAACTCCGGGCCTTCATACCACCAGTGGCCGAACAGCTCAGCGTCGAACGGGCTGAGCACGATGGGTTCGACGGGGAGATTTTGGCGGAGGTGGTCGATTTGGCCGATGCGGGCATTCAGGAAATCCCCCGCGTGGTGGTCTGCGGCAGCCATAGCCCAGGCGCGGTTGTAGATCTCCTTGTGGGGCGAGCCAGTGATGCGGTGGTATTTGATTCCGGTATTTCGGCGGTGGCCGGTGGCGGGAAGGACCGTGCGGAGGTAGTCCTCGGGCAAATCCATGCCGATATCGCGGTAGAAATCCCGGTAGGCGGGATCGCCCGGATAACCCTCTCGCGCACTCCAGACCTGCTTGCTCGACTCGCGGTCGCGACCAAAAACCGCCGGCCCGGAGGGCGTGAAATACGGCGCGTAAATCGCGAAGCGCGGCCTCGGCTCGCCATACATGAGGCCGTGCGCATCGACCACGAACCACCGGATGTTTGCCTCCTGTAAAATCGCGTCGATTTGCGGCACATACCCGCACTCCGGCAGCCAGATTCCGGCGGGATCGACTCCGAAGCACTCGCGGTGCGAATCGCGGCCCATGAGAATTTGGGCGCGCATCGCCTCGGGCACGACTTCCATCAAGGGCAGAAAGCCATGCGTGGCGGCGCAGGTGATAATCTCGAGGATGCCGTCTTTTTGGAGCTGGGCAAAAGTGCCGACGATGTCGCGGCGGATTTCGTCGCGGTAGAAACGCAGCGCCTCGCTGAATGAAGCTTGGTAATGCCGGGCGATGTGCTGGAGTGCCTCGTCGCGGGAGGTGCGGTCCACTTCCATCGCGGCGAGTTCGCATCCCCGCTCGAGGTATCGCTCGGCGCGGCTTTGCAGGAGGGGATCGCGCAGCATCGCGCAAAGAGTGGGCGTGAGCGTGAAAGTGATCTTCGCGGGAACCTTGTCCGCGACCATGCGGCGCAGGATTTTTAGCAGGGGGATGTAGCACTCTGTGATGGCCTCGAAGAGCCAGTCCTCTTCGAGAAACTCCTCGTGCTCGGGATGGCGCACCCAAGGGAGATGGGCGTGGAGGAGGAGGGCAAGCGAACCTTGGCGCATAAACGGGGAAAAGACTTACGACGAGGCAGGGTCCGCGACAAGCGCGCAGAACCCTACCGCACCCAGCCGGGCCAAACCTTCATAGCCGCCAACGCCCGCCCGCGATGGCTGAGGCTGTTTTTGGTGTCTGCGGAAAGTTCGGCGAATGTCTCGGAAAATCCCTCAGGCACAAAAAGCGGATCATAACCAAATCCTCCCGCACCTTTTTCACTCCCGATGATCGCGCCTTCCACCGACCCACTGAAGTGCGCCAAAACCTCGCCACCCCGCGCCAGCGCGATGACGCAGCGAAACCGCGCGGCGCGTTGATTGGAGGGAACGCCTGCAAGTTTTTCCAAAAGCAGGGCACGGTTTGAGGCATCGGTTGCACCCTCGCCGGAAAACCTCGCCGAGCGCACCCCGGGGGCACCGCCCAATGCATCGACCTCGAGCCCCGAGTCGTCCGCCAGCACCCAACCGCCGAAATGCGCGGAAGCCGCGAGGGCTTTGAGCGCGGCGTTTTCCTCGAAAGTCTCACCGGTCTCCTCCACCTCGCCGAGCGCGGGCACGCACGAGAGATCGAGCAACTCGAAGGCGAGGCCGAGGATTTGGCGGATCTCGACGAGTTTGTGGGCGTTCCGAGTCGAGACGAGCACCGCGTATGGATTTGCAGGGGCGTGTGGTTCCAGCATAGGCTTCGCCCCTTTTACGATGTCTACGCAGCGCAAGCAATTTCCCTTCTCGGAGTTCGAACCCAAGTGGCAACAACAGTGGATCGAGGGCGGTGCCTTCCGCGCCAAAAACCCGGGCGACGCCCGTTTCGACGCCACCAAGCCGAAATTCTACATCCTCGACATGTTCCCCTACCCGAGCGGCGACGGCCTCCATGTCGGCCATGTCGAGGGCTACACCGCGACGGATATTCTCGCGCGCTTTCACCGCATGCGCGGATTCAATGTGCTCCACCCAATGGGTTGGGATGCCTTCGGCCTACCGGCGGAACAATACGCGATCAAAACCGGCCAGCATCCGCGCGTCACCACCGCCCGCAACATCGAGAATTTCCGCCGCCAACTCCAATCGGTCGGCTTCAGCTATGATTGGGACCGCGAGGTCAGCACCACAGACCCCGAATACTTCCGATGGACGCAGTGGATTTTCCTCCAGCTCTACAATTCGTGGTTCAATCCGGCCTCGAAAAAAGCCGAGCCGATTTCGAGCTACACCGGCGCGGACCCCGACTCGGTGCGCCTCGCGTATGTCGCCGAGATGCCAGTGAATTGGTGTCCGCAACTCGGCACCGTGCTCGCGAACGAGGAGGTGGTGGACGGCAAGAGCGAGGTGGGAGGATTTCCCGTCGAACGCCGCCCGCTCCGCCAGTGGATGCTCCGCATCACGGCATTCGCCGACCGCTTGATTGAAGGACTCGACGGCCTCGACTGGCCCGAGGGAATCAAACTTCTCCAGAGAAATTGGATCGGCCGCAGCGAAGGTGCCTCGGTGAAATTCCGAGAGGAAAAATCCGGCGCTGAGATCGAGGTTTTCACCACCCGGCCCGACACGCTTTTCGGCGCGACTTACATGATCCTCTCTCCCGAGCATCCGCTGGTTTCAACAATCACAACCGCCGAGCAAAAGGAAGCCGTCGAAAAATACCGCGCCGCTGTCGCCTCGAAGAGCGACCTCGATCGCACAGAACTCAACAAAGAAAAAACCGGCGTCTTCACCGGCGCGCACGCGATCAATCCGGTCAACGGCGAGCGCATTCCGATCTGGATCGCCGACTATGTGCTCATGGGCTACGGCACCGGCGCGATCATGGCCGTTCCTGCGCATGACGAGCGCGATTTCGAGTTTGCCCAGAAATTCTCGCTGCCCGTTCGTGAAGTCGTGCGTCCTGCAGAGCCTTGTGAAGGCTGCTTCTCCGGCGAGGGCGTGGCGGTGAATTCCTCGTTCCTCGATGGGCTCCCGACTGCCGAGGCGAAGCGCCAGATCACTGCATGGCTGGAGGAAAAATCCCTCGGTCGCGGCACCGTGAATTTCAAACTCCGCGACTGGCTTTTTTCCCGTCAGCGCTATTGGGGCGAGCCATTCCCGATCGTGTGGGAGAACGGCAAACACCGCGCGATTTCCGAGAGCGAACTCCCGCTCGTCCAGCCGGACATGGAGGATTTCAAGCCGACAGGAACGCCCGAGCCTCCCCTCTCGAAGGCCCACGAGTGGGTGCGTTACTCTGAAACCGCCAAACGCGAGACGAACACCATGCCGCAATGGGCCGGCTCGTGCTGGTATTACCTGCGCTTCTGCGACGCGAGAAATTCGGAACGATTCATTGGCAAGCCAGCGGATGAATATTGGATGGGCAAAAACGCCAAGCCCGGCGGCGTGGATCTCTACATCGGAGGCACGGAGCACGCGGTGCTGCATCTGCTTTACGCGAGGTTTTGGCACAAAGTCCTCTTCGACCTCAGCCATCTCACCACGCCGGAGCCGTTCCAACGCCTCGTGAATCAAGGCATGATCCTCGGCCCCGACGGACAAAAAATGTCCAAGAGCCGAGGCAATGTCGTCACGCCTGACAGCGTCATCGCCGAATACGGCGCCGACTCGCTGCGTCTCTACGAAATGTTCATGGGCCCGCTCGAGCAGATGAAGCCCTGGAGCATGAAGGGCGTCGAGGGCGTTTACCGTTTCCTCGGCCGCGTCTGGCGGCTCGCGATGGAGGAGAATCAAGAGGGCGACTGGGTTTTGTCCAAGGACCTTCAGGAAATCCCGCTGACCTCGCAGCAACTCCGCCTAGCTCATGCGACGATCAAAAAAGTCACCTCCGACATTGGCGAACTTGCCTTCAACACCGCGATCTCGCAGATGATGGTTTTCACCAACGAATTCGTGAACGCCACGCCGCGACCGCTTGAGGCTTTGCGCATTCTACTTCCGCTTCTCAGCCCCTTCGCGCCTCACCTCGCCGAGGAACTCTGGTGCAGGCTTGGTTTTTCTGGCCTGGCCTCGCAGCAGTCTTGGCCCATCCACGACGAGGCCCATTTGGTCGAAAACGAAATCGAACTGGTCGTGCAAGTGAATGGCAAGGTCCGCGAGCGCCTGCGCGTGCCGAAGGATTCTTCGAAAGAGCAAATCGAAAAGGCTGCGCTCGAGAGTCCCAAGGTCGCCGAATCGACGGTCGGGCTCCAGATCACCAAGGTCATCGTTGTGCCCGGGAAGCTCGTGAATATTGTGGTAAAATAATGCCCATGACCCGACTCCTTCCGCTCGCGCTCGCGCTCTGCCTTTCGGCATGGACGCACGCCGCGCCGATCGCCGAGAGCCTCGTCCGCATTGAAGCGGCCTCGCAAGAGCCGAACTACAAAACTCCTTGGAGTCCGGGCACCGTCGTTTCCGGTGTGGGGGCCGGATTTGTGATCGATGGTGACCGGATCATGACGAATGCCCATGTCGTGAGCAACGCGCGCTTCCTCACGGTGTCCAAGGAAGGCGATCCGAAGCCCTACACCGCCCGTGTGCTCCATGTGGCGCATGATTGCGATCTGGCCTTGCTCAAGGTCGACAAGGCCGAGTTTTTCAATGGCACCTCTCCGCTCGAATTCGGCGGACTGCCCGAGATCGAATCTGTTGTTTCCGTTTATGGCTACCCGATTGGCGGCAAGCGACTCTCCGTCACGCGTGGCATTGTCTCGCGCATCGATTTTCAAACCTACTCGCACTCTGGGGTTGATTCCCACCTCACGATCCAGATCGATGCCGCCATCAATCCCGGCAACAGCGGCGGCCCCGTAATGCAGGATGGCAAGGTCGTCGGCGTGGCCTTCCAAGGCTACTCGGGCGATGTCGCGCAGAATGTCGGCTACATGATTCCCGTGCCGGTGGTGGAGCGATTTCTCAAGGATGTGGAGGATGGAAAATACGACCGCTACATCGATCTCGCCATCAGCTATCAAAACCTCTTCAACCCCGCCGCGCGACGGGCGCTTGGTTTGGAAGACGACGACCGCGGCGTGATGGTCGGCGCGGTTTACGGCGGAGGCTCCTCGGATGGAATCCTCAAGGCGGGCGATGTGTTGCTCGAGATCGACGGATACCCGATCGCGAGCGACGGCTCGATCCGCCTCCAAAACGGCGTCGTGCCGCTCACCGAAATCGTCGAGAGAAAATTCCGGGGCGAGAAGGCGAAACTCGTCATCATTCGTGACAGGAAAAAACAAACCGTCGCCGTGCCACTCGATGACCCCTGGCCGTTCACACTGCAATCGAACGCCTATGACGAAAAGCCGCGCTATGTCATTTACGGCGGACTGGTTTTTCAACCGGTGGACCGCAATTTCCTCGCTACGCATGACCCTTCGAATCAGCGATTGAACTACTCTTTTGATTTCTTCGTGGAGGATGAGATCTATCGCGACCGCAAGGAGCTCGTTGTTTTGAGCAACATCCTTCCCGATCCCGTCAATGCCCACACAGGAGACTTCCGCTACTCGCTCATCAATGAAATCAACGGACGCCGAATCCAAACTCTCCAAGATGTCGCGCAGGCCTTCGCGAAGCCCGAGGAATATTATGTGATTAAAACTGCCGATGTCGGCCCCCCGATCGTTCTGGAACGCAAAGCTGTCCTCGCCTCTACCGAAAACATCCTTAAGCGCTACGGCATCGCCTCGGAGCAAAACCTCGAAAAATGAACCCCCTCCTTCGCCTCATAGCCTTTTGCATTTTGGCGCAAGCCGCCGTCCTTGGAGGAGCATTTCAGCCACGCTTTCAGCAGCAATCCCAGCCGACCCCGGTCCCCAGCCCTTCTCCAGCGACGAGTATCGAAACTCCCACACAAGTCACGACCCGCTCCATAATTCGTGTGAATTCCACGAACCAAGCCTACGACTATCAATCGCCGTGGCAGAAAAAACCATCTTACAGCCGCCGCGGCCTCGGTGTGTTGATCGGTGAGAACCGCATCCTTGTAACGGCTGATCTCGTGGCGAATTCCAATTTCATCGAACTCGAAAAGGCCGCCACCGGCGAAAAATCCACAGCGACCATCGAACGCATCAGCTACGAGTGCAATCTTGCGATCCTGCGCGCCACGAATCCGATATTCCTCTACGGCATGATTCCCCTGCCCCTCGAGGGCAAGGTTTCGATTGGTGACTCCGCGACCGTTCTTCAAATCGAGCCGAACGGCGAACTCGCGCGCACCCCTGGCCGCATCTCCTCGATTTCCGTTGCCCCCTACCCGCTTGAAAATCTCGGCCTGCTCGCCTTCAAGCTCAGCATCCCACTCCAACAGCGCGACGGCAGCTTCACCCTTCCCGCCGTGCGAGATGACAAGCTCGTCGGCCTCCTCATGCGCTACGACGCGCGAAACCAAACCGCCGACATCATTCCCATGCCGGTGATCTCGCGATTCCTTGATTCCGTGAAATTCCCGCGCCTCGGAGTTTCCTACTCTCCCCTGCGCGATCCCCAACTCCGCCGCTACATCGGGTTGAAAGAACCCGGCGGGATTTATGTCACGAAGATCTCCCCGAAAAGTTCCGCTGCTTCAGCAGGACTCCGCGAGGGCGATGTGATTCTTGCCGTGAACGGCCTCCCGCTCGATCAAGACGGAAACTACGAGGATGCCGAATACGGCCGGATTCTCTTCAGCCACATCAGCAGCACCCTCACAGCTCCGGGCGGCAAAGTGGTTTTGAAAATCCTTCGCAACACAAAAATCGAGGAGATCACTGTTAAGATCGAGCCGATGGATCGCTCCAACACCATCAGTCCATCGTTCATCGCCGATGCCGCGCCGCCCTATTTTATTCTAGGAGGGATGGTCTTTGTGGAACTCTCCCGCCCCTACCTCCAAGAGTGGGGAGTGGAGTGGACCAAAAACGCCCCGCAGCGCTTAGTGAACTACGACGCCTTTCAGGACGAACTTCCCACCGATCGCGGAAAAATCATCGTCCTCGCCCAAATCCTCCCCTCGCCCGATACGCTCGGCTACGACCACATCGACAATGTGGTGGTGAAGGAACTCAACGGCCGACCTATTAAAAGCATCGCCGACCTCGCTGAGGCCGCGAAGCATCCGGTCGAAGGCTTCCAGAAAATCGAACTCGAGGAAGACCCCAAATGGCTCTTCCTCGACGCCGCCTCCATCGAAGCAAACCGCGCGGAGTTGATAAAACACTACGCGCTCCCGGCGACGGAGAGATTGGATTCGGCGACTTCCGCCCTGCCATGAAGCTCCTCGTTGCGGCCCTGCTCTGCGCCGCGGCCCTCTTGCGAGCCGAAAAGCCGCTGGAGGAATTTCAAAAATGCGAATTGGTTTCCGCCGAGTGGGCTGATGGCGACAGCTTCCCGGTGCGCCTCCCTGATGGCCGCGAGATCACCGCCCGCCTCTACGGCGTCGATTGCATCGAACGACATGTGAAAACCGAATCTGTTGCCCGGCGCCTCCGCGACCAGCAGCGCTACTTCGGCATCGGCGGAGAAGATGCCGCAAAGGCCTCCAGCCTCGCTCGCGACTATGGACGCCATGCCGCCGACTTTACCGTGAAGGCTCTCGCCAAGCCTTTCACGATTCATACAGCCAACTCCGACGCCCGAGGCGGCGAATCCTCGAACCGAATCTATGTTTTTGTCAAAACCCACGACGGGCGAGATCTCGCAGAGCTTCTTGTTGAGGCCGGCTTGGCCCGCGCTTTTGGCGTAACCCGCGAGACTCCCGCCAAAATTTCTGCAAATGATTACCGTGACCTATTGCGCGATGCCGAACTCGTCGCGGCGGCCTCCAGCAAGGGCATTTGGGCCTCCACAGACTGGCAGAAAATTTCTTCCAGCCGCGCCGAGGCTCGCCGCGAAGCCGCCGAGCTTCTCAAGGTTCTTCAACCCCGGGTTCCCTCAGAAGGCATCGACCTGAACACCGCAAGCTCGGAGCAACTCGAAGCCCTGAACGGAATCGGACCCGCTCTCGCACAGAGAATCATCGCAGCCCGACCTTTCGGCTCCGTGAAGGATCTCGAACGCGTCAATGGCCTCGGGCCCGGCTTGATTTCGAAAATTTCCGGCAGCGTTCATGTCAACGCCGCCAAGAAAAAATCTCCCTAGCGCTTCGCAGGCACGCCGAGCACGACGCGGAAGCCGAAGCTCGTGAAACGCGAGGTCGGGTAGCCGAGGTCATTGCGGAACGAGGATTTCATTCGGTCGGCGTAGCCGTTGAACCACGACGCGCCGCGAAGAACGCGGCATTCATTCGCCCGGTCGTGGTAGTCGAGACACCACTCCCAGACATTGCCGCCAAGATCGAAAATCCCAAATGCATTCGCTGGGAAACTTCCGACCGGAGAGGTGAATTCAAAGCTGTCGATGCCGAGTTCCTGAGAGTAGTTGCCCACATCTTTTGGCGGTGGCCACTGGGTTCCCCATGGATATCCATCGAGTTGTCCGCTGCGTTGGTCGGGCCGGGCCCCTTCCTCTGCGGGAAGTCCCACCGCGGCACTCCACTCGAGATCGGAAGGTAGTCGGTAAACGAGGCCCTCGGGGAGTTTCCCGTTGGCCCGTTCACGCTCCGTCAGCCAATCACAGAAGTCGACCGCCTCTTTCCAGATGATATTCACGACGGGATGGTCAGAGCCGGAAGCCGGGGTCTGCGAGGGAACCTCCATGCCTTTCTCTTTTGCAAAGACGGCATAGTCCTGAACCCGTGTCGGCCAGATGCAAAAGAGCGTTTCAAAATGCGGCACCGGAACAAACGGCATGCCGAGGCTATTGACAAAGGGTGAGGTTTTCTTGGCTTCGCCAGGTGATTGGGCAGTCGGAGTGCTCATATGGAAGAAGTCGCGGTTTTTATCTGTTCCAAAAAACGCTGGCCAACCTTTTGTTCTCGTCCCGGGATGAGAATTCTTCGCGATCTTTGGTTTGCCATCCCCCCTGTGCCGGGAGTAGTAGTCACGGTCCCTCAGCCAGATCAACACTTCCCGCCATGAAATTTCCCATGTCACTCCGCCTCGCTCTTGGTGCCACCGTCCTGCTCCTCGCGGCCTGTTCCAGCGGCCCGCAAGTGAATTCCGCCGTGCTCTCGGCCGCGACCTCCCGGGGAGTAGCTCAAAGCACTGAGGAAAAAATGTCAAATGCCCGACCGCTGAATTTGGCCGACTTGGAAAATCTCGTTTCCAAAGGCGTCCCGTCACCAACGATCATTGCCTACCTCACCAGCATTCGCCAAACCTTCCGCTACTCGGCGGAGCAACTGGCCGACCTGCAATCCGTCGGTGCCGATCAGCAACTCCTCGCCTTCCTGCGCGAAACCGGTGGCTTTTACAATTCCTCCTCACCAGCCCGCACAGCGAGTCACTCGCAGGAACCCGCCGGCCAATACACGAACTCGCGCGGTTATCAAAACGAGCAACCTTTTGCCTACAACGAACCGGCCGTCGACGGCTTCTACGATTCCGCCTACGAGGAGTCGCTCTACAGCCCGTTTTCCTTCAACTAATCGGTTAACCAAGGACGCCTCGGGGTGACGGATCGCGCATTCCCGTGGCAACAGCGCCTGCCGTTCGCAGGCCTTCTGTTTTCAGCCATCGGCGGCATCTTGCTGGCCGCCTTCCTTCCGATCGACCCTCGGCCATGGCTTGCGGGGCTTGGAATTTCTCTTCTCGTCTGGGTGATCCGCCGGAAATCTGTTTGGATTTATCTCGCGGCCGGATGCGCCTTTGCCGCTCTGCAAGTCTGGCAAACACGCGAATCGCCCTCGGCATGCTTGGCTGAATTAGTCGGCAACGAACCGGCCGTAGCTACGGTGCAAGGCCGCGTGATTGGACACAGCGACGGGAACCCCGGAGCAAAAATCCGGTTTCTCATCGAGGTCGAGGAATTGGAACTCCGAGGCGAAACCCTCCAGCCAGCCTGCCGGATTTTAGTTTACGCCGCCGTGAAACCTCCGCTGTGGAATGACCGTGTAACAGCCTCGGGCAACCTCCGGCTCCTGCCCAGCGCGCGCAATCCGGGGCAATTCGACATGCGCGCCTACTTGGCTAGGCAGGGGGTGACTTGCGAGTTGATCGTCCCCTCCCCGGCCGACATCCATCTAGAAGCCGCCACCGGATTTTCCATTCCCCGCTTCGCCTCGACCTGCCGCCGCTGGATGGAGGCGACCTTGCGCGAAGGAATTTCAGGAGATCCACTCGTTTGCGAACTCCTCGCCGGCCTGGTGCTGGGCGCGACCTCCGAGATTCCCGAGCCCCTCCAAGACCAATTCCGCCAAACAGGAACTTTCCATATTTTTTCCGTGTCCGGCCTGCATGTCGGCATGATCGCCGTGATCCTCTGGCAACTGCTGCGCGCCTTCGCGGTGGACCGCCGTGCGTGCGTCCTTATCATCATCCCAGCGCTGTTTTTCTACTCACTCGTCACAGGCTGGAAACCCTCCAGCGTCCGGGCCGCAACGATGACCGCCATTTTCCTGCTGGGCATGATTTCCTCGCGTCAACCCGTGCCGCTGAATTCGCTATGTGCGGCGGCATTCCTCATTCTTGCCCAATCCACCAACGAACTCTTCAACCCCGGCTTTCAGCTTTCCGTCACGGTCGTGGCAGCCATTCTGGTTTTCTCTGCCCCGATTCAAAAGCGCCTCCGCGCGGGACTCCTGCCCGATCCATTCATCCCCACCGAACTCTGGAATTCCCTTCAAAAAGCCCGCCACCTGCTGGCCGGGGCCGTCTCGGGCCTGCTTGCCGTCTCGATCGCCGCATGGCTCGGATCGCTCCCTCTCATGCTCTGGTATTTTCAGCTCGTTTCTTTTTCAGCTCTTGTCACGAACCCCGTCATCGTTCCGCTGACCTTTGTGATCATGTCCACGGCCCTTCTGTCCTTGGGCTGCGGGATTTTCAGCTCGTTCCTCGCGGCGGTCTTTAACAACGCCAATCTCGCCCTCACCCAAATCATGCTCGCCATCATTCAAATGATCGCTCCATTGCCGGGTTCGTTCGTCATTCTGGGCCTGCCCCCGAGGGCGCCGCTCGAAGTTGTTGTTTTCGATTTTGGTGCCGGCGGCGCCTCGGCGATCCGAGGCGGTGGCAAATTAACCCTGCTGGATTGTGGCAACGCTTGGGATTATCAAAATACCATTCAGTCCTGGATGCGTGGGATTGGAAAACTCGCGCCCGACACGCTGATCCTCACCCATGGCGATGCGGAGCACATTGGCGGCGCGGCCTCCATCGCCGCAACAAACTCGCGAACGCGATTCATCGACTCTCCACTTTCCGACCGATCGCCCTTTCGGCAACGCCTCCAAAACGAACTCGCTGCCCGCTCCATCCCAAGATCAATCCACCAAGCAGGCGACAGCATCCGGATTTCAGAAACCGAAACGATCGAAATCCTCTATCCACCCGCGTCGCTACTTGAGACCCGGTCCAACAACAAGGCGATCATCGCGCTGCTGGCGAGCCCGTCTGCCCGAATCCTCTTCCTCTCGGATTCGGGGCCGGCCGCCTGGGAATCCCTTGGCCCCGCTCCTGCCGATATCGCTGTCGTCGGCCGACACCATTCCGGGATTTTGCCCGGCGCTGAGTTTCTTCAAAAAAACAACATCCGCGTCGTCATCTCTTCCGCTGCGGGCTTTCCAGACAACGAGCCAATGGATGAAAACTGGGCAACCATGCTACGCGAGCGCGGGATTGAACTTTTCCGTATGGACGAGTCCGGTGCCGTCCAAATCCTCGGTTCTCCAGGCGGCTTGGAAATCGAGGGATTTCTTGATGGCAAGAAATACTCCCCTCCGCGCTAGGCGATCACCACCGGTGTTCCCTCCGGCACGAGATCGAAAAGTTCGACCATGTCCTCGTTGCGCAAGCGCACGCATCCGTGGCTCGCAGGCGTTCCGACCAAATCCTCACGGTTCGTGCCATGGAAATAAATGTAGCGCTCGCGCGTGTTCGCGTTTTCGGGATCGAGCCCCTCAAGCCACAGAATCCGCGTCAGCACCCCATCGCTCTCGCCTCCAGGCTCTGCGAGTCGTCCGGTCGGTTGACGGCTTTTGAACTCCGCCCACAGCGGCGCCCCCGCCCCGATTTTCTCAGTCACCGCAAACCTACCCGTCGGCGTCTTGAAACTCCCAGGCTCAAATCCCAGACCGAACCGCGAGGTCGAAACCGGCCAGGTTTTCAGCGTTTCACCATTTTGAACCAAGCTGGCCGTCTGCGTGGCGACATCCACGCGCAATTCGTAATTCTCCCGATATTGCGGCGAGGCGGCGTTCCCTGTCATAGTTCCCGATTATGTCGAAATCGTATCGAGTCGCAATCGTCGGCGCGTCCGGAGCGGTCGGAGTGGAAATGCTCCGCGTCATGGAGCGCCGCAACTTTCCCGTCGCCAGCCTCCGCCTCCTCGCCTCACCCCGTTCGGCAGGCAAGTCGCTCGAGTTCCGAGGAGAGACCCATCAGATTGAACCCCTCACTCTCGACGCCTTTCGCGACATCGACATCGCTCTTTTCAGCGCCGGCGGCGGAATTTCCCGCGACTACGCCAAGGCCGCTGTCGATAGTGGCGCGGTTGTGGTCGACAACTCCTCGGCCTTCCGCATGGTGCCCGAGGTGCCACTCGTCGTTCCCGAAATCAACGGCGAGGATGTGAAAAACCACCGTGGCATCATCGCCAACCCGAATTGCACGACCGCGATCACCCTCATGGCCCTGCATCCATTGCACCGGGCTTTTGGCGTGAAGCGAGTCTTCGCCTCGACCTACCAAGCCGTCTCCGGAGCAGGTGCCCGCGCGATCAATGAACTCCGCGAACAAAGCGAAGCCGTGGCCCACCACAAACCCATCGAGAAGGAAATCTTCCCGCACCAGATCGCTTTCAATGTGATTCCCCAAGTCGATGCCTTCCTCGATACCGGCTACACCAAGGAGGAGATGAAAATGGAAAACGAGGGCCGGCGCATCATGCACCTTCCGTCGTTCCAAGCCTCCGTCACCTGCGTTCGCGTGCCGGTTTACCGTGCCCACTCCGTCGCGCTCAGCGCGGAGTTCGAGAGCCCTGTCACGATCGACGCCGCCCTCAAAGCCCTACAAGCCGCGCCCGGCCTGCAATATGTCTCGGACGGCTACCCGATGCCGCTCGACAGCGCCGGCCAAGACGACTGCTTCGCCGGACGCCTCCGCCGCGATTGCGCCATGGAAAACGGCCTCGCCCTCTGGGTTTGCGGAGACCAACTCCTCAAAGGCGCCGCCCTCAACGCCGTCCAAATCGCCGAGCTTTTGTAGACGCCTTGCGCGGTATTGAGGACATCTTCGATCGCTAGCGGGTGCAGCTTGAATCGGGCTGCACCCGCCCCCAAGTCCTGAACCGCGATCCATTATTCGTAAAAAAACAAGAGGCCCTCCCTCGCGGGAGAGCCTCTTTTTATCTGATATCGATCGAAGCCCCAGCTTAGCTGATGAGTCGAAGGATCGACTGGGTCGACATGTTGGCCTGGGCCAGCATCGCCGTGCCTGCTTGCTGCAGGATGTTGAAGCGGGCGAGTTGCGAGCTTTCTGCGGCCACATCCACATCGACGATGCGGCTGTTGGCTGCCTCGAGGTTGATCTTGTTGATGGACAGCATGTCCGCCGCGAAGCTCAACCGGCTCTGCTCGGCTCCGTTATTGGCGCGGAGTGTGGCCAAGTTTTGGATGGCAGTTTGGATTGTATTTACTGCAGTTGTTGCTAGTGCAGTTGTAGTTATATCCATACCAGTAGCGGCAGTTTGTCCTACGCCATTGCTGCTACTGATAAAGTTCAAGTCCGCCCGAGTAATATCGAAGTATTGATCTCCATCATGTGATGTCACTACCGTCAAGGTGGCGGCATCTGTTCCTTGATCAAAGCCAGCGGTGGTGCCAGTGTCGAACAATGTAATTCCATTGAACTTCTCGCTGAGCATGAGCTGTAGCTGACCTTTGAGTTGGGTTAGTTCCGTGCTGTAGAGTGCCAAATCATTCGTGGACTTGGTCACATCGGTGGCCAGCATCGCCAGCTCCGACATGCGGTTGAGAACCTTGTCGGCATTCTTGAGAACGCCGTCTTGGGTCTGCAGGAACGCCACCGAGTTGTTCACATTGGCGAGGGTGGCTTCGGTCCGGCGGATCGAGGCGCTCATCTTCATCGACACGGCGGTGCCGCCGGCGTCGTCGAAGGAGGAATTGATACGGGAACCGCTGGAGAGACGATTAAGGCTTCTCTGGAGGTTAACGTTGGTGCTGCTGAGGTTGTAAGACGCCAAGGAGGCGCTTGTATTGGTGTTGATTACTACTGACATATCCGTTGTCTTTCTATTGCGGAGTCCGTTCCGCTGTCGGGCCGTTTTGGTTCACTGTTCGACCTCAGTGTTTGGAGATTCTTCTCCTTACCCAGTTTTATCGGTATGAAATCATTCGGCCTTTAGAGAAATTTTGTGTGCTCTTATAATTTTTTTCAAAAGCACCCCCCTCTTATTCCATGTCCAAGCCTCCTGATCTCTCATTGTCGCTCGTCTTAATCGCGAAAAATGAAGCTTCGGTTATTGCTCGATGCCTGGATTGCGCCAGCAGCATCGCCAGCGAAATGATCGTGGTGGATACAGGCTCCACGGACGATACCTCTGACATCGCTCAAAGCTGCGGGGCGCGTGTTTTGAATTTCAAATGGTGCGACGACTTCAGCGCCGCACGGAATGTGGGTCTCGAGGCCGCCAGAGGCCGGTGGATTCTGGTTCTCGATGCCGATGAATACCTGCCCGAAGCGAGCATTGCAGCGCTGCAAGCCTTGATCGATGGCCCTGCCGATCGTGCCTACCACTTGCTGAATAAAAGTAGCTCGGATGGCGGCAAGACCGGCATGGTTGGAAAAATCGTCCGGCTTTTTCCAAACCGCCCGGAGATCCGCTTTGAATGGTCTGTCCACGAGCAAGTCGTCACGAGCCTGAACCGCGCAGGAATCCCGATTCAGGACACCTCGGTCGAGATCATCCACACCGGCTATTCCAGTCCCGAGATCAACGCCGCCAAGCAGGAGCGCAATCTTCGCATCCTCGAAAAAACCACTGCGAGCGACCTTAACCCGCATCCGATGGCGCTATTCCTCCAAGGCGGAGCGCTGCTCGACCTCGGTCGCATTTCCGAGGCTTTGGATTTTTACAGGCGCTGCGCGGATTCCCCGGCGGCGGCAGGTGGAGTGGCGAATGGCGCCCGCGTTCGAATGGCCACCTGTCTCGCTGCACTCCAAAGACCGGCGGACATTCTCGCCTTGCTTCCGCCAGAACCTCCCGCCCACTGGCACCCGGAAATGCTTCTTCATGTCGGCGAGTCCTTGATCCAAACAGGCCGCGCCGAGGAAGGGGTAAATTTTCTCAACCTCGGATTGGCCTCCGAAAATTGCGCCCTGATTCCGGCTTACGATCCCGTCAGGGTGAAAGCTCGGTGCGCGATGGCGATGGCGGGCGCGTTTGAAAAATCCAACATCCAACTCGCCGTTGGCCTGCTGAAACTCGCGGCGGCATCGATCCAGCAAGGAAGAGAAATCACTCCCGCCGACCTGGAGGCCCTCCTGGGCCCGGCTTGATTTCTCCCGGAAACGAATTTTGAGAGGAGGGCAGGAAGGCCTCGTGCATTTTTTGATAACACGCCCTGTGCTCATCAGACTGAACTACAGACCATTCATCCTCTGCGCTCTCTGTGGTCTTTGACTCGGTCGTTCCCACTCCCTCGCCCTTCGGGCCAACCTTCGGTTGCTCTTCCTCCAAGATTCCCACCTTTCCGGTTGTGGTTAATTGTCTTCTGAATTTGAGGTCAGCGCGCCTCGGCCATTTGCAGAAGCGCCACCTCAAATTCTCTGGCGAAATCCGGCGCGTTCATGAGCGGCGAGGACTTCAGCCGGTCGCGCATGCCTGCACGAAGCTCCACAAGCCGATCGATGTCGCCCGCCAGCGCGGCGGCCTTGCCGATGTAATCTTCCCGATTTTGGCCAATGAATTCCTCCAGGCCCACGGCCGAGAGCAGGCTCACTCCCACGCGCGAGACATGGGCCGCGCCAGCGCAAGTCACAACGGGACAGCCCATCCACATCGCCTCGCAGGTGGTGGTGGTGCCGTGGTAGGGGAAGCTGTCTAGAGCGATATCCACCTCGTGGTAATGGTTCAAATGCTCGTGGATTTTTCTAGTGTGACCAAAAAAATCGAGGCGCTCTGCGGCGATGCCTTTCGCGATGAAATAGTCCTTCAGCTCGTTTTTCACGCGATCGTCGGTGAGTGTTCTGGCCTTCAAGCGCAGGTGCGAGTCGGGAACCTTGATCAAAATCTCCGCCCACATGTCAAAAAGCGCGGGGTTGAGTTTCGCCATATTGTTGAAACAACCGAAAGTAATGTGGCCGTTTCGCTGGAATGGCAATGTCCCCACCTCGGGTGCCACGGCATCGGGTTCATAGCACCAGGCGCAACGCGACAACCGTATGAGCCGCTCGGTGTGGAATTTTTCCGTCATGCCTGCGGGGTCCACCAACTCATCGGTGATGCGGAAATCCATCGTCGGCAGGCCGGTCGTTCCAGGGTAGCCCAGATAGCTCGCCTGAAGCGGCGCGGGCTTCAATGCGAGGACACCCATTCGGTTGTAGGCCGTGTGGCCGGACAACTCGAAAAGAATATCCACGCGGTCCTCATGGATTTTTTTCGCCAGCGCCTCATCGGTGAGGCTGCAGGTCTCGCGCCAGAGATCGACTTGCTTGGCGAAACGCTCCGAAAACTCGTCCGATTTCCGCTGGTCGCCATACGCCACAAATTCAAAACTCTCCTTATTATATTCGCGGAAAAGCGGTTCGATGAAATGCGCCACGGGGTGGTGACAGAGGTCGCCGGATAGAAAACCCACGCGGAGCTTCGAGCCTGGCGACCTCGGCTTGAATTTGAATGCCGGCGGCGTTTTTTTCGCCTTTTCGAGGCCCCATTTCCGGTGCTCCTCAAAGACTGTCTTCGGATCCATTTCCGAGAGATACATGTGGCAGAGGAGATAGTTGCTTTGCGTGTCCGAACTTGATGGATCCAACTCCATCGACTTGCGGTAGTGCGGGAGGGCATCCATGCCCCGCGCGCGGTCTTTGAGCAGGTTGCCGATGTTGTTTTGTGCCGTGGCGATCTTCGGGTTCTGGCGCACCGCCTCCTCGAAGCAGTCCAACGCCTCGCTGTTCAAGCCAATCTCCAGAGCCGCCGCGCCGAGATTGTTGAGATACGAGAGATTTGAGGGATCCATTTTCACGGCGTTGTGGAAGGCCATGATCGAATCGCCTCCGCGCCGGAGCTCCTTGAAAATCACACCCCGGTTGCACTGCAGGGCGGCGGTGTTGTAGCCCGCCGCGAGCGCCTGACCATATTGGTCGAGGGCCTCGGGAAATCGTTTGGACATATGAAGCGCCAGGCCCAGCTCGTAATGGAATTCGCCCAACCGGCCCGGGAGCGAAACCGCTTTTTCCAACATCGGAATCGACTCGGCGTAACGCTTCAGGCCGTTCAGAAGTTTGCCCTGTCGAAACCAAATGTAGCCCACATCGGGATTCATCCGCGCCGCCTTGCCGTAGGCTGCCAGCGCATCGACATAGCGTTTGTTCTGCTCCAGCAGAGAGGCAAAATTGGTCTGATGCTCCACGGAATCCGGTTCCAGCGCACACGCCTTGCGAATCTGCGAAATCGCATCCTTGCCCCGTTCAAATTTCTGCAGAGCCATTGCGTAATGCGTGATCGCCTCCGCATCATCCTTCTTCAGGCGCAGCGCCTTCTCAAAAGCCCCTAGCGCATTCCCCTGCTCCCCTTTCTCCGCCAGCACGCGACCCTGCATCACCAAGCCCTCCGAAGACTCCGGCTCCAACTCCATCGCCCGGCGAGCCAACTGCTCCGCCTGCTCGATTTCCTTCCGCCTCAAAAACACCTCCGCCAAAAACCGAACAAACCCCGCATTCTCCGGCTCCAACTCACAAGCCACCGCACCGAAATCCCCCGCCGTCTCCAGATCCCCATTCAGCGCCGCCATCCGCGCCATGAGATTCCAAGCCCCCGCGCACTTCTCATCCGCGCCCAGCAATGCCCTGCAGATATCCTCTGCCTCCGCCAACTGCCCCACTTGGAATGCCGAAACTGCCGCCTCCAGCGTGGCTGAGGTTGGCTGGAAGGCTGGTTGTGGATCAGGGGATTGCATAGTAATTTTCTGCTTCAGCTTCTCATGAAAGGCAACTGGATCCGAAATCGCCCCGATCCCCTCGTCGACCAGAATTTCCAGAGCATTCCCAAGCGAGCGACCATACGAGGCTGGGTCTAGGAACCTCGGCTTCTGGGACATCGCCTCCTGAATCCGCAAAGAAACATCATTGCGATACTCCACATCCCGAGCGAGGCGGACCGCTTTTTGTAAATATTCCTCCTTACTCCTCGCCACAAGTTCCTCCATCCCGATCTCCCTGAGTTGGGCGCCGGAACACCTCGATCGCGTCGTTTTTCCATCGCAGGCCACCACGGGAATCCCCAACTGCAGCGGATCTACAGTCGAAATGCTTCCGGCAAATGGAAAGGTATCCAGATAAACATCGGCGATCCGTTCGAACTCCATCACGGCCGCGCGATTTGGCAGCGAAGGCCCGATCACTACCCGATTGGACTCCACCCCCGCCTCCTGGAGCACCCCTTCCAGCACCCGACGGAAAGAAACCTCCGGCAGTCTGTTCGTCCAATTTGGATTAAACGGCAACAGGCACAAATACGCCTCAGGAACCTCCTTCAAAAGCCGCACCCAGGCCTGCAACAACTCCAGTGGCATCTTGAAGCAACTAGCCGCATTGAAGAAAATCGGCGCCTCGGCAGGTATTCCAAGTTGTGCACGATCCGGCACCACGTCCGCCGCCGCACGCGGCTCGCAGGAGTAATCCAAACAAACCGGTGGCCCATCCAGAAGGATCAACTTCTCATGGAATTCCTTCTCGCTCAGTCCCGGGCTATAGGCCAGATACCCCGAGAGAAACGCATCGCAGCTCTTGAATCCCACCGTCATCGGTGAGCAATGCGAGACGATCTGAAGCGGTGCCAACCGGAACGCTGCCAACAACGCAATCTGGTTCGTCACCGCCGAAATATTCGTCCCGATGATGATCACATCTAAATTCGCATTGCGAATCATCTTCACCCGCTCGCCAATCGCCTCGGGCAAAAGATGCATCCCATCCGCCATCGCCCGGCAACGATCCTCGATCGCACCGGGATTTTTCACGCAATGGAACAAATGAAGCTCAAACCGCGACCTGTCCAAATGCATCGCCGGCATCGTTACGAAAGTCTCCGTCTGCAAACCAAAATGGGCATTCAAAATCCCCACCCGGATTTTCCTATTTCCTCGCTGGGCGGGCCTCGCCTTAGCCGGTATCGCCAAGTCGCCACCGAGTTTTTCCAGGGAATGCTCGATCACCCTCGCACGAAGCCCCGTAAGTTCCCGGTTGCTTTCCGGCGAGCAATAAGACGGAATTTGATTGGCCAACTGCATCGCCACCGTTGCCAATGCCCTGGTCAACTCCGCACCTGGCTCCTTCTCGATCCTCCTCACCGCCTCGCCCAGCCAATCCAGCAAATGCGCGCAGTAAAACTCCGCTTCGCCAGGATGCAGGAAAACCTCAAGCGACTTGAAAAGATATTCAAAAAAGGTTTTGCGAAATTCTTTGGGCAGTTTTGATAAATCATCAAATGCTGGAATGAGATGCGCGGGTTTAAATAAGGCTGTAGCAAAGAAAGCGTTTTTTTTGCTTGCATCCTCGGTGGATTTTATACTCTGCAAAAAATCCTTATCCTCAGCAGAAATAAACTCGGATTGGATTCCGCTTAATAAAAGCGCCGAGTAGGAATCTGCAGATTTGTCTTGGAGCAACCTATCCAATTGCCCCTTATCCACTTGGTATATAGACTTTGCTAATCGCAACCGCAAACTTTTTACTTTTTCAAAATTCTCTGGATCAGTGGGGTTAGCTCGCCACGCCCCAATCACCCCAAGATCGGAAAGCTGAGAAGGTGATTTTGCAGAAATTTTCTCCAGCATTTGCGCGGCCAACCGCTTATGGAATGTCGGGAGATTTTTGAAATCACTGGATTCCGCAAGCTTCCTGTAAAAAGTTTCCCAGTCCCTTTGAATGATGCCGGTTTTTACATTATCGCGAGTGGCTTGACCTTGGTGCAACCGGAAGGTGGATAATTGTTCATCCACAAATCCAATGTTGGATGCCATCATAATCCTAAGCCACATATCCACATCCACAAGCTGTCGTAACTTAGAATCGAACCCGCCCAAGGACTTCAATAATTCTTTATTGAGAAGGACGGTTGTTGGTTCCCCAACTTTATTGATTGGATTGGCTAGAAGTTTGGGGTCACGAAGCAAATCGCTTCCTTTTTGAATTCTTTGAAGCCTTGACCAACCTTTATGAAGGTCAATCGAGTCCGCTGGTATCATGGTTCCACCAACAGACTCCACCCCGCGGCACGAAAAAACCATGCCGATATTGGACTCCCTCTCGGAAACTTCCACTAATTTCTGAACACAAAAGGGCTCCAAGTGGTCATCTTGAAAGAGAAATTTAATATACTTCCCTTTTGCTTCTTCGATGCAGAAATTCCAATTTTCTACCAATCCCAAGCGGGCATGTTTGAGGACACGGAAAGGAAACTTGCAATCCCGTAAGATATCTTCGGCAATCTCACAAGTCCTATCCGTTGAGGAATCATCTGAAACAATGATTTCTAAATTCGCAAAAGTTTGTGATATGGCAGACAGGAGCGTGTTTTTTATAAAGAGTTCACCATTGTAAGTCGGAATACAAATACTAACTAGTGGATCATCCTGATTTGTATTGTTTTTAACCTTAGGATCGGAATTTATGAGGGAGACATTTTCTGAATCCTGGGGAGTTTTATTCGCATATCTCTCTTGGACTCTTTCAGAAATCTTAACGCCAGCAAGCGCCTCAATTACTTTTTCGTGAAAGAAATTAGCGCTCTCCACATCATTTAGAATCTTGAATTCCTTGGCGGTATTCATGCAATGCATGATAAATCCATTATGCACCTTGGCCAAAAGCTCTGGCTTTTTTGCAAAGTGGTCCTTCAGCAAATCAAACAAATGAGCCGTCTTTGCACATCGAGTTGCTTGACCCTGGGTGCTCCAACTACTTTGCCCGTGCAACCTATAATGCGACATGACTTCGTTGATATAGAGAAACTGACCCCTCTCCGCCAATAGAATGCAAAGCGGCCAATCCCCCATTGGTGCCTTGGAATACCACTCGGGGAATTGAGGCAGCATGGATTTTCTAAAAACAATCGAAGAGGTATGAATGAAATTATTACCAAGCAACTCCTCAATGAAATGTATTAAGGATGGATTTTGAGGACGAAGTTGCCCGGATACCTCCATTTTTTCATTTACTATTAGCGTGTTGTGGAAGCAAAAACTGGCTGTTGGGTTTTGTTGCAATAAATAAACTTGTTTCTGTAGCTTTGATATATCTGTCCAGCAGTCATCCCCCTCACACAATGCTATATAATAGCCCCGGGCAACCGAATAAGTTTCGGGGAATGCCCTTTTTGATTTTTTGAACTGATTTTCGGAATGGAGAATTGTTTTAATTAAATGCGGATACTTTTTAGCGTAATCCTTAATTATATTTTGGGTTCCATCGGTGGATGCATCATCTCTTATGATAATTTCAACAGGAAATGAAGTTTCCTGCATGAGAAAACTGTCAATCGATTTATTAATAAATTTTGAATGGTTATATGTTATGCAGCATATACTCAAAAAAGGAGGCGCTTCATCATCCCAAACCTGCTCAGAAATTCTAACTGGTATCGGCAGTTTAGAGGCGGATTTTCTATCCTTGTCTTTCTCCATTAGATTTATAGTCAATTTTTTAAAAACCGGCGAATGAGATTACATATTAAGTTGACTGTTTCAACTTCAACCGTTTGACCAGTTGGTAAAACGATAACCCTTGACGAGATTTTCTCGGTTTCTTTCAGAAGCAATCCTGCATTTGGCTGTAGCGACCTGTAAGGCTCCATTTTGTGGCAACCGGGCCAGAAGTATTTTCTGGCAATAATGTTTTCCGCATGGAGAGCCTCCACGATTTCATCGCGATTGCGAGGGCAGGATTCGGAATTCACCTCGATCACAACATATTGATAATTATTCCGCTCGGCGGGATCATAGTCGATCACGGAAATTCCCGGCACATCGGCCAATCCGGCACGATACGACTCATAGTTGCGGCGGTTCACCGTGATGATTTCTTCAACCGCCTCCAAATTCGTAAGTCCCATGGCTGCGTGCACCTCGCTCATCTTGCCGTTCACTCCGAGATAAATGACATTGTCGAATCCTTGGAACCCAAAATTCCGCATGAGCCGCATTTTTTCGGCCAATTCGTCATTGTTCGTCACCACCGCGCCGCCCTCAAAGCAATTCAGGAACTTCGTGGCATGGAAGCTGAAGACCTCGCATTCGCCAAAAGTTCCCAGCATTTTTCCGCCCTTCGAACACGCGAAGCCGTGCGAGGCGTCATACATGACCTTCAGGTTTCGACGCGACGCAATCTCGTCGATTGCTTCCGTGTCGCAGCCCCTCCCCCATACGTGAACGCCGAGAATTCCTGTCGTTTTAGGCGTAATGAGTCTCTCGATCTTGGCCGGATCGATGTTGTGCGTCGCCGGATCCATATCGCAAAAAACCGGCGTGATTTCCTGCCATTGCAAGGCGTGTGCCGTTGCCACAAAGGTGTAGCTTGGCACGATAACCTCGCCGTGCAAATTCAACGCCCGGCTCGCGATTTCCAAAGCCACCGTCGCATTGCACATCGCCACGCAGTGATTGACACCGAGAAATTCGGCGATTCGTTTTTCAAAATGTTGAACCAGAGGACCATTGTTAGAAAACCTTCTATTATCAAGAATTTCAGTGACTCGATTTATAAATGCCGCTCGATTGCCAATATTGGGACTGCCAACATAAATCGGATTTGAGGTCATCATGGTTTTAGAAATCTCTCCAGTGGAGTCCCCTTGAGTTCATTATGTATTTCTTTCCAGACGGAGGGGAAATTTTCTCTCAAAAAATTTGACCGGCTTGTTTGAATCCGATAAACACCATATTCCGATTTGGCATCCTTATTTGTTGATGCATCCAGAAAATCAAGCGTTTGTTGCCCAAGAGCAATATCCATAAAATCAAAGAGATTTTGGGTCTGGGAGCAAAGATTTCTCCTGAACTCTGCGTAATGCAGAACTTTAACTCTTTGAGGTATTGTTGATTGCAATTCAAGAAATATAAGAGCGCTTTCTTTCCATTTTTCAAAACCAAAATAATTTTCAGGCAGATTTTGATTTTTCTTCAGGGCATACCGCCACTCGTCTATAAAGTTCCATCCAAGATCTCTGCGAAACTCCCTGGGCGCATGATACCAAGATGCCAAGACTTCAGCGGGGTCTCGGATCAAAAAGATGAATTTGAGCGAAGGGTCTGTTCTGGCCAAGTTATGCAGAATATTGTGATAGCGAACTTCTTTGTAGGCAACAATAGATGGGTCTGCAACTTTGTTGAAATGAGGCAACTCACCGCTCTGCCGGGTTTCTGATTGATCGCAAAATGGATCATTGCTTTGTATCAGGAGTTTAAAAAATTCATCGACTCGTTGAGTTGAGGAGTTGGTTCCAAGAAAGTTTTTAAGACTATAAGAAAAGAGTGGCTGAAATTTATAGACAACATGTGGTGAGCTATTGATAATTTCACCAAGCCAAGTTGTCCCGGATCGCGGGGCGCCATGAAGAGCGATTCTTCTCATCGGCAACAAGCTATTACTTTTTGCAACTCTTCGATTGGCAAATTCATCATGAGGTGAAGGATCGACAATTTTTCGGTTCCTGACAATGCCACTCCCAAGGAAGGCATTTGGCATTCTAAAAACTTGAGAGAGATATCATGAGCATTGAAATCATCAACTAGATATAAATCTTTTCCTCCTGGTAGGTTCCAATATTCATCAGCGCCAAGATTTCTGCAAATATCAATTACTCGGTCAACTCCAGTGCTGTCGGTTTTGGACAACCCTTTGCTTGTAGGAATGATTCTACAAGGTAAATGCAAGAGGCTTTGTAGTTCACAAAGGGATTTTGTGATGCAAGAGACTAAATCGCCATTTGAGTAGGACAAGATTCTCGAAAAAAAGGCAACAGTTTGTTTCGCCTCCGGTGCTTTGGCATAACTTTGACTCACAGTTTGAAGCATTTTTCGCTTCCAGCCATTATCGTTTTGAATTTGCACCTGACTGATCAGTTTGTTCGAACTCGCGCCGACCAGCGGCAATGTCAACCACATCGCTTCCCTGCCATTCCAAATTCGATTTCGGTTGATCCAACCACCTTTTATGAAATTGACCTCATCCAAAATGACAAAAACATCCACTGCTGCCATGAGCTGAAAATAGCCTATATATGGCAGGAAATAAGGTTGCATGATGGCGATTTTCATCGGAGTGCACCGCTACCAAAATTCAGGCGGAAATGAACATAACAAATCGATAATGCAATCACGCAAACGAATCCACCTTGCAATCCAGCAGCCCGTCAGTTTTTACGAAAGCCAATTCTATAAGCCAGAGGGCGTTGTGTTTTTGCGTTCGGTTAAGATCCGTGATATCAAAAACACTGAATCCTAATTCAGCCATAGCTCCAGTTGTTTTATCCACCGTATTCTTGAAGGCTTTGGACATAACTGCAGCCTCTAATAAAACTACTTGCGCATTGCCAATAGTGTTCTTAGCACCTTTTAGAACCTCCAAATCCCAACCCTCTGCATCAATTTTGACAAGATCGGGTGTAGGCAGGGCCAATGATGGCATAAACTCATCAAGCGCAACAACTGGGGCTTTAACTTGTGTTCTTCCTCGAGCCTGCGCCTCTTCCTTGGAAAATGAAAAACTGAAACTATCGTTCCGGTCGGATGTGGTGAGATTCATCATTCCCGAGCACGGGCCAGCTCCCTTGGCATAGAACTTAATTTTTGGATTTTTGAGTAAATCGGAGAAACTCGCCGATAGATAAGCTTGAGGCTCAAACATCGAGAAATAAGCATCCGGAAAATACTGGAATGCATTACGCGTCCAAGTTCCCCGATTCGCTCCGACATCGACAATGTGTTGAGGATTGAATCCAAGGTTTTTTATGCACTGAAAAAATTGAGCTTGGAGATAAGGAGCAAGGTTAGGAAGCATGGATTATTTGAATTTAAATTAAGTTTTAGTTTTATATATAAATTATTTACAATAATTAGTTTATCGTCTTATTATTTCATTTAATGCATCAGGGGACTAGGAGATTTCCTTGTAACGGCCCGCAGGCTGAGGTTTCGTTTTCGAAATGTTTTATCAAACTCATAATCATTTATTTGCTGAACAGGAACTCCTTCGATCAGTTTCTGGCTCGTGAGAAATCGTTGCATGTAGGGATGCTCACGGTTGTTCCAGGCAAGAAGTCGTTGCCTAATCTGCAAAACTTCAAAATTTTCAGCGAATCCCATACTCGATTTTTCCGGTTTGCGAGGCCTCGAGACTCCGCTGGCGAGAATGACGGCTTTCATTTTGCAAAGCCTTTCCAGATGTCATTCAGGGAATGGTCTCTGATGAACTCCTCGAGCTCCTTGATGTTCTTCAACTCAGTCTGGGTTTCAAGCATTCTTTGGATGTCGCGGAGGTGTTTTTCGCTGCGGCCTTCTTTGTAAAAAATCAACTTCCACAGGATAATGTATTCTGGGGAAGCGATGTTGATTGGCCCCTCTGAGGTTTGTTCGATGAGTTTGTGCCTCCACCCCCAAGACAGAGTGGCGTCCCGGTTTCCGGGGTAGAAGTCGGCTTTGAGGCCGGTGGGGATGTGGATGACATTGAAGTGCCCTCGGCAGTCTCTGGCGATTTCAGAAGCGATGAGGTCGGCGGGCGGACAATAATATTCGGGGTCTGGAAAAAGGGATGTCAATGTCTGAATTTCTTTGGGCATGACCAGAATTGGAATGTCCACATCCAGCGTGAGCCGCGGTTCGCTGTAATGCATGGCACCTACAGAACCTGCTACCAGATAGCGCATTCTGGCTTTTTCAAGAGGTCGAACGAAGAGGGAAATCAGGTCAGGTTCTTGCACGGGCGATTTCTCTGGCTGCCAGTTGGCGGCATTCTTCGTCAGAAAGATGGGGGTGTAATCTGCGCATGGCCCTAACCCTGGCTTCCCAAGCGATTTTCCAAAGCCCCTTGGCAACAGCCCACTTTTCGGCAAATGTCATTTCCCGGAAGCGCTGCAGTTGGATGGGGTGCAAAGGTTCTAAAGTCATTCTTTAGGAATTCCATAAAGTCCTGCAGCGATCAAGCGGTTTCGCATCTCCTCTGTGATGGGTTGGAATCTCATATCCAGCAGCATTTGTTTCATAGTCATCAGTAATTCGCGATCCGTTCTTGGCGAACCTGGTAAGCCGCTATCAAATCCGCCCTGCTGTGCGAAATCTGATTTGCGTAAAGATCCTTCACAGGAAAACACAATTCATAATCTCCCCAAACCAAAAACCCGGATTTCGGAACCGTTGCCAACAATCGTCTCCACCGCAGTCCGCACGGTTTGAATTTTTTGGGAATCAAGCCTCATTTTAAGATCAGAGAAAAATGTCAGTTCTTTTGTTTATTCCGAAATATCATGTTTCGAGCGGCATTTTTTCTCCGGGAACCGGACTCCAGTGCACTTTCCGATTCCACTCTTTGGCTTCTTTTGGGGTCAGCTCCCTGCCGCCCATGGCTATGATCCACTGGTCGAGCTCTTCGACCGTAGGATTGGCGACAAGAAACGGAATGAACCCAGCAAGCTTGTTGGAATCTTCAGTGGGCGAGAAATTGTTCTTTGATTTGGTCATGGTTGGATTTGAATGTGATAATAGCCAACGAGAAAACTTGTTTTGAACTGAGGTCATCATACCATATTTTTTGGAGCAGTCCGCCTTTTTTTCCTAATATGTCCAGATGCGGGCAACCGTGTGCGGTATCGAATCTTTGAATATCGATCCAGTCGTCTCCATGGAAATTGAAAGAGGGAGTTTATCTGCCAGATGGTCTATGGCATGCTGAATCCGAAGAATGTGCGAATCGCATTCGTCGAGAGCCGCTTCCCACTTTTTTCGGATGAGGGAAATCATAGTCTTACCATTTCACTCTTGGCCTCGAGGATGATCGGGCGGTTATCGCCTGGTCGGGTGAAAAGCACATCGATTTTTTGATCGCCGATCCGAGACTTCAGATCGCTGCGGAAGGCAAGTTTCTTTGCATATTCAACGGGTGCATTGGATTCCGTCTCGATGAGAAGATCAATGTCTCCGCCACGCCAATCGTCCCGCGTTCGTGAACCGAACAAATAAGCGGCGCAATCTTCCCCGAAATGCCTGCGGGCGCTCTCGCGGATGCTTCGTCGTTCGAAGGGTGTGATTCTCATTGGGCCGGGAAGAAGTTTAACAGCTGTCTTTGGTTCGCAAGAAATCGTTGCTCGTGGGGATGCTTAGGGTTGCTCCGGTGGGCAAGAAGTCGTTGACTCGCGGCGGGATTTTTCCATAGCAAGCGACTATACTCAAATCGAGCAATATCTTTGTAGACAGGATATTTGCCACAAGGACTCATAAAAGTTGTTTTAGATCTGTAAGAAGTTTAGGAAAATGCATCTCAACAGCATCCCAAAGAACTTCGTAAGCCAAATCCTCGTAGGCATGGCTAATGACATCCCTCATGCCCGCAATTTTTTTCCAGGGTATTTGCGAGTGCTCATCGCGAAAATCCTGAGGAACTCTTTTAACCGACTCTCCGACAAGCTCCAGCACCCGTTCGAAGGCCCGCAATTTGATAGGGTCCGCTAACAGTTGCTCCATAGTAAGCCCAGCGAGCAATGCTTGAGCTTCTTTAATAAATTCAATAGTTTGCGGCAGGGTGACAGCAGGATCAAACTTGCTCATAAAGCAGAAGGCATTCTTTCTCCACGATTGGTCTAATATATCGGTTGAGCTTGGAGCAAAAGTCTACCTTGCCTCCCAGAATTTTCTCTAGGTCGGGACCATAAGAGAAAAAATCCAATCCAATGCCCCTTAAAGCGCCGGGTTCGAATTCAGCCAAAACATCAAAATCGCTTTCGCCGGGGCGAAAATCATCGCGAAGCGCGGAACCGAACAAACTCAATTTTCGAATGCCGCGGGGGCGGCAAAAATCCGCAAGAGCTTCCCGATCGAAATTGAATGGCATGTCTCGACTCATAGGGCAAAATTTCTTTAATTTAATCGGAAGTGATTATTTTAAGGAGTTTGGTCTTTATACCAAGTAGATTTGCCGCGTCAGCCATTTTCTTGTCTGCAGTGACCAACTCTGGGGAGCCCAGCTTCAGAGCTGTGGCGATATGAATCCCGTCGAGCGTGCGCAAAAAAACAGGAGGCTCTGTTTGGAGGATTCTGGAAGCGATCTCGTTGCCGCTGGCCTTGATATCAATGCCCAAGGGCACAAGCAGGTAGCGCCCCCGCTGGAGATCGGTTTGGAACCGGGACAGAAGTCTCTTGGAACTCCCACTTGGAATCTCGCCTATGGCTTCCTTCGCGTGAATAGCAAAGGTCATTTCAAATTCCAGAATGGCGCTGGAATGTATTGGCCCCTTTTCCGCAGAGGCCAAATCGGAAGCTTGCGATGAGATCTGTTCCGGCACATAGAGTGCCAGCACGCAGGAGGTGTCCCAGTAAGGGGCTTTCACCAACGATCCTCCCGCACTTCATCCAGCGCGCTCGTTTTTTGCTCGTTCGAGGGTTGAACCAAACTTGAACGAAGATCGCTTAACTCGCGCAACCAATCCACGGTATCGGAACGAGGCTCCGAAACAGGCAGAAGGCGGGCCTTGGGTTGGCCATGAACCGTGATTAAAATCTCCTCGCCGGAATTGGCAAGGCTCACCAACTCGCTCAATCGGGTCTTGGATTCACGAAGGCTGGCAATCATGTGACCATAGTGGTTCTTTTTTTGGTTTGATCAAGGGAAATTTTATGAAGGTTGATCTCTCCGCCCTGTAAATCGTCCCGCGTTCGTGAGCCGAATTAATAAGCGCTCAAGCTTTCGCTTTTGCCTTTCGGGGATTTCATGCTTCGATGCGTTTGACTGATGAATCAAAAGCAACGCACCAATCAACTCGAGGAGGCGCTGGCGCTTCACAGGGCTCTCCGCCATGACGAGGCAGAGAAAATTTACGCGCGGGTGAGGGCCGAGTGCCCGAGAGATTTTGATGCGTGGTTTCTCTCAGGAGCAATGGCGTTCCAGCGCGGTGGGCATTTGGAAAAGGCGGCGGAGCTGCTTGAGAAGGCTCGGAAGATTAAGCCGGACTCCATCGAATGTCGGATGTTCCTCGGGATGGCCTTGGCGGATCTTGGTCGCTTCGCCGAAGCGGAACCGCATTTGTCGCGAGCACTGAAGAAAGCTCCCCACCAAGCCGAGGCTTGGGAAAACCTCGCGCGCTGCCTTCGGGCCACTGGCCAGGCGAAGGAGGCCGTGGCGGCGCTGGAGAAATTTGTTTCGCTTCAACCCGCGAATGCCGCGGCGCACGAGCAACTAGGCGAAGTTACGGCTCGCGTGATGGGCTTTCCGGCGGCCGAGCCGCACTTTCAGAAGGCCACGGAAATCGATCCCTCCATGGCGGTGGCTTGGAGCAATCTCGGCCTGTCACTCATCGAGCAGTCCGGCCGTGTGGGCGAGGGCATGGAGTGTTTCGACAAGGCACTGCAGGCCGACCCCTTCCTCACCAGCGCCTCGTCGGCACGAGCGCTCGGCCTCATGCGGCTTTACAAAACCGAGGAGTCGCTCGACCTGCACAATTCGATCCTCTGGATGGAGCCACAGAACGCCCGGGTGCTCAGCGCGCGGAATATGCTTCTGAATTATCTCCCCGGCCAAGACCGACTAGCCGTCTTCGAGGCCCACAAGGAGTTCGGCTCCCAATTTCCCACCGACGAGTTTCAAGTTTTTTTCAATCCACCCGACCCGGAAAAAAAACTGCGCGTCGGTTTTGTCTCTCCTGATTTTCGTTATCACTCGGTCGCGTTTTTTCTCAAGCCGATCCTTGCAAACCTTGATCCAGAGCAGGTGGAGACGATTCTCTATCATTGCCATCACACCGAGGATTCGACGAGCTCCGAGCTCCGCGCTCTTTCCAAAAAATGGATCAATCTCAACGGCCTCGATGATGAGGCCGCGCTCGAGATGATCCGCAAGGACGCCCCGGATATTTTGATCGATCTTGCCGGGCATTCTTCGATGAACCGCTTGACGCTTTTTGCAAAAAATCCTGCGCCGGTTTTGATGACCTATCTCGGTTACCCCAACACGACCGGACTGCCAGCGATTGGCCACCGTCTTGTCGATGGCATCACCGACCCTGAAGGAGAAGCCGATGCCTTCGCGACTGAAAAACTCGTTCGTTTTTCCTCCTGCGCCTGGGCCTACGAACCACCCACCAATGCCCCGGAGCAAGCGATGCCCGATGAGGCAACGCCGATTACCTTTGGCTCCTTCAACAATTTTTTAAAAGTCACGAGCGAGACTTTGGCTGTCTGGGCGCGGATTCTGGAGCGTGTTCCCGACTCACGCCTTCTGATCAAAAGCCCCTATCTCGAAGACGCCGATGTGCAAACCAGCGTCCGCGAAAAACTCGCCACCTCTGGAATTCCCAACGACCGAGTCGAACTCCTCGGCTTCTTTGCAAGCCCCGCCGAACACCTCGCCGCCTACTCCCGCGTGGATGTTGCCCTCGACACCTTTCCCTACAACGGCACCACGACGACCTGCGAGGCCCTCTGGATGGGCGTTCCCGTGGTCACGCTTGCCGGCGACCGCCACGCCTCGCGCGTGGGGTTGTCTCTGCTATCGGCAGTCGGCCATGCGGACTGGGCAACCGAAAACGCCGAAGCCTACATCGAAAAAGCCGTCGCTCTGGCCCAGGATCGACCGCTTCGAGAATCCCTCCGCCACAGCCTTCGTGAAGATGTCTCAAAAAGCCCGCTTCTCGACCACGCTGGGCAAGCCGCTCAATTCGAGTCCTCCCTCCGCCAAGCTTGGTGCGAGTGGTGTGCTCAGCAAAAAAACTCCTAAGTTCTCAGGCTATTATCGTCATCCACATCAATCAGCGATTGCTGAAGCGGTGAAAATCTTTTGTCATCGGAGTTCTCTTCATTATTTTTCGGAGTAAAATCCCACTCCCTGTCTATTCGCGCATACAAAAGCCTGAGCATGGATTGTGAGCGAATATTCGCCTGAGACAGCAAAGCCAATGTGGATTCAGAACTAAGGATTTGTTTGGAATTGTTTATAGTTTCTTGGGCGTAATCCGCATCTTCCATTCGGCCAGCAATTCCCGAGAGATTTTGAGCATTTTCATGAGCAATCGATTGAAGTCGTGAGATTCTACGCTGCTCAACGCCATTTTGAGCAATAGCTTGAGATAAGTTTTGGAGGTTTGCTTGAATGTCTGAGGCATCGACATCTGCAAGAGAATATGTGTTTTCCACTTCGAGGACATAGTAGGGCGCTTTTTGCGTTGAGACAGTCCAATTATAGCCATTCCAAAGACCATCACCCCGGAACACGGCCGCATAGTGGACTCCAGAATTAACGCCCTCATTAAACCAATTCGTATAGGTCACTGATTCGCCTGTTAGCGAAACCCAGTTTCCTCCTGCAGGCTTATGGATGCCCAACCATCCCCCCCAAGCCCCACTGATAGCGGTTCTCACGGCATTGTTTTCTTGCGCACTCGTAATTACTGCCAAATACCCGCCTAGGGACTCAGCCTCGGTCTTTGCATCCTGCCAAGTTATAAGACTTGCGGAGTGATCAATACGAGAATACACGCTGTATGTTTCCCCAACCTTAAATGTATTTCCCAGCTTCATGTTGGAGACTGCGTATTGGGTAGTCTGAAACGATCGACTCCCCTTCACAAAGGAGAATTCACGCACAGTGTTGCTCACTCCTGCAGAAAATAATGTGACTCCATTAAAATATTCTTCTGTGATCTCAACAAACTCGCTCTGGAGTTTTTGGTAATTCTCTTCTATTGCAGTAATGTCCCCCCCCAGGGCAAGAGCTGCATCGGCGGATGCCTTCAGAACTTTCATCTCGGTCAAGATTTCTGCCATCGAATTCATGGCTTCTTCTTGCGTTTTTAAAAACGACATCGCCTCGCTTGTTGCCCGCGCGAACACGCTCTGTTCCATGATGTTCGCATCAACCTGCGAGAGCGCACCGATTTGTGAGGCATCATCCTTGGAGGAGTTGATCCGCAACCCACTCGAAATCCTTTCGACTGTCGTTGCATGATTCCTATTAACGACCTGATATGAGTCTACGAGAAGCAACTGCGAAAACATATTTTTGATATTCATAGTCTTTTTTGTTGATGCTAAATTGAAGCCTGCGCAGGATTTACCGGCAAAGGAGGAGAGTTTTTACATCCATCATGGGACAACTCATTTCTATGAGAAAACTCTTAACTCCTTTCCCGATATCAACTCCAAGCGCTATTCCAGCAACCGCAGGATATTTTCTTTGTTCTGGTTGGCTTGAACCAACATGGCGAGGCTTGATTGCTGGAGAATATCATACTTTGTCATATTCACGGACTCCTGAGCAACATCTGCATCCATGATTCGGCTATTTGCCGCAGTCAGATTGATAATTCCTGCATCCAAAACGCTTGCCGCCCGCTCAAAGCGATTCTGCTCGGCGCCATTGGTTGCACGCAGTTCAGCAAGGTTATTGATTGCCGTTGTTATCGCAGAGTATGTAGCTGTATTTGTTACACTTCCTCCATTAACGACATCATAGACTAGATCCTCCATGTTCGCTTGAGTCATGGATGCCGTTTGCGACGTGTTGTCCGAGGTGAAGACCGTGAGCGATCCGCCACCATCGGCAAACAAACTTTTACCATTGAACTCCTCACTCAAGAGGCCCTCCAACTCATCCTCAAGTTCATCGTATTCAACTTGGTAAATTGCTTGAGCGCTTGTGTTCAAACTACCGACACCAAGTTGCGTGAGTTCAGCCATGCGTTGCAGCACAGAATTGGCGGCATCCATCACGCCGTCTTGAGTATCTAAAAAAGATACCGCATTATTGACTTCATCATAAACCACACTTTTCCGTGCGATTTGTGCATTCAGCCTCATCGAAACCCCCAATCCACTGGGATCATCTTGAGAAGAATTAACGCGCAATCCGCTGGAAAGCCTTTGCAAGGCTTTCGAGAGGTTGCCTTGGGAGTCATTAAAAGCCGTCATCACTTTTAATGCTGCAATATTTGTATTTACATTAATCATAATATTAGCTTTCTATTTTAAATTATTTATTAATAGAGCAGTCGCAGAACTGCATCTTGGCTTTGATTGGCTTGGGCAAGCATTGCCATGCCTGCCTGCTGCATAATATTTAACCTAGCGAGGTTGGAACTCTCGTTGGCGATATCTAAATCCATGATGCGGCTATTTGCCGCCTCGAGATTGATTTGATTTATCTTTAGAAGATCCGAGGCATGCGTAAGCATTGTTTGCTCGGCTCCATTTTGTGCCCGCATCTGAGCGAGATCATTAATTGCTGTATCAATGGCATCGATCGTATCCGTCACGGCATCAGCGAGGAAATCAATTCCCGCAAGATCCGTGTGGATTGCCGCCAAATCTGCTTGTGTTATACCTGTGGTCCTAGAACCATCCTCCGAGTAAATTACCTCCAGAGTGTTGCCCCCTGCGGAAAATAACACCTGATCATTGAAAGTCTCATCCCCAGAGCTATCAATGCTTGAAACTAATTCATCAAACTCGGTTTCATAGAGTGCCTTATCGTTTGTTGATTTTGTATTATCTGCATTGAGTTGAGCTAGTTCAGCCAAGCGGGTGAGCACTTTTCCAGCGGCATCCAAAACGCCATCTTGAGTTGCAAGGAACGAGATTGCATTATTGACATTTCTGCCAGTTGCCTCTGTTCTCCTCACTGCGGCGGATAATCGCATGGAAACCGCCAAACCGCCGGCATCATCCGATGATGAATTGATTCGCAATCCACTGGATAGGCGTTGGAGGCTTTTCTGAAGCTCACGATTCGTATTGGTTGAGTTGTATGCCGCCGACATGGAGGCCACATTAGTATTGATGCTAATCATTTTAGTATTCCTTTACTTTGTATTTATTTATTTGCGGCTTCCGTGCCGCTCCGGGTCGGATTACTGGGTTACGACCAACCCTTTTGAGATATATCTCAAAATTGTTAAAATTTAATATCATGTTAATAAAGTCAGCGTTGCATTTACATAAAGGTTTGCCTGGGCTAGAATCGCAGTTTCAGCCCCGCTGTCTTGATCAATCCAGCAGCAGCAGACCTTAGCAGAATGCTTTCGGTTTCCGATTTCTTCTCCAATATGTCGCCTTCCGGCTTCATAACCTTTTGTCCTTTCGGTTAATCGCTTGCGGTTAGTTCATCTGGTTTTTTTGTTTCTCCGGCTTCCTTGCCGCTTATCTTTCTTCCTTGGGTTTTTGATCTCCAGCCTCCCCGGATGGCTTTTCAACCATCCAGGGAAGGCTCAAGTTTCTTGTCTCTTCGACGATATGATTATGCTAACAGTCGTAGAACCGATTGCGTGGACATGTTCGCCTGCGCCAGCATTGCCGTCCCAGCCTGTTGCAAGATATTCAACCGGGCCAGGTTCGCGCTTTCGCTTGCGATATCCACATCCGCGATCCGCCCATTGGCCGATTCCAGATTCACCTTGTTGATCGCCAGCATGTCGGCTGCGAAGGTTAGCCTCTGTTGTTCCGATCCATTCGTGGCGCGGAGCCCTGCAAGATCCTGAATCGCTGTTTCCAATGTCGAAATAGTCGTTGTGATTGCTGCGGTTGTGTCGCTAACATCCAAGCTATTCAGACTGGTAACAATCGCGTTCAGATCGGAGATCGTAATCCCGTTGGTTTGTCCTCCGTTTTCGGATGTTACGACTGTCAGACTTGTTGCAGTAGTCGTATCAAACATTCCTACTCCATTGAACTCCTCCGATGTCATCGCGCTCAATGCCGATGTCAGTGAACTGAATTCTGTTTGATACAACGAGGTATCCGTTGTGGATTTTGTAACATCCGCTGCCAATTGGCCCAATTCAGACAAACGCAACAGAATTTGTTGCGCATTTTTCATCACTCCATCTTGCGTCTGCAAAAACGACAGCGCGTTGTTCACATTCGCCTGGGTAGCCTCGGTGCGACGGATTGACGCCGAGAGCTTCATCGACACCGCCAACCCACCGGCATCGTCAATTGAGGAGTTGATTCGCGTTCCGCTCGAGAGTCTTTGCAGGCTCCTTTGCAGGTTCACATTGGTGCTTCCGAGATTATACGCTGCCAGACTGGAGGCCGTATTTGTATTGATACTGATCATTTTAGTATTCCTTTACT
>CALFPA010000014.1 GCA_937919825.1 uncultured Spartobacteria bacterium | reverse complement strand
TGCCATTCGCTCTGCGAATGCCGCCAGCGGTTCTCCGGAAAATTCTTCATCTGTGAAATTTGACTCGCTCGATCCCTCTCGTCTCGCCCTCCGGGCCGACCTCCGGTCGGTCCATCTCGCGCCTGCCCCGTCGCTCGATTGCGGAAAACAATCTATTGCGCCGGATGGCGCAGGGCTTCGGGACGGCGAGTTTTACGCGGTAAAAGATGTCAGCTTTGAGCTACGCCGGGGGGAATGCCTGGGGCTGATTGGGCATAATGGCGCGGGTAACCGGGCGGCGGGGCAGCCGCTCGGTAGACTGCCACAGGCAGCCCGTAGGGTAAGACGCCGTGGGAAGGCGCGAATCAACACGACGCTATAAAAGATGCTTAATGGGTTGATCAAGTCGGATGCGGGTTCGATCACGGTGAGGGGGCGGGTAGGGGCGCTGATTGCGCTCGGGGCTGGGCTCAACCCCATTTTGACAACGCAAAACTAACAGTTTAATGAATCATGGAAATGGAAAAAACCTTAACGAGCCCGCAGGAAATACTGGAATTGATCCGGAAACAGCCGCCAATGACATCCGAGCGATTTTGGATGCAGGTGGAAAAGGCTCAGGAATTCTCGCCCAACGAGGAGCCTTACTCGAATGGGCAGAAAAAGCTGCAAGAAGATACCGCGAAAGCTTCTGGATAGCAGAGGCTCGCATCGGGGGGCTCGAACATCTTGTTTGGAACGATGCGGAATGTCAGCTCATCCGAAAAGCAACCTATGGCGGCAGTTTTGGGAGAACAGTTCGTTTTCTGGATCGCGGGCTCGTTCCAGGGACTCCATTGGATTATTTGGATCGCTGGTCGCTCCACAACAAATTATTCGGAGCCATTACAAAAGTCTCCAGTATTTTGGAAACAACAAAAGGCGATATTTCGATTCTCATTCACCAAGAGCCGCTCTTGGGTGAACTCCCAGATGAAAGACAGATCGCGGATTTTATGAAGCTTTATGGATTTAGTCCACTTACCGGAAAACGCTTTGCATGGGTTAGTCGATCCTTGGAGGTTGCCATTTTCGATGCCCGGCCCGCCAATTTTGTTCTGGTTGATGGAACGCCAATTCCTTTCGATTTGATCACTTTGCCAATCTCGCAAGTCAGCGGCTTCCCTTTGCCAAAATAACCCGCCCCGCTTCTTTCCACCCGCTCTCGACACTTACTATGCCTTCCCAAACACATTCGACACTCGACTGGACGAAGAAGTCTTGGTCCGAGTCGAAGAAATTCTGCCGGTCGCTGAAGAAGTCGCTCTGGTATGGGGGGCCGACGAAGTCGGCTGTGGCGGGTAACGAGTAACTTGTAACGAGTATGGGATTTGCAGAAAATTTTGAAGACCTGCAGATTTGGCAACGATCCCGCGTTTTGACGAACGAGGTTTACGACGCTTTTGAGAAAATCCGCGATTTCGACTTCCGCAGCCAAATTCAAAGCGCCGCAGTGTCCGTGATGAACAACATCGCCGAGGGCTTCGAGCGGCGGACAAAGAAAGACTTTGCACATTTTCTGGACCTCTCCAAAGGCTCATCCGGCGAAGTTCGCTCCATGCTCTATCTTGCCGAAGACCATCGCTACATTGAAAAATCCTCCGCTGAACGGCTCCGTGCCGAATACAAAGACCTATCGCAATCCATCGGTGCCTTCGCCTCAAGATTGCGCTCGCAACAATAACCCGCAACTTCTTCGGCCCCGCTACCAGTCACTCGCAACTCGTTACTTCCCATGTCCGACACCGTCATTCGCGTTGAAAATGTTTCCAAGCTCTACCGCCTCGGGGAGGTGGGGACGGGGTCGTTGGCCCATGATGTGAATCGCTGGTGGCACAAGGTTCGGGGGAAGGAGGATCCTTATCTCAAAATCGGGGAGGTGAATGATCGGACGAAGCCCGTTAGCGGCGCAAAGAAAAGAAGTT
>CALFPA010000013.1 GCA_937919825.1 uncultured Spartobacteria bacterium | reverse complement strand
AGGTCGGTGATGAGGACTTTCTTTGCGCCCCGGCATTTCGCGGCCTGGGCGACGAGGTTGCCGATCGTGCCCGCGCCGGTGACGAGGACATTTTTGTCTTTGAGGGTCGGCACGCGGTTCGTGGCGTGCGCGGCGACAGAGGCAGGCTCGATGAGCGCACCCTGCTCGAAGCTGAGGCTCTCGGGAAAAGGAACGATGCGCTCCTCGGTGGTGGTAAACAAATCCTGCGCGCAGCCCGGAGCTTGGAATCCTCGGACCTTGAGGCTGTCGCAAATATGGTAATCGCCGCGCTTGCAGGGATTGCATTTGCCACAGACCTGCTGCGGAGCGGCGGTGGCTTTCATGCCGGGTTTGACCTTCGTGACGCCCGCGCCGACGGCCTCGACGACAGCGGAAAATTCGTGCCCTTGGATGACGGGATAAGGCGTGTAGGGATGCTCGCCGTGCCAGACATGGATGTCGGATCCGCAAACGCCGATTTTTTTGATGCGGAGGAGGATTTCGCCAGGACCCGCGACGGGTTCCGGGGCTGTCCCGAACTCGATGTGTCCGGGTTTGGTCATGATGGCTTGTCTCATAGGATTACTTTTTTTCCATTTTCCAGCGGGTGCCGGCGCCGGAGACCAACATCACATTTCCCCACGCGGTAAAGTCGCCGGTGCGAACGATGGTTTTGGCCTGGTGGCTCCGTTGTTTGAACTCAGTGTGGGGGATGGCCTCGACCTCGACGCCTTTGCCAAAGGCCTTCGCGGCGGTTTTGAAATGCGTCGGATTGTGTTCGCGGGTTTCGTTCGCCATCACGATTTTCTCGACCGAGTGGACCTTGCGGAGTTCGGCGAGAACCTCGAGCACCGTGGGCGCGCCCTCGCGCAGGGCGATGTCGATGACTTCGACATGATCCGGGCAGGCAAATCCAGCATCCACCACCATCATCAAATCACCGTGGCCTTGGCGGGTCAGCGCCGAGTCGATGTGGCCATTGAGCATTCCGACCTCTTTCATTTGGTCCTCCTGTGGGTGGTGGCGAGTTGCACGGCGTTGTGGGCGTTCCACGAGGTTTTGAATTTCCGGTAGCCGTCGCGCGTGAGGAAAACCTCGGAATCATCCCAGAGCAGACGCCAATCGCCATCCGCCTCGGGCCAGAGGAAGACCTGCCCCCAGATGAGGCGGTTGTTGGCGTCGATGCCGGGATTTGCCTCGGTGCCGTCGCCATCGATGCGGAGCATTTGTTCAGCACTGAGGATATCCTTGGTAGCGGGGATGAGGTTTTCGCGGATGCGGTCGGAGTTTGTGGACATCACGACATAGCCGCCGCTGTGGTTCTCACGCTGGGCGGCCCAAGCGAGGCAGACCGTGCCGGTCGAGACGCCGCACTCGCGGGCGATTTCCTGGATGACCGGGTCGTGCATGTCCGAGCGGTGCTCCTTGAATTTGTCGCGACTCGGGCGCTTCGGCGAACCCATCGCCATGTAGCCGGTGCAAACGATGCCCTCGGACTCGAAGTAGCGGCGGAGTTCCGTTTGCTGGAAAAGCGGGTGGAGTTCCATCTGGTTGCAGACCGGGCGCTCATCCGCGCCGACATCGCGCAGGAGGAGTTCCATCGTCGCACGGGTGTGGTTCGAAGTGCCGATGTCGATGATTTTTCCGGCTTTCTTCAGTTTGCAAATCTCGGCCCAGGTCTCGAGGAACGACTCGTGGATGTAGGGCACGGCGTCGGGATTGCGTTGGTCGCCCGTGCAGCCGGGCGGGTGGACATTCGGCCACGGCCAGTGGTTGAGGTAGAGATCGATCTCATCGATGCCGAGATCGAGGAGGGTGCGTTCCAGCGCCGGAGCGACATCCTTCGGCGTCATGTGACCGTTCCAGAGTTTTCCGGTGATGAACAATTCCTGGCGGGATTTGATGTGACCACGCTTAATGGATTCGCGGATCGATTCGCCGATGAGGTTTTCGTTCTCATAGGCGCGGGCGGTGTCGAGGTGGCGCCACCCGAGGCGGATGGCCTCGACCGTCGCCTCCTTCATCAGCGCCTGGGCCCAGTCGGAGTGGAAGGTGCCATATGCGGCGACGGGCATGGCGCGGCCGGAAGGCAGTGTGATGGAGCGAACGGATTCGGGGGGGATACCAGTTGAATCGAGGGTCATAGCTTGGATGGAGAGAAACCATACCAAAACGGAGCTGGAAAAATATGACTCATTTGCGTTTTAAAACTTAACAAATTGCGTTGATGGAATCGCCGGAATCTGGGATGGCTTATTGCCTCCTATGATTCCCAAGCGAAATGTGCTACTTGCCCTCACGACGACGCACCATGGCTTTTATCGAGGCGTGGCGCGGTTTGCCCGCGAGAACAACTGGCATCTGACGACCGACATGCTCTACGCCGCCACCATTCCGCGCGGATGGAAGGGGGATGGGATTATCTCGCATGTGGGATACTGGAAGGAATTGGCGAACTTTGTGCGATCGGCGCGGTGTCCGCGAGTCGAACTCACCATGGTTCGGAAGGATCTGGGTTTGCCCTATGTGGATGGTGACCACCGCGCGATCGGGAGACTGGCGGCGCAGCATTTCATGGAGCGCGGATACCGCCGCTTCGCCTGGTTTCCTTTCACAAACGATCCGCTCAACGACGAACGGCGGGCGGGTTTTTTAGAGACCATCGCGAAGGAGGGGTTCGGGCTTGTCGATTTGCCGCCGCTGCATGAGTTGAGGGAGTTCACATGGCGCGAGAACTGGGCCAAAAACCAGGAGCGGATTGCCCGCTCCTTGGAGGCCCTGCCCAAGCCGGTGGCCGTCTTTTGCTACAACGACTGTGCCGCCGCGAATATCCTGAATGTTTGCCAGAAATTGGGCATCGCCGTGCCCGAGCAACTGGCGATCATCGGGGTGGACAATGACGAGCTTCTCTGTGATGCCGTCACGATTCCGCTGACCAGTGTTGTTCACGATCTGGAAGAGGTGGGATACCAAGGCGCTCTGTTGCTCGAGCGCTTGATGAATCGCGAGCCCAACCACCCAAAGCCTCCGCTCATTGCCCCCAAAGGCATCGTGTCACGGCGCAGCACGGACATGCCGTCGGTCGAACACCTCGGGGTTGCGCGCGCCCTCGGATATATCCGCCAGCATTTTGAAAAATCGATCCTGCAAGTGCCGGAAATTGTCGCAGCAACCGGCATGTCGCGACGGCCGCTGGAACTCGCCTTCAAGCGCGAAACTGGCCGCACGATCAACCAGGAAATCGCTCGAATCCGGATCGCAAAAGCCAAGGAGTTGCTGGCGGGAAGGAAGTCCCCCATCGCCGCCATTGCCAAGGAATCAGGCTTCGTGCGAGCGAATCATTTGAACCGTGTCTTCCGCGCACACACGGGTTTTTCGCCCGGGAGTTACCGTAAGAAACTCAAGGAGAGCAGACCGAGCGAATCCTCTTAGCTTCAGGGATCACCCTTACGGCATGATGGGAACCGCGGTGCCGGAGAAGGAAGCGATTTTCTTGGGGTCGCTGGGCTTTGGGATGGACTGCTCGAGTGTTTCGCTGCGCGCAAGTGCTGGTTATTTTTTAATGGGAGGGAAAATGGTCTGGATCGCCTCGAACCAAGTTTGCGCCATGCGGTCGTAGGCGGTGGCGTTGGGGTGGTTGATTTTGTTCGAGAAAAGCTCGGGATCGATCGTGCCGTCGGGTTTCAGCATGTTCCGGTATTGATCGACGGTGGTGACCTTGCCTCCCTGGCGCTGGAATTCCGGCACCAGCGTGGTGCGGATGCTGGTGTTGTAGTCTGCGATGCTTTGGGTGAATTCCGATCGAGGGGTGATTTGGGCCACCACCACATGCGCCTGCGGGCGGGCCGCAACGATCTTTTCCACGATGCCCTTGAGGTTCTCGGCCGCCGGCGGCTTGCCTGCGTCGTTGATTCCGATCATCAGGAGGACGATGTCGGGTTGGCTTTTTGCAATCCACTGGTCGATGTGTTGCAAAACTTGCGCGGTATTCCACCCGCCATGGCCCTCGTGGCGGTCTTGGCCAATGGCTCTCAAATCCGGCGAGGGCGAGTTTTTCGGAAGACCAAACCGTCCATCCCATGGCTCCGGCGAATCCCCGACAAATTGGAATTGGTATCCGGCTTTTTGGAGGCGCTCGAAGAGTCCTTGGCGGTAACCAAATTCAAAAGGCACATCCCAAGTCGGGTTGTCGGTGTAACCGGCCGTAATGGAATCACCCACGCAAAGGATGCGGAGGGGTTTGGCCGGTGCTGGTGCGGCATTTTCCGCGTGAAGCATGACCGACGGCACAAGGAGCGACGCGCCGGTGATCTCGAGTTTGATGATGGTGGCGTTGGGATCGGGGGCTTGGGCGGGGAGTTCGATTTCCAAGCCGGCGGCGGTTTTTTCGAATTCCAATTCCTTGCCGTTGGCCAAGAGGGTGGCGGATTGGATTTCGTTTTCGAGGCCGGGGACGAGGAGTTCGCCTTCCTTCGGCCAGTCGAAGACATGGAGGTAAAGCGTCGTGCCGACTTTATGTTTTTTCATGGTGCAGCGGCCCCAGGGCAGGCTTGGGAGCGGCGTGGCGGTGGTGCCTCGGATGGCCTCGGCGTTGACATCCATCCATTTTCCAACCTCGGTGAGGCAAGTGACGGTTTCCTCGGGGATCGTGCCGTCGCCTTTCGGGCCGATGTTGAGGAGGTAGTTGCCGCCCTTGCTGGCGATGTCGATGAGGTTGCGGATGATGTCGCGGGGGGATTTCCAGGAGCTGTCGTGTTCGTTGTAGCCCCAGGTCGTGTTGAGCGTCATGCAGGTCTCCCAATCCACGCCGGGCAGGCCATTTGGCGGAATGTGCTGCTCGGGCGTCACAAAGTCGCCGTATTGCGGGTCGATGCGGTTCACCACATCGCCGGTGCCGGGGCCGGTGAAGCCTGCCTCGGGGATGCGGTAGAGGCGGTTGTTCATGATGATGCCCGGCTGGTTGGCGCGGACTTTTTTGATGAGTTCGCAGGAGCGCCAGGCGTCGTCGCCTTGAAATTCCTTAGAACTAAAATCCCACCAGAGGATGTCGACCGGGCCGTAATTTTTGGTGAGTTCCTCGGTCTGGTTGTGCAGGAAATCGATGTAGCGCGAGTGGTCGCGCGGCGCGGTGGCGAGCTTGGCCGCCTCGGTGGGATACGGCAGGCCCTTGGCTTTCTGGAAATCGTAGTCGGGGTGGTGCCAATCGATCACCGAGTGGTAGAAACCCACCCGTAGCCCCTCCGCGCGCAGGGCGTCGGTGATTTCCTTCACGAGATCGCGGTTCAGATGATCGCCCGCATCGAAGTCCGAGAATTTGGAATCCTGGAGCGAGAAGCCTTCGTGGTGCTTGGTGGTGAAAACGACATACTGGCACCCGGCTTGTTTGGCCAACTTCGCCCACGCTTTGGCAAAGCCCGGCACCGGCTGGAATTTCGGCAAGGCCGCATCAGCGTAGGTCTTCGTGTCCACGCCCACCCGGTTTTGCATCCACTCCATGTCGCCGTTCGCGCCCTGCGATTTTCCGTCCCAATTTCCGGCCAAGCCTGAATAAAGCCCCCAGTGAACGAACATCCCGAAGCGCGCCTCGCGCCACCACGCCATGCGGGCATCGCGTTGTTGCGGGGTTTCAGTGGCGGGGGCAACCGCATTCTGTTCAGCCTTCGGCGTCCAAGGCCCGTCGACGACGAGCAGGTCGCCGTCCTCTTTCAGGCGGAAAATTTTGGCCCGTTCGCGGTTGCCGCCGTTCGGTTGGTGGAGGGCCATCAAAAGCTCGCCGGAGAAATCGCGGAAGACCATGGCGTGGCCGCCGTCCTCGCCATCACCGCCGAAGAACGGCTTCTCCGCATGCCGCCAAGGTCCGGCGATGGTGCCGCTCTCGGAAATCGCCCGGCCCATGCCGTAGCCGTGGCCTTTCACGAAACTCGACCAGACCATGGCCAGCTTGCCGTTTTTCATCCGGTGGAAAAACGGACCGTCGGTGACGAAGGTGTCGGCGCGAGGATGTGGGCGGACCCACGGCCCTTGCGAGGCTTTGAACAACAAGACCGGCTCGCCGATGCGGGCGCTCCAATCGTTTTTCATTTTCACGGCGAGGTAGGTGCCGTCTTGGATTTGGGCCCACTCGTGGGCGTAGACCATCCAATGCGTGCCATCGGGATCGATGAACGGCGTGGCATCGAGGGCGGTCTGCTCCGCCGGCGTGCTGGCCTCGTCGCCAACCACCACAAACGGCCCCTCCGGGCACTCGGCGCGGAGGATTTGGGAGCCGCGCCCCCCGGTGCGTCCGGCGAAGGTCGCAAACATGTAATAGGCCCCGTCGAGCTTGTGCACCTCGGGCGCCCAGATCGGCGGGTTGCCCCAGAAACCCTCCTTCGGTCGCACAAACACCTGCTTCGGTTGGGACCAATGAACGAGGTCGCGGCTTTTGTAGACCTCGACGCCGAGATCCGCGTTGTCATTGAGCGCCGGGTTGCCGCCCTGCGCGTAGAGATAATACATCCCGCCCTCCGGCAAGATGAACGGGTCGCGCACACGGATGTCAGCGAGGGTCAGGGGAAATTCGGCGGGGGCATTTGCCGGCGTTGCAGACTCCGCGTGGAGCAAGGCCGAGCCGCAAAGTGTGAGCGCGAGGGCGAGGAGGAATTTATTCATGATTTTGAAACTGGAAGGCTCAGGGAGCCACATTTCGGGCGACGCGGAAGCCGAGATCGTGGGCGCCTTTGGCCGGGTTGTTTCCGATGGCGCGATGGGCAAGAGGGCAGAAGGCCGCGATGGTGTCCCAACAGCCTCCGCGGATTCGGCGGAAGAAGTATTGCGTGTCTTGATCCCAGCACCACTCCCACACATTTCCGGTCATGTCGTGGAGGTCCGTTTCATTCGGTGCCTTGCTGCCAACGGTTTTTCGCCTAGGGCGGCGGCGATGAGCGGCTCGGTTTTTTCAAACCAAACACGATAGCCCTCGCTGCTGAGGTGAACTTTGTCGGTGTGGTAAAGCGATGCTTCCAGGGATCCGTCGGGATTCCTAAAAACTCCCGTGAGGTCGACATGGACGACCTGCTTGCCATCGGCAAGTGCCCGGAGCTGGGCGTTGGCCTTGTCCACGGCGGCCATGATCGCACCGTCCCGCGGGAGGATGGAACACAGCACGACCTTGGTGTTCGGCAGGCGCTTCTTGAGTTCGGCGAGGATGGCCTTGATGCCAAGAATGGTATCCCGGGGCGATTCACCGCGGCCGACATTGTTGGTGCCGATCATGAGCATCGCAACCTTGGGTTGGATGCCCTCGACTTCCCCGTTTTGCAGTCGCCACAGGACATTCTGGGTGCGGTCGCCGCCTTGGCCGAGATTCAGCGTCTTGCGCGCGCCGAAGTGGCGTTGGTAGGGCTGGCAGCCTCCGCTGTAGTGGGTAATCGAATCCCCGATCAGGATCACATCGATGTCGCCTTTCTTGGCGGCAGCGACGCGGGCTTCATGGTTGCTCACCCATTTTTCCTCCAGCTCGGTGCGAGGGACTGGGGTGATGCTGGCGGGTTCAAACAACGGCTCAAAAGTCGCGACATACTCGGGGAGTTCGAGATTCCCGTCGCGGTTTTTGTCGAGACCCCGGGCGAGTTCTTCGGAATGGAATTCCTCGGCGCTGAGGATGCCGTCACCGTTCGTGTCGCTTTTTTTGAAATGCATGGTCCAAAAGGCATCGAACTCGGCTCGGGTGACTAGTGCATCTTTGTCTGTATTCATCAGATGGCGGAGGTATTTCCAGCAGGGGTCTTCGGTGGAGGCCGAGGGGGTGACTGGAGCGAGGCCGAGGCCGGCGAGCACGACGGGTGTCGAAATTTCCAACGCGCCGTTGCGCACGGGGTGGATCAAATCGGGGTTGAGGAGCATGAATTGGACGGGGTCTTTTTTCATGAGAGCCATCCACGCGGGGCTGTGGTCGATCAAACGCAGGCCGCGTTCCTTGGCGACATCGCGATAGACTTGGTCGTGGGCGGCAAGGTTCGGGCGCTCGGTCTTGGTGTGGCCGACCGGCGGATTCATCACTTGCAGAATGATCTCGCACTCGGGATTCGCCTGCAAAATCCGGTCGATCAGGTGTTCCAGGTTGGACCGCGTGCGGGCGGGGGTTTTATCGGGCCCCACAGCATCGTTCACCGAAAACTCGAGAAGCACGGTGTCGGGCTTGTGCGAGAGCACCTTCTCTTCGAGTTTCTCGCGCCCCCAGTCGGAGTTCGCCCCGCCTTGGGCGCCGTTGATCACGGTGGAGAGTCCCGGGAATTGCTGATCGGCCACGGCGCGGAGTTGGTCCACCCAAGCGCCGATGGCGGAGAGGCTGGTGCCGTAGGCGACGAGGGTTTGCTTGCGCCCCGCTTCGAGGTTTTGGACAAACCGCGATTTTGGCAGGGGCTCTGCGGGCTGGGCAAACGCAGACGCTGACAAAGCGGCAAAAACCAGGAGTGCGGTGCGGGTTGGTTTTATCATGGGTTGATGGGTTTGGCGGCAAGGAGTGAGGCTGTGAGCGCGAGGCTCAGGAGGAGTGTTGTTTTTCTCAAGGCTAGGGTTGGGATTCGATTTGGGCAGGCTGGTTGGCAGGGATGGGGGTAGGCTTTTTGATGTATGCAGCGAAGGTCCATTTGCCGGGGTCGGCGGCGAAGATCACATAGCGCGGAGTGGTTTCAACGAAACGCAGGCCGGGGATGTTGGAATCATCTTGGCCATTGCTCCAAACGGTTTGGCCGTTGGCTTTCACCTCCGAGATTTTCCCTCCTTTTGGCACCGGGATGCCGACAGTCGCTTCCGTTCCGGCGGGCGAGGTCAACTCCATCGCGAAGCTCTCTTGGGTTTTCCTCAAGTGCAGCGAAATGTCGCCCTTCGTCGTGACAACCTTGGTGCTGATTTTTCCAAGCGAGCCCATTTGTGGGAAGACCGAGTATTTGGAAAACGCAGGCTCGGTCGGAGCGATGCCGGCGAAGTATTGCGACATGATCGTGAGTGGGCCGCCGCTCCACGCATGGTTGATCGTTCCGCCGCCGAAGCCTTCCCTCCCGATCCCCCACCCCTCCCAGAGCGTGGTGTATTCGGGGTGGTCCACCATTTTGGCGAAGCGTTGCTTGATGCGCTCTTGGGCGAACTGCGGTTCGTCCATGATGCAGAGCGCCTCAAGCACATATTTTTCCATATAGGGGCTCGCGTGGGCCTGCTTGCGGAAAACCTCGAGCAAGGCCGGGTATTTGTCTGGTCCGGCGAATCCCGCGATGACGGCCATGGCATTGGCGCGGTCGTCGGTTTGGCCCGCGTAGCCCGGCGAGCGGTATTCGGTGCCGGTCCAGAAGGTTTTGTTGAAGGCGGCTTCGATCGACTTCATCCGTGCGTCGATCCAGGGCAAATCGGCATCCTTCCCGAGCGCGAGCGCGGCGTTTCGCAGCCCCTGCAGACCGATGTGATACCAGGCGTTGTAGAGGATCGACATGTCGATGTTGTGACCCCAATCGCCCCACGCCCACCCGCCGCGCCGTGGAACGACGAGCCCATCCGGCTGCATGTCCCAGATCTCGAGGTAGCGCTTCATGCCGGGATACACGGTGCCGAGCGTTTCCATGTCGCCGCTGAAAAAGCTGTAGGTCCAGAAACCCGTGCTACCAATGCTTGCGAGCATTTGCAGAGGCAGGTCCTTGTCCCAATTTCCCGTCGGCACCGGCGAAAACAAAACGCCGTCGGGTTTTTGCCACGCGATAAGATCGAAGATGCATTTGCGCGCGAGGAGGTCGGAACGGCGGTCGAAAGCGTAGAACGCCTCGCCGAGCTCATTCACGGCATCGCCCCACCACAAGGCGCGCTCGCGGTCCGGGCAGTCCATGTAGGTATCGCGCATCGTGATGTAGAGCGTCCTCAGCGCCTTCGTGCGGAGGCGGTTCATGAAATCGTCGTCACAGGTAAATTCCCCGGCGAATTCCGTGTCGAATCCGGTCTCGCGGTATTTCAGGTCGAGCACCTGGATGCCCGCCGGAATTTCGTAGTGGACCTCATGGCCGTTCATCCAACCGGGGAACTCGAACTCCTGCTCGCCGTCGCGGGTCACATACTCGGCCCGCACATTCGGCTCGCTGCCGCCGCGGTAGTTGTCCATTTGGATTTTGATGGTCTGGCCGGCCTTGGCATCGATTTTCAAATACGGGGTGACCTGTGCGTTGTAGGGGAGCTTTCCTTTGATCAGTTGCCCATCCGAGACGGCGGGAAGCGCGGGGGCATTCGTGTAGGGCTGCAGGCCGAAGTCTTTCCAAAGCGGCATCGGGCGTTTGACCAATCGCCCCCATGGAGCGCTGTCCGGCGCGCCCAATTCCTCGGCCGGTGCCCACGCTGCCGCGTCGAAGCCGGGCATTTCCCAACCTGCCATTTCCTTGCCCGCTTCGTAGCGGATGTTGGATTCGGGAAGCCGCCTGTTCGGATGCGGTTCGCCTGTGTCGCCGTAGGCCGGATGCACCACCGCGCACCACGAGGAATCACTCGCCACTTTCTCCGAACCGGCCTCCATCTGGAACAACAGCCCGCTTTTGCCGCTGCTCTTGTGGCTGAAACCTTCCTTGCCGAAATACCAGACGAGGATCGCGACCGTGTTTTTTCCCTGCTTCAAATGCGGTGCCAGATCGACCTCGTCGAAAAAGGTGTCCGTCGGAGTCGGTCCGCGTTTCAACGCACCCTCGCGCACGGCCAACTCTCCATTCACCCAAAGCCAGTATTTCGAATCGACCGCGATGCGCGCGAGGGCCTTCTCGGGCTTTGCGGCGAGGTCGAATTCCTTCCTGTAGGCGGTCCAGAGGTTTTGCTTTTTCGTGTCAGCAGCCGGCTTCGCCCCGATCCATTTTGCTGACCAACTCGAAGCTGGAACGGTTCCCGGATAAATAAAAGGCGGCAGCGGCTCGGAGGCCGGAGCGTTCGCCGCGAGGGCGAGCAGGAGTGCGATTTTTTTCATGGTTTGATTCGGTTTAAGGTTCAATTCACCCACGGATCACGGTTGGCCAATAATCTCAATCTCGGGCGCTGCGAGACCTGCCGGGATTCCCTCGGTGCTCTTTCCCGCGAGCACGAGATTGTCGACTGTGATTCCTTCCGAAGCGCTGCCCAGCGTGTAGACCCACTGGCGGCCGTTTCCGATGATTCCGGGTTGCGCGGCAGTTTGCAGGCCTCCGGCATCCGACCAGCGCAAGGCGATCTCTTCGGGTTTTGGCATCGCCCCCGATTCCGGCCACTGGAGAATGACCTGCCGCACCTTTTGCGGTTTGGACCAGATGCATCCTATGATCGCCAAAGCCCGGTCATGTTTGAGCGCGCCGAACAATTTCCCGACTTCGCCCGGCACTTTGTCTGCGGCCATATCGCGCTGGAAAACCTGAGCGCCGGACGCCAAATTCCCCGCCTTTCCGGCGGTTCCGGCGTTCACGGCCGGTTGCGACTTCTGCTTCGGGAAGTAAACATAAGGCTCGCCCCCGCGGCCGCCCACCGCCAGCAGGTCCAGAATCGGCACGAGCGGCTCACCTGCATTTTCTGTGGCCGATCCCAACAGCAGCGGGCCATCAAAATATCGGGTGGCCCCTTTCGACATCTCGGCTTGCACCGCCGGGCGTGGTCCACGCTCTTGTTGGAACGCCACCTCGACGACGGTGCCAGCAACAAGCGGGACCTCGATCTCGGCAAAGGAATCGGCCAGACGCGACTCCACCTTTTTGCCATTCACGTGGATCTCAAAACTGTCCTTCACTGCCCACGAAGGCACGAAGAAGCGCCATGGCTTTTCTTTGTTCACTTGGCTCTCGAGGACTTCCAGCCGCGCCTGTCCCTTGTGCGGATAGCCGGTCTCTTGGCGAACCTTGCATGTCCCCTCCGCAAAACGCAGCGTCGCCGTGCCATTCGAATAAAAGGGCAGGACCACCGTTTCCATGTCTTGGAAATAACTGTATTGGATGGCGCGGGCCAACCCTTCGCCACCCCGCATGGAGCAACAAAAAGCCGCTTCCGAGTGAGGCTTGGTGCGGCACGCTCCCGTGGCGTGGCCCACACAAGGCCCGGTGCCGAATCCGCCGTTGTGCAGTTGGCCGGGCAGCAGGCCATTGAACAGGATTAAGTGGGCGTCTTCCAAATAGTCGGCCCTCCCTGTCAGTCGCCAGAGGTTGACCGTCAGGATGAATGAATCGATGACCCCGCAGGCCTCGGTCCAACTTGGTTTTTTAAACCAGTTGTAGTTCTCGAAGGTCTCGGTCATGGCCAACGCGCGATAGTTCTTATAGAGCGCCTCAGCGAACGCCAGGTCCTCGTGGCGGCGGTGCATGTCATACCAGCGCAGGATGCCGGTGGCGGCCGAGAGCATGGCATGGGTTTGGGCGCTGAGGCCGACAAGATCCAGTTTGCGATACCGCTCAATCGCAGTCTCGATCGTCGCCTGGAATTCCGGCAACGGCACCAAAGCATAGGCGCGCGTCATTCCATCCAGCGTCGTGAAGAACTGGCCCACATCGCCGCCGGAGAGATGCCAGTCGACTTTGCTCGCCGAGGTTTCCCGATAGCCCGCGATGGCGGCGCGGGCGGGAACAAAGAGGTTCGCCACCATGCGTCGCAGCGATTCTTTGGCGGCTGGGTCCTTGGTCCACAGCGCATATTCCATCAGACCGTAGGTATACCCGTTATGCCCAGCCATCGTGTCTTCGTTGGCGCGAGACTCCGGCAACTTCGGCCCGAGATAACCGTCGGGGTTGGCCAGCGTCGGAACGCGTCGCATGATTTCCTTCAGGCTGGCCGGTTCGGGTTGGTGCAGCGCCTGCGAGAGCAGCGTGAGTCCGTTGATGGTTCGGCCGAGCGCGTCGCCGGGGAATGGCCCGAAATTGACGCGGGAGACATTGTCCCACTGAAAGTAGGGTTCCTGCAGGCGGCGGAACGACATCTCGGCGCGAGCTTTTAGCAATCCGTCAGGAGTCTGATCTTCGAAAGGAATCGGTTTGAGTTGGGATTCCACTCCCTTTGTCGAAGCCATCGATGCCATCAGGGCGAGCAGCAGTGCGGCTTTTTTCATGGTTAGAGTTAGTGAATTTCCACAGTCGTCTCGGTTTGAAGGGTGACTGGACCGAGGAGGCCGGAGGGGAGCAACGGGTCGGTTGCCTTGAGAGGATGGCCGCTGGTCCAAGTGGCGCGGTCTTTCTCGGGGAGCTTTTCGTCGCCGATGAGGCGGTTGACCCAGAGATTGGTGACCTGGATGACGAGTTCGTTTTTGCCTTCGACGAGGGCGTCGGTGACATCCACGCGGAAGGGTTCCTTCCAGAGGATGCCGAGGGGTTTTCCGTTGAGGGTGGCCTCGGCGAGGTTCTTCACATTTCCGAGATCGAGGAAGATTCGTGATGTCGGAGATTTGAGACCGGAAACTTGAAAGGGTTTGCGGTAGGTAGCCGTGCCGGAGAAATGCTGGATTCGCTCAACGGTGGAATCGCTCCACGAGGCGAGTTTTTCGAAGGTGGTTTTCAGTGGCTCTTTGTCACTGGGCGCGAGGGGCGGGAATTCGACCTCCCATGGACCCTCGATCACAACTGGCGCGGGCGGCGCGGGGATTTCGCCCTTCACCGTGGCTCCGCTTGCCGTGGTGCCTTGGTAGGTTCCCGGCTCGGTGCTCGTGAAAGTGATTCCCTTCTCCGAAAATTCCGGAATCCCGACCTTGCCTGGTTCGGCAAAGGGATTGCGGCCGTTGACCTCAAACGAGACCAGAGGCGGGACGGGCGTCGGCTCTTTTTTGAAGACCACGAAAACCGATCCGCTGGGATCCAAGGCGACCGGAAGTTTGGTGACTCCATCCTTCTCCGAGTAGAGGGCAACGCGCTCGCGGCGGCCGGTGTCGGGATGCCAGAACTCGGGCACTTTGCCGGCGACGCGGAAGGAGCATTCGGCCGTGACCGCTTGCTTGCCTTGGTTCGAGACGAAGTAGATATCGGTCTCGCCATCCTTGCGGTGGGTGAAAAGCAGGTTGCCCTGGAACGCGGTGAAATCCGCAGGAACGCCGAGCACTTTTTCGAGGGGTTCGCCCCAAACGACCTTGCCCGCGCCGAAGGCATGTTGGGTCACGGTTTTGCCGTCGCAGTTTCCCCACACCTCGCCGGCGAGTTTTGCGATTTCCTGATCGACCCCGGGATAGCCGGACAGGCTCGGGGAGCGCAGAGGCTTCGGTCCATAAACAACCGCTCCGTCGCGGACAAGTTTGGCGATTTTTTGCAGGACTGGGAGAGTCATGCGGTCACCGGGCGGCAGCACCAGCACGCGGTAGCTCATGCCGCTCGGGGTGGTGATCCGGCCGTCCTTCACCTCCATCAGGTTCAGCAGGATGTCGGCATTGCAGACATCGTAATCGAATCCCTTCGGAACCGCCGGGGAGATTTCCTCGTAGACCAAGCCGAGCGGCGCCCCTTCACCGTAAAAGTAGCAGAGGTCGGCTTGGAAGCGGCCCTGCTGGAGCAGCGATTGGCACCGCGTGATGTAATCGATCCACGCCGAGCCCTGGTTCCACCAAGTGTTCGTGCGCTCGAAGTTCATTCCCCAATGGCCCATGACCATTCCCGGCTTCCGATCGAGCCAAGGCTGGTGGGCGTAGCGATGGAAAACGAGGAGGTTGATGCCCATGCAAAATGCCCAGTCCCCCTGCGCCTTGATCAGGTAGGGATCGGTCCGCCACAAGATGTCGGGACCCGAAGTGAACGATTCCGCTGCGGTGATATTTTGGCCGTAAATGTGAGCGGCCGAAGCGGCCTCCTTGAGGTCATTCTGGCCGCCGCTCCAAAACTCACCCATCGGCACATCGGTGTATTTTTTGCAAAGGAGCTGCTCGGCGACCGTCGGCATGAAGATTCCCACCGCCTCGGACATCAGCCCCATGCCTTTTTCACGGGCCCGCTTTTGGGTCACGCCGTAGTGGTTCTCCGCGACCAATTCACCGATCGTGAGCCGGTAATCCCAGAGGAAACGCTCGGTCTCTTCCTGGTTCCCCACGATGCGACCCGTCAGCGCTGGCAGCCAGGGGCGGAGGTCGTAGCCACGGCGTTTCCGGAATTCCTCGGGCATGCGCGGCGTCCAATTCGCACACTTCGCCTCCCAGCTATCGAGCAGCAGGTATTTGAAAGTGCTGCCGGCCTTCTCAGGCGAATCCTCCCAGACAGGTTTGAACATCTGGTCGATGTGGAAGTTCACCGCCTCCGCGCTCATTTTGTCGCACTCGAGGCCCTTGGCGGTGGAGGGTTTGGTGTTCATCCCGGTGCTGGTGTGGCCGATCCGGAGAAGCGTCCACTGGCCTGCGGGAGCGTCCCATTCCGTCTTGCCGGTCAGGTCGATGATCTCTTTCGCGCCCGCGCCCGCAAGCGCCTTGGCCGGGTTGGCAAAGGGCAAGTTCATCTTCACCTCCATGCCTGCGCGGGCCACGGGATTGTCCACACGGGGATCGCCAGCGGCGGCTTTGAAAGCGATCAGGGCGATGTCTTGGTAAAACCCTTCACTCGTCTCCGGCTGCGGCAGGGTCAGGGGAATTGTCTTTCCACCCTCCACCTGGTTCTCGCTCCAAACCACCTTCTGCATCGACTGCGCCGGCTGGATCCATGGCCCTCCCGATTGACTCCACCCATCGCAACTTTGCATCGTGATTTTTAAATCCAGACGCTCCGCCTCACTCAGGGAATGCTTCACGAGATCCCTCCACTCCTGGCTCCTAAAAACAACGGGCCCTCGGATTGGGGTGACACCCACCGAGAAAATCTGTGCGCCCGCCAAGCCAATCTGTTTCATCGCCTCGAGGTCAGCTGTGATCCCCTCCTTGGAAACATTTCCATTGATCCAATGCCACCAAGTGTGCGGCCTCGCGGAATCCGGCGGGTTTTGGAATTGCTGCTCGAGGTTTTCCCCAGCGTGGAGTGACGCAGAAAGAGTCAGTGCGAGTATTATTTTTTTCATGGAGTGATTATTAGTGAACCGCTACCGCCCCTCGGCCAACTCTTCATACAGTTTGTCCCCAACCGCTTTATGGACCGCCGTCGAGGGGTGACCTTCGTGGTAGTAGAAATAGGTGGCGGGATCGGCGCAGGGAGTGGCGTCCTGGTTGAAGAGAGCCCTGCCGGCGCATTTGTCCTTGGTGTTCTGGATGCCGTATCGGGCGGGGTTCTTCATGATTTCATCGAAAAACGCGCCCCAGTTGCTCAAGGCGATGCGGGCGTCCGGCAGTTGCGAGCGCATTTCCTCCGGGATCCGCCGTAACTCGGGGTTCAGGCGCACGCCGAGAGCTTTGGTTTCGGGAATGGCCTCCGGCATCAACGCCACGCGGAAGCGCCGGGCCCCGACGGCGTAAAGTTTCCGAATCTGGTTTTCTAAATTGGCCACGGTCTCCGCTCCCGGAAGCTTGCCGTCGTTCAATCCCCCCGCGAGGAAGAACAGTGTGGTCTTGGGATCAAACGCCACGCTCCCCGACTGCACGCGCGCCACGAAGTCCTCCACTTGGTCCATCATTCCGCGCCCCAGGAGCGCATCCTTGATCTTCCTGCATGGGCCGCTTCCTGTCTGCGCACCGCTCACCGCGAAGTTGAGACTCCGCGCCGCGTCGCCCGGCTCCGTGGCCGGAATCAATTCGAGGCCCAGCTTCCGCGAGAGGTAAACGACGGCGGTGGGCCCGTTGCCATCGACATAACCCGCCCCGTTGTCGGAGTAACTATCGCCGAAGACATACAGCCGCGTCACAGGCCCCTCCGGTTGCGTGGCGGCTGCGCCATTTTCATGGACAGGCATCACCGTCTTCACTTCGCCATTCGCGCGGACTTTCACTTCGCGCGGCTCGGGGGAGGAGATGCGGTAGTTCACGACCTTGCCGTCCTTCCACTCGATATCGACAGTTATATTTCCTCGTGCCATGAGGCCGGTGGCTTTTCCTTCCGGCCAAGCTTCGGGTAGGGCGGGGAGGAGTTGGATTTCGCCCGTCTGCGACTGCAGCAGCATCTCGCAAACTCCGGCGGCGTAGCCGAAGTTGCCGTCGATCTGGAAGGGCGGGTGCGTGGCGAGGAGGTTCGGCAGGAACGAGGATTTGATCATGCCGTTCAGGATTTTGTAGGCGCGGTTGCCATCTTGCAGGCGGGCCCAGACGCAGATTTTCCAAGCGCGGCTCCAGCCGGTGGACTCGTCGCCACGCGCGTTCATCGAGACTTTGGCGGCTTCGGCGAGTTCGGGAGTAGTCGAGGGCGAAATCTGGCGGCCGGGATAAACGGCGATCATGTGCGAGAAGTGCCGGTGCTGATCCTTGGGGTCATCGAGGTCTTCGGCCCATTCCTGGAGTTGGCCCCATTTGCCGATTTTTGGTTCGAGCAAGCGGGAGCGCATCTCTTCGACCTTGGAGCGGTAGCTCTCATCGACACCGAGGTCCTTCGAGGCTTCGATGTAATTCGTGAAAAGATCATACACCAATTGTTGGTCGTAGGAATTACCTGCAACGACCGGGCCGTGTTCTGGCGACTTGCTCGGTGGTGCCACCAATTTGCCGTCGGGGCCCTCTTGGAGGGAATCCTCCCAAAATTCGCAGAGCTCCTTGAAGACTGGGTAGGCGCGGTTCCGGAGAAATTCCTGATCGCGAGTGAACGCATAGTGGTCCCAGAGATTTTGCGAGAGCCACGCCCCGTCCGCGCGGCTCCATGGGCAGGTGGCGCCGCCAAAGATGCCGTTCTCCCATCGGGTCGCCCATCCGCGCACATGAAGCTCCTTTTTAGTCTCATCACGGCGGACCGGGATCACCGAATTCAGCCATTCGGAGTAAGGTATGAAGCACTCGCCGAGATTGGCCGCGTCCACAAACCAGTAGTTCATCTGGACATTGATATTCGCGTGGTAATCGCAGCGCCACTTCGGGTTGTTGCTCTCGTTCCAGAGGCCTTGGAGATTCGCGGGCAGGTCGCCGGGACGCGAACAGGCGATCATGAGGTAGCGCGCGAATTGGAAAATGAGCGCCTCGAGTTCGGGATCGGGTGCGCCCTTGAGCGTGGGGTCATGGGCTTGGCCATTATAATTGGTGCCCTTCGCTTCGACTTTTTCCCCTCCCCGGTAGGCGACCAGTCGGCGGTCGGTGGGCAGCTTGGAAATTTCTGGTGCTGTCTTGCCAAGGTTCACGGCGACTCGACCGAAGAGCGATTCCTGATCACGGACATGGGCGGCGAGGAGTTCGGCGTAGGGAGTCGCAGCGGCTTTCGCGAGACGCGCCGTGATGGCTGCGTGCGGATGCTCGCCGCGCCACTTTTTGTCGCGTTGGTTGATGTAATCCGTGCCACCATCGAGATAGATCGTGAGGGTGTCGACATCCTTGAACACCAGCTTGCCATCCTTGACCTCGAGCGTGCCGCCTTCATGGCGAACGAGCGCACGCCCCTCGTAGTCGAGGGCGATGCCATATTCGGAACGGTCTCTCGAAAGTGAGTGAACATACCCGGCCAGGTTTCCCTTGATCGTCAAACCCTCCGCATCCGCAGTGCTTGTGCCTTGGCGGGCGTCCGCAAGAGAAACCGCTCCACTCAGCGCGCCGGGCTTGTCCGCCATCATGCGGAAGACCATCACCCCAGCCGGGTGGCTGGCGAAATACTCGCGCCGGAAGTTCACGCCGTCCTTGGCATACGAAACCGTGTGCACCGCCCTCGCGATATCGAGTTCGCGCCGGTAGCCGGCCGTTGTGCCCATGTTGTCGAAGTCGATGAACAAGTCGCCGAATGCCTGGTAAGCACCGGTGTCCGTTTCGTCGCCGATCCAGAGGCTGTCTTCGTTGAATTGGATGCGCTCGCGCTCCACGCCGCCAAAGATCATCGCCCCGAGCCGGCCGTTCCCGATCGGCAACGCCTCTGTTTCCCAATCCTTCGCCGGTTTGTTGTAGAAAAGCTTCATGTCGGCCGCCACGGCGGACGCAGCGGAAGTCAGGAGGATAGCGAGGAGGAGAAGTGATCGTTTCATAGTTTGGTTGGTTGTTGCCCGAGCCAAATCCGTAGGTTTATCTGTTTAACCCCTTGTGATTCATAAATTCCCAAATGCGATCCATCCATGTGTAACT
>CALFPA010000012.1 GCA_937919825.1 uncultured Spartobacteria bacterium | reverse complement strand
TGCTGACAAAAGCTTCCAGCATCCAAAAAATCCTTACATCTATCGTCAAAACCACCTCGGAAAACCCATGAAACCATGGGGAAATTTTAAATTTTGAATGCTGAATTTTGAATTGAAACCAACAACCAACATTCCTCTCTCCTTCTAATCCAACATCCGCTTCCCCATTCCCTAACCCAACATCCAACATCCAAAATTCATAATCCAACATTCCACATGACCCGCTTCCTTCTCGCCATCGCTCCGCTTGTTCTCCTCTGCTCCTGCGCCACCAGCGGGAGAAAAGTCATCGCTACCAAGCACACCACCCTCCAAAAGCAAACCATCATTGCCGAGTATCCAGTCACAATTACGGATACTGAGCGCTAATCCTGCGTTCCGCCCCCAACCGCTGGGTTCCTAGGTCGGTGCCCCCAAGTCGCCGCCACGTGTGTGTGATTTGAGTGGCAAGCCCAATCCCCCTCTCTTCCAAATCCCCTGCATCCGCTGAGGATTGAATTTTTTGAACGAGTGAATTGGCTTGAAAATCTGTTCGACATTTTTTGGCCAGCATTTTTTTCTTGAGCAGAAAAAAGCATCTTGATAATTCACATGAAATCTCTTTTGGCATGCTCATCATGGGTCAAAAACAAGATGAATATGACACCGGAAATTTTAATTATTATACACCCTCAATAAATCCATCCATTCATGAATAAATTCATAAAACCGCTAATCATCCTCGGCTCGACGGCTCTGCTCGCATCCTGTGCCATGGTATCCGAAAAAATCGCCACCAAGGAAAACATTGCCAAATTGCCAGAACCTATAAAAAGCATGGTGCTACAGCTCCGAGCCGAGCAAAAAGCCGTTGAGGCCAAATATACCCAAGGCACTAAAACAATGTTGCGAGCATACTCCATCATAGCTGAAGCCATCGGCATGAAAAAAGAAGCCGCGATTCTCCAGGCAGAGGCAAATGCACTCAAAGTGGGCTCCTCCATGGGTGAAGCACGAAAAGCTTTGAGCCGTTCTAAAGGGGCCATATCCGCAGTTCGTGATAAAATTTCAAAGTCGAAAGGCGTAAAAGTGGCAAGCGCCTCCAAATTTGCCCAAGGAGTGCAAGTAAAAAACCAAGCCTACATTATTCAACTTACCCTGGCCACTGATGCTTCACTCACTGCAGCAAATGCTATTCAGAAAGCTAAAGGCGCCGGTCCTTTGGAAATGGCTATTTTGACCACACAACTCGATCCCTTATTCTTCATTGTCCGCGATGTGCCGAAGTTCCTAGCCCAGGAGCGTGCCTTCAATGAAGCCTGTAAAAATTACGCCAAAGAGCAGAAGATTTCTCTGCCGCCTATGAATCTGCCCACTCCAAAACTTCAGATGAATTTCTAAAATATCATCGCAGGGCGCCAGAAATGGCGCCCTGCATTTTTAGGCATGACATCCCTCAAGATTCCACTGGCGATATTCGCGAGTGTCTTATTAGTAATAATCGGCCAAACTCAGCCGACTTTGTTAGCGCAAGAGACCGGAACTTTGCCGGTAGACACCCATTCCTTGATTAAGTTTTCTGGCGTTTGGCTTTCTGGAAAATTCCAAGATATCAATAATCATTTCCCTATTGGGAAAAACCACACCTTAGCACTTGGTAAAGAGGGAGGGAACGAATTATCCAAAAAAATTCTTGCCAGCCTTCGCCAAGATGCGGTTCCCGGCAAGGGGCGTCTTATAGACAGTATAGCGCCTGATGATTTCAGGCCAGAAGCAGCCTCCGGAAAATCCTATGTCATGGCTTGCTCGATTAATTACGAGCATGTAGATTGTGTTGAGATCGGAGGGGTTTACAAGGTTATGGGCGAGGTGGGATTCGATCTCGTTGTCTGTGACTTTAGCACAAGATCCGTTGTTGTCTGCTTACCTGGTCGGGTCATGTATGTGGATGTCTCAAAAAGCCCCACGATCTCGGATGATCAGAAAAAAGCCATCTTAAATAACATCTACTTGGAGATGGTTCCAAAGCAGTTTCTAAAGATTTGTAAAGCCCACGGGCCTGAAATTATTGGACTCGATTCAGCTGGAGTCGCGGATGTTAAATTATTCGACGAAGCTCTCGCAGTTCTTCCAGATCACCTGAAAGACCGCTATCAATCTTATTTTGGGAATTTAGCCGCAAGTAATTTCTATGAAGCAACAGGAATGCCATTGATTCCTTACTCCCGCGGAAGCGAAATGGTCTTTTGCGGAATGCAGGAAAATCTCATGGATGCCACCAATAGCGTGATTAATTCAGAGGAGGGTGATGGCGGCCAGAAATTTATTCTCAAAAAGGCATTATATAATGTTGAGTTAACAATACCGGCATTCCAAACCCGAGTAGCCACAAAGAATGAAATTGGGAAAGTGGTTCAAAATTGCTCCTACGCGCGCATCACGATTAAGCAAGGAGAAGCTGAAATCTACTCCTCACAGCACGATGGTAGCGTGCAAAATATGATTCCTAGAGGTTCCTCCGAAAAAACGCCATGGCTCGCCTACTCGGATTCCTTAAATGAGATGTTTTTCAATGCTGGCAAAAAAATTAAATCATCAATGTCAGGAAAAGATAAAAAGCAGGAATCACCTAAATTAATTATTAACTCTGCAGACTTGAAATCCATGTTCATCGACTGCGCCCCTTGGACAATTGTAAAAAAATAAAAATATGACCAAAATTAACAAACTAGCCTTGCTGTTTGCATCAGCCCTTTGTTTAGCTAATCATGCGTTCGCTGCTGAGCCGATATTTATCCAAGGCAAAGGAACGGCCCCTTACGATAATCTATTTGGTAAACCGGACCAAAAATTTATAGAACAAGCTAAAGCTAATGCAGTTTTTAATGCCATTCTTCAGGGTATTCAAAACCAACCAGAAGGATTGCGATCTCACTTCAAGTCAGCTGCTTCAAATCTTTCAATCAAAGACTACATAGATAAATTTATAATCTTAGAAACAGCCAATAAATTTGAAGTCATATCAAAAGAGAGGGAGGTAGTAGTATTATACACTGGACAGATGGACTTAACATCTCTCCGCGATTACTTGAATGCTGTTCCACAAACAGCATTAAAAAATCAAGCCCAGCTTTCAGATGCACTTGTCGCTGTATTTTTTACAGTTCGAGAAACCTCAGGCATGACCATATTTGATGCGGAAAGAAAAACTGACTCGGCTGCCGCAACCACCGATGCAATGAATAAAGAATCAGAAGGCGGGGTTGAGGAGTCGGAGAATGGGGTATCCCAATCAGAGACATCAATACGCCAGGAGAAATCGCAGCTCAAAACAACGGCATCTGGTTCAACAACAATTCGCACGGATAAAGCCCAATACACTCTGGATGATATTTCCAAGGAGTTGTTTGGTGATGGGTTGAAGGCGAGGTTCACATCGAAGGGCATCAACGAGATTTTTGACGGCGCCATGTTCGAGAGCGCAGAGCAACTTGACGAAGTATATGGCGCCGGTGACTCGATCCGGAGCAAGCACTGGAAAGCAGTTACTGAGGATATCTCCAATGAAGAACCCTCCATTCAATACCTCATCGTTGGAACGTTAGATTTCTCATATCCAACCGAGGACCCAGTTACTGGCATGCCTACATACTCCGGCACAGTGTCTGGAAAAGTTTACAAACTTCGCGAACCGGGCAAAATGCCTACAACCGTGGGCGGACTCGCACCTCTTGAGGCTAAAATTTCTGCACCAACTCAACAAGACGCAAAAAAACGGGTTGTTGCAAAGCTCGGGGAGTTGGCTGCCGATGAAATCATTTCGTTTCTTAACCAGAAAGGCATCTTATGATTCGCGCCTTGGGCTTTTTTGCCATTTCCTTCCTCGGCGCTTTTGCAGCATTAGCTGAACCCCCGAAAGGTTATGTAGAAGTTACTGCTACAGGATCCGCTGAGACCCGAGACAGTGCCTTGATTGACGCCTGCAGGCTGGCTATCGCAAAAGTTCATGGAACAAGAATTTTGGGCGTAATGGCAAACCGCAATTCGGAAGGGCTCAAAATTGATGCCGCAGGTCACCAAGGCTCGACAGATGCCAGCTTTTCTGTTTTTGGCAGAACAACTGATGTAGGAGACAATACATCGATGACATTTGGCGGCTTATTGCTACGCTACGAAGTGTTAGAAGAGCAAAAAGATACTGGCCCAACGGGTAGATGGAAAATTCAAATAAAAGGGGATGTTCTCAATACAATTCCAGATAAATTTGCAGGTCGACAAGCTGTCGTTCTCCCATCTGTGAATCGAATTGTCTCCAAGATGAAATCGCCTGACTTGAGTCCGGAAGCCATTGAAGCACTGGCACGGAAACTCCATGATTCCGTCCGCGATATCTTTGCCAATCACCCTCAATTCGTGCTTTTGGAGCGAGAAAATGAAGATATTCTTAATGAGGAATTAAATCGAGCCCAGGGTTCTAATGCAGCCGTCATGGAGCAATCTAAGCTCGGCGGCGAGAAAGTGGCGGACATCGTTGTGGAAATTCTACCCAACCCCGCCAAAGTGGAGTTGAAAACATTCACATTTGAAAACACGCCGCCCCTTCAAAAAGTGAAAGTGCATGTGAGCGGATTGATTAAACTACTGGATCTTTCAACAAAGGGAGAAATTGGATCTACGAAATTTGATGCGGCTAATCCAAAGGCCGTATCATCCGCAGGGGATGCCAATAATTCCATTTCCAAAGCCGTAAACGAACTCAACGATACCTTGGATGAGTCAATGCGCACCGCGAAGAGAAACATCCTGACATCTCTGGGACTTGCAAATTTGCTCTATACGAACACTGGTGAATTTGCTTTTGCAGGGGGATTTGATTCATCACTTATTTCCAACGGAGACCGTATCACTATTTGGAAGGATGAGGCTGGTAAAAAAATCAAAATTCGTGAGGGAGAAATTAACCTTGTATCCATTGGGTTTAATTTTCAAGACTCACCTAACGCGAATAACGAGTTCAAATCGGGGGATGCGTTCACCTTCACGGTCGTTGATTCTCCTAAAACCAAAATCTCCGAAGAAAAAACAATAACAACCCCAAACAAACCAAAACTTAAAGATAAATTAGATTTTGATTTATGAAAAAATTTATTGCCATATCAATATATATTTTAGCTGTAACGGGCTGTGGGGAAAAAGTAATCATTATTAAAGAATCTGCACCAGTAAGTAATGCGCCAAGACAAGCCCCCAAACCTGCCACTCTTGTTGGCGTTTGGTCTGGGTCTTCATACGGTGAAAGCATAACCGTAAGATTTGGTTCAAACGGAAGTGCTATACTTAACAACGATGCTGGATCAAACTCTGGTTCATGGGCATCACAAGGTTCAGGGAGTTATTCTGTAAACATTGCAGGTCAATCAGGCCGAATGGTTTTACTTAATTCTTCCACAGCATCCTTAAATATTGGGGGATCTTCGATAGAGTTGCGAAGAAAGTAATTTAAGTAAAAAACTCTTTAAACTAAGCCTATGCTTTAAAAATTAAAAGCATAGGCTTTTTTTAGGAGCATTATCTTTATGGTTAAAAATAAAAGTATTGCGATATTATTTTTATTGCCCAAGTTATGCTTTGGAGAAATTGTTATTGCCGAGGGTAGAGCTGAAAGTGCTTCACCGTCCTCCAAAGAACAAGCGCTCACCGACGCACTTCGTGAAGCAGTGAGAAAAGGGGCTGGGGTTAATCTGTCCTCCCAAACCAAGAATTCCAACCTCACCTTAGACTATGATCGCGTCTTTGCTGCGGCCTTTGGTTATGTGCAAGGGTATCAAGTGCTCGAGTGCGGGGTCAAAGGCGACGGATTTTATCATGTGAAGATTTCGGCAGATGTCGCAAAAGGTGATCCGAATACAAATGACAAGGTTGCTCTCAAGCAACTCATAGCTCTCAAAAATTCGCCGATCATTGCTTTTGACATTAAAGAGGCCATTACTTTTGTGCCAAAAAACAGTGGATATGCCCAATCGTGGTTTCAGGAGCAGGCGAATCAAATGCAACTCCATGTTGTCAAGCTTGAAGCGAATCAAAAAAACGAGTTAATTGTCGCCCAAGGGGACTCTAAAAGTCCGGCGAGGACGACGTCGTCTCAGCAGAAAGTGGATTTTCTTATTCGCGGTAGGGTGGAAGGAAAATACCAAGTTTTTGAGAGTGGCGATGATACCCCCTTTTCAATCGCTGCAAGTTTCGAGGCTGTTTGTCCTGCGACGGGCGAGATCATTGCGACAGTCAATTTAAGTCCCAACGGAAAGATCAAAACAAAAATCGAGTCCCCTCAACTTGCTGCCAAAAGTATAATCGAAAAATGTTTACATGGGTCAGAAGGTGAGGGTGATGAGGGGGCTTCTGTTTTATTTCGCCGCATCTTTGCTAGATGGGCTGCGGACTTAGACCTAGGACGCAAGGTTCGGCTTGAAATCGCCGAAATTAATGACAAATCCCTACGGATTTTTCTGGAAAAATTGCGGGAAAACGACAAAATTCATGCGATTAACAAAAGGGAATTCGATGCAAAAGGGGTTACCAGCGTGGATTTAGAGACGCGCCTCAATTCCGACGAGTTAATAAAACTCCTTACTGAGTCTAGTAACTCAGACTATATTGTTGAATACGCTACTGAAAGCGTTATTTTTTTGATTAGAGACGATACTCCTCAGTGGAAAAAACAGTTCAAATCCATCCTTAACTTGATAGGATTATGATTGGGACTCAAAAAATCTGCATCTAAAGCTTCGAAATCGGTCTTCATTAATTTTATTGATAAGTTTTCGTAATCATATCACAAGAGTTTATAATGGATTTTAGTTGTCTAAAAATCGGGTCCACCTCACACTCCAATTGCTAAAAAATACGCTGGAGTATTCATGCGGCCAATAATGGTAGGCATGTTTTTGTAATCAAAACTTGTAATGAGAGAAAAAACATAATGAAATGAAGGGGAATCTTAAATCGAGCTTAAAGAAATGTGGCCTTATCCAACTTATCTGTCTTTGGGTTATGCCCCTGTCTATTGTTGCCCAAGTCGAGAAAGATCCCATCGATATTCAGATGGATGCTGCGATGGAGGAGAACGGTTCCACCGCAGGCATGGTGGAAGCGATTACAACGGCTCAAGAGAAGTGGGAAGCGAAGCTTAATTCGAAATACAAATCCCTGAAGCAGAAAATGCCACCGGATGAGTTTGCCGCGCTTCAGCAAGCGCAGCGGGCTTGGATCGCTTACCGTGACAAGCAAATCGAGTCGTATGCCATCACCCATGGGAAGATGGATGGCACGATGTGGATTCCCATACACGCCAGTGCTGTTATGCAACTCACAAAGCAGCGCGCCCAAGAATTGGAAAACATTTTGGGCTTGCTGGATGAACGCAGCGAATAGATCAGCTTTTATGAAAAACCAAATCCTCACTACCCTCGCCCTCGCCGTTTTTTTTGCGCATACGCTCTGCGTCAAGGCCGAGCCGGCCAAAAGCAGCTTCAAGCTCTGCGAGGAGAAGACCAAGGCGTTTCTGAAGACGGATTATTGTATGGATCCGAAGATTCCGAAGACCTTCTTCACTCCCGAATTTGCTGCGCTATGGCTGAAAGCCTGCAACCCGCCCGAGGGGGAGGCCATTTATTGGGGCTGCGACCCTATCCTGGAAAGCCAAGACTCCGATCCTCAGCTTTTGAGTCTTGGGCCGGCGGAAACTGACGGCGAAAACATTGCCGTTCCTGTAGTTTACAAACACCAAGGCGCACCCTCTTACTCCAAGGTCATTGTTTTCACTCAACTCAAAGGCCGCTGGGTTATTGCCGATATCATTACGAATGGCGTCATAAATCCCTCGACTGGTGAAGTGAGAACGGGAGTAAGCGAGTTTAAATCTCTTCAGGCGGACCTCGGAAATTGATGCCGGCCTCATCCGGATACAGGTTGCGCTGAAATAGGTTTTTACAGTTTGGCAATGAAGGGAATCTATAGAGTGAGGGTCGTGAATGCCGGGATTGCGCGCGCCTTGTTTTCGTTGGTCTTTTGCTTGGCTATTCAAAATAGCTCAGCGCAAGCAGAAGTTACGATTTTCAGCGGGGAATCGGTGGTAGAATACACCGGTAAAAGAAACGCCCTAGTCGATAGCACCAACCCTCCGCCAGACGACGGGAAAAGCGTGCGCGTCGAATTCTGGCGTCCGCCCCATTCCGTCACCATCGGGCCATGGCGCAACATGGATGAATTTTCGCCCGCGCAGATCGATTGGAGCAGCCAAAACTTGGTTTTCGACTACCGGACCACCGGCGTTCCCAAAATTCTCTCCTTTAAAATTCTGATCCCCGTCGGAGGCAGCTTTATCGAGGCCGTAGCTCTTCAGAATGCGCCCGACCTGATGAACCTGGAAATTGATGGTCAGTGGCACACGGCCGTGGTGAATGTGAGCGGTTGGCAAAAGGCATTTCTGGCGGCCTTGGATTCAGGAAAAGTTCCCTCCGCCACCTTGGTCAGCGCCCGACTCGCCCTGAAGGTCGCGCACAATGGAGCGATCAATATCGCCAATCTCCGGACGGCTCCTAAAGACGGCATCCCCACGCCCGAGCCAACACCCGAGCCAACGCCTGAGCCAACGCCTGAGCCAACGCCTGAGCCAACGCCTGAGCCAACGCCCGAACCCACGCCAACACCTGCAGTCGCCTCTGATTTCGAGGAAGTCGTCATTTTCAGTGGTCAATCCGTCGTTGAATACACGGGGAAGGGGAATGCTTATCAAAGCAGCTACAAACGGCCGCCGAGTGGAGAGAAGAGCGTTCGCGTCGAGTTTAGGCGCCCCAAGCTTTCGATCATCCTCGGCCCCAAGCCCGGCGATGATGCTTTTTCGCCGGCGCGGATCGATTGGGGAACACACGATTTGGCTTTCGAATACCAAACGGATGGCGTTCCCAAAATTCTCTCCCTGAGTATTCTCATTCCCGTTGGAGAAGGGTTTCAGGAGGCGGTGGTTTTAAATAAATCGCCGGCCCTCATGAGCCTCTCGGTCGATGGAAAGTGGCGCACCGCCGTTGTCAATGTCCCCGGTTGGCAAAAGGAATTCCAAGCGGCCCTTGAGGCGAAACAAATTCCCGAAGGCGCTTTGGTCGCGGCGCGGATCGGCCTGAAGGTGCCGCACAACGGAGCAATCCATATCCTAAATCTCCGCGCCGTTCCGAAGGAAGGTTTAGCCAAAATTTTACCAACGCCCGAGCCCACACCCGAGCCCACACCCGAGCCCACACCCGAGCCAACGCCCGAACCAACGCCTGAACCAACGCCCGAACCAACGCCTGAACCAACGCCTGAACCAACGCCTGAACCAACGCCTGAACCAA
>CALFPA010000011.1 GCA_937919825.1 uncultured Spartobacteria bacterium | reverse complement strand
ACGAGTAACGAGTAACTGGTTGCGGGTGTCGGCGCCTCCGCCGCGCCAGCGGGGCCACTCGCGGAGCGAGTGGGCGAAGTGTTTTCACAATCCCGTGCAAGCTCGCTTGGAGAGGGATTTGAAAATGCAGCGCCAGCTTGGCTTGCCAAGCGCGACCCTACAGCCTCCTCTGTGCGCTCTGTGTCCTTTGATTCAGTCGTTCCCACTCTCTCACCCTTCGGGCCAACCTTCGGTTGCTCTTTCTCACGCCCGCCCTGGCGCTCGATTGTGGTTAAAATTTCTTCCTTTTCTCGATCTCCGATCTTCGATCTTCTATCTCCTTTCAAAAAACGCCATCCGCAATCCGCTATCGGCCACACCGCGGCCAAAGCCAGCGGAAACAAAACATAATACCACCACTCATACGCCAGGCTCCACAGCGGCCCATTGCTCCCGAATGTCGGCCCTACGATCGTCTGCAAAAAGAACGCATTCACCAAAAAATCCCGCCACCCCATCCGATCAATCGGAGCCGCCCCCAGCACCGCAATCGACCCCTCGTAGCCCTGATTATACAGCCCGTATTTATTGAAAAACAAATACCCCGTCCAATCCATCGCCGCCCCCAGCAACAGCGCCACAAAAAGCACCGCATACAACCGGCTCGCACGATCCGCCAAATACCGCCGCCAGCCAAACCGCCCCTCCCGATACAGACTCCACACCTTCCCCCCCACCAAATAGCCACTGATCACAAAAAACACCATCACCGCCTCATGGCCAAACCCCGTGAGAAAATAAAACCCCTTCGCCAAAATCCCCGGCGACTGAAGCTCCCCATAATCCACAAAAATCAAACTCCGAGCATGCTCCGCCACCACCAACCAAGCCGCCACCCACCGCGACCAATTCAAAAAATCCGACTGTGCAGGCGAAATTTTCACAGAAAATTTGAGAACGGAGAGCTGATAGCGGATTGCTGAGGACGGATGGTTGATGCTCTTTGGTCACTCGATACCGTTTAGTTCTCTATTGCTGAGCTTGCACAATGGCTTTGCCTTTTTCCGTGAGGCGGTAGAGTTGGTTTTTGCTTTTCGGCTTCTCGGGTAGAGTCATTTCGATCAATTGTGCCTCCAGAGCGGGACCAAGGTAGTTTTTTCTGAAATTCACGCGATCTTTTAAATTCAACTTTTCCATCAGCCACTCGCGACTCACATTTCCCTGAATGGCCACCAACAACCTTCCAACTTGAGGGGCATCATGTAGGGCATCATGTAGGGCATCATGCAGGGTGGCGTTTCCAGTTTCCGACTGCATCGCCACTCTTTCAGGCGTTTGCGAAGGCTTTCGGAACAAAATCTGAAACCCGCCTTGGAAATTTTCCAGCAACGGCTCTGGAAGCCCGTCTTCGGCACAACCGGCCAGAATGCGCTGGATTCCTCCGCCATAGCGTTCGATCAAGCCGAGATCGAAAAAAATTTGGGCTATGAGCTTGTTGCGGGGGCGCGAGGTATGCGTGGGGCTTAAAATCTCCTCAACACTGACTCCGACTGGCAAAAGACCCGGACTCCAAATTTGCAAACTGTCTTCGAAGATTTTGATTTGAATATCGGCGATGTTTCCATAATCGCGGTGGCATATCGCATTGGTCACAGCCTCCCGCAACGCGACCAGGGGATAATCCCAGATTTCCTTCCGCACGGCCGCCCCGCTGATCTCGAAGCGCACATGCAGATTCTTTTTGAGAAAACCCATCGTCTCCTCGACTTGCTCGATCACAGTGCCTTCGATAACCCGATGGTCCATGATGTGAATGAACTCCCGCAAAAGACCGGCGTGCACCACCGCCTGTGTCAGAGGCGATTGGGGATTTTTTCCGAAAAGCAAAATCGCTGCCCGGGTGATCTCCGTCTCCGAAAGCACCAGCCCAAGTTTTTGCAGGACCAGCCAGGGATCATCTCCATCCGAGAAATTCCGCCGCCCCGAAGCCGCCGCCCTTCGCATGTAGCGCCGCACCGCCTCCATATCCAAATCCTCACGCGACTTGCGAGCCACGATCAACCCATCCATGCTTTGGCCCGTGCTCGCCATGTGCATCTCGGCAATCTCCGCCGCCGACATCACAGTCGTCGTGCTGCCAGCCCGCCGATAGGACCGCCCGCGAGTGGCAACCGGCTTGAGAGGAACCTCGCTGATTTGCAAAACAACCACTTCGCCCTCCGGCGTGTTATGCCGGGTTGCCGAGGGAACGACCGAAGGCTCGGTGGCGGTCGCGATGCGGTTGACATAATCCCGAAGCGCCTCCGTGCCAAAGTGCGTGCCGCAGGGTTTTCCAGAATCACTCACTCCGATAAAAATCATTCCACCCCGCGTATTCGCAAAGGCGACGGCCGTTTCAACGACATCCGAATTGAAGCGTTCCTTGAACTCGACGCTCTCGCCTTCACCGGCTGGCAAAAAGGATTTCAGATCGCCAAGAAATTCACTCATCGAAAAAGTATGTAAAAAGTCGTTGCCTGGTTGTCGAGTCAAGGTCAGCCATCAGCTACCTCGCCCCGTGGAATCGTGGCTTTTTTATTCCACCGGGGTCCACTTTCCACTTT
>CALFPA010000010.1 GCA_937919825.1 uncultured Spartobacteria bacterium | reverse complement strand
AACCTACGACCAATCGGTTAACAGCCGACCGCTCTACCACTGAGCTACTCAGGAATCGAAAAACGAGTGCGAGATAGAAACCTTTCGACTCCGTATTTTCAAGCGGAATTTTAACTTTTAGTCGGCAAGGTGCAGACAAGCAGATGGGTCTCCGCGACTGTCGGCGAAACATCCATCCCGCTTCCACTGGCTGGAATCAGAAAAAACTCGGCGGGGGAGAAGGTGCGGTCGCCACAGGTTACGGGGTGATCCAGCGAGACCGCGAGAGCGAAGCGACCTTCCGGGCGGAGGTCGCGGCTGGCGTTGAGAGAAACTTTTTCGACGTGGAAAAACTCGCAGTCGGCCACCAGTGGATCCGTGCTGGTTTTCACCTGCGGTTCGAAATCCTCAAAGTCGATCGAGGCCATGGATTCGGCGATGTGAAGAGCGCGGGGCTTGCCGTCCAGGCCAGTGCGGTTCCAGTCAAACACTCGGTAGGTCGTGTCACTGTTTTGTTGGATTTCGATGATCACATTGCCCGCGCCGATCGCGTGGAGGCGGCCGCTGGGAATGAAGATGCTCTCGCCGGTGTGGACAGGAATCTCGTGAAGAGCGGTTTCCACTCCACCGGTTTCGAGGAGCTTTTGGAAACTCTCCCGCGTGACTTCTTTTTTTAGCCCGGCGTAAATATTCGCAGCCTTCGTGCATTCCAAAAAATACCAAACCTCGGTCTTCGGCTCGCCGCCAAGTTCCTGAGCTTTGTGGGCCGGCGGGTGCACTTGGACAGAGAGTTTGTCGGAGGCGTCGAGGAGTTTCACCAAAATCGGAAATCTCTCCGAGCGATGCGTGATGGTGGCCGAACCGAAAACCTCCTCGCGTTGATGGCGCCAGAGATCGTTCAGGGTTTTTCCTTCAAGCTCGCCGCCAGTCACGATGCTCTGCGCATCCTCGCGATCGACCATCTCCCAGATTTCCCCAATCGGCGCGCCCGGCGGGAGTTTTTTGCCGAACCGCGCCAGGCTGGTGCCACCCCAGACGCGCTCCATGGCAATCGTCTCAAATGAAATCGGCTCAATCATCCCGTTACCATCCCGTCGATGCGTCGCCGAAGGCAATGGATTTTTCCGAAGAACGCCGCCATACTGCCCGCCACTGCATTCATCGATGCGAATTGCCCGCTGGTTCATATATGGTCTGCCTGTTGCCCTGCTGCTTCTGTTCGGCTTGTCGTATTGGAACGCCTCGCGCCTTTCAGCGGACAAGAAAAACGAGATGTCGCTGGGCTTGCTTGGCGAACCGTCCACGCTGAATCCCATCCAGCAGGCCGACAGCGCCTCCTCGCAGGTAACGGGCTCGATTTTTAATGGCCTCCTCAAATACAGCCCCGACCTGGAAATTATCGGTGATCTGGCCAAATCCTGGACTCTCCACCAGACGACCACTTTTGTCTTTCGCGACGCCCCAACCGCCGAAGCGGCGGCCGAGATTCTTCAGAACGCCAAAAAAGATTGGCCCGCCTGGAGTCTGGAGAGTGTCTCGACGCGCGGACGGGAGTTGATATTGCAACTCCGCGAGCCGGGTCTCGATGCCAGTAAAAAAATCCGCTTCCTCTTCGAAGCCACCACACTCGCCCCGCTCGCGAATCTCCGCTTGGAGACGAAGGGCAACGCCCGCGAACTCCTCCCTAAATTGCGCCAAGCCCTGCCTGCTGACTCGATTCTCCGTGAGTGGGTAGAAAGTGGCGCCGCCTTGGAGATCACGGTTGACCCCGCGCTGAAATCCTCCCTCGAATCCTGGCTCGCAGCGAACGGTGGTGGGAGCGTCGCGGTTGGCGAACCGCTCGATTTCCTTGCCGAGCCCGAGGTGGTGTTCTCGCTCCGCGACGATGTCCGCTGGCACGATGGCGCGCCATTCACCTCGCGCGATGCCGTGTTCACCTATGCGGCGATTATGGACGATGCCACCGCGTCCCCGCGAAAGCCCGACTTCGATTTGATCCTGCGGGTCGAAACGCCCGACGAGCACACCTTCCGGGTCATCTACCGCAAGCCCTACTCTCCCGCCTTGGAAAGCTGGATGATCCCGCTTTTGCCCGCGCACCTGCTCGAGGGAAAACCTCAGGACTGGTGGGTGCAAAATTTCAACCGCACCCCCATCGGCACAGGTGCGTTCAAGTTCGCCGAGTGGCGCACAAATGAATTCCTCCGGGTGGAGAGAAACCCCGATTGCTTCGATGCGCCGGGGCCGTGGCTCGATGGGATCGTTTACCGCTTCATGCCCGACCAACTCACGCTGCGCCTGGCCTTCGAGACGCATCAGGTGGACTTTTGGAGCGCCGAACCCTGGACCGTTACGGCGTTCGTTGACGATCCACGCTTCGAGGTCTTCACGAGCCCGTCGAGCAGCTACACCTACATTGGCTGGAACTTGAATCGCCCCTTGTTTCAGGATCCCCTCGTCCGCCGCGCGCTTGCCCATGCGGTCGATGTCCCCTCGATGGTTCGCTACATCCTCTACGGGCACGGCCTCCAGAGCACGGGCATCTTCACGCCGCAGATGTGGTTTTTCGATCCCTCGATCACTCCCCTCGCCCACGATCTCGAAAAAGCCCGCCAACTCCTCGCCGATGCAGGATGGAAGCCCGGCGCCGACGGAATCCTCGAGAAAAACGGCCAGCGTTTTTCCTTCACCCTCATCACCAATAACGGCAACGAAGTCCGCCGCGACATCGCCACCCTCGCTCAAGACGGCCTGAAAAAACTTGGCATCGAGGTGAAGGTCGAACTCTACGAGTGGGCCGTGTTTTTAAAAAACCACATCAACAAGCGCGACTTCGATGCCATGGTGCTTGGTTGGTCACTTGGTAACAGTTACGACCAATTCCAGATCTGGCACTCCTCCCAAGCGAATCCTGAGCAGCTCAATGTCGTGGGCTACAAAAACCCCAAGGCCGACCGCCTGCTCGACGACATCCGGCAGGAATACAATCGCGAGAAAATCATCCAAATGGCTGCCGACCTCCAGCGCACCATTTACGACGACCAGCCCTACCTTTTTCTCTATGTCCCCGAGGGCACCAGCGTCATGTGGAAGGACGCCTACCGCATCCGACGCCCCGATGGACGCGGAGGCTGGATCGACTCGCCTGTGGAAATGACCAAGGCCGGCTGGGCTTATTGGTCCGATTGGTTCTACCGCCCCGAATTCGCCGACCGCTTGCCGAAATGAAGCCCCACATCGTCGTCCTCACCGGCGCCGGCATCAGCGCCGAAAGCGGCTTGAAGACCTTCCGCGACAGCGGTGGGCTTTGGGAAAATCACCGCATCGAGGATGTCGCCACGCCCGAAGCTTGGCACCGCAACCGCGCCCTCGTCCTGCAATTCTACAACGAACGCCGCCAAGCCATGCATGAGGCAAAGCCCAACGCCGGCCATCTCGAGATCGCCGCTTGGCAAAAAAACGCCCGCGTCTCGGTGATCACGCAAAATGTCGACGACCTCCACGAGCGCGCCGGTTCCGAATCCGTCCTGCATCTCCACGGTGAACTCGCCATGGCCCGCTCCAGCGCCGACGCCGAGTTGATTCTGCCTGTCAAAGGCTGGGAAATCCGTGAAGGCGACCTCTGCCCGCTCGGTTCGCAACTCCGCCCGCACATTGTGTGGTTCGGCGAAGCCGTCACCGAAATGCCCCGCGCCGAGGAAATCGCCGCTACGGCCGATGTGCTCGTGGTGGTCGGCACCTCCCTGCAAGTCTACCCCGCCGCCAGCCTCGCCTGGTCCGCCCCGGACTCCGCCCGCCGAATCCTCGTGGATCCCCACCCGCCCTCCGCCCCGAATTTCGAAATCCTCCCCCACCCCGCCTCCACCGGCCTCGGAAAAGTCACCCAAATCCTCGGATTTTCCTAAAACCTCCCGCCGAACAGCTGAAAAAACTGCCCGCGAACCAAAAAGGTTTAGCCGCCAAGTCCTCCAAAACTTGAGTTGCAGACCCTCCCTGCCACCTAAAAAGAATCCGCACACGGAACCGTAAAGTTGTTACCTGTGTCCTGCGCAAGCCTTGGCCAAAAAATTCAGACAGATGCACCGTATATCTCAATCCAACATCCAGAACTCACCGACCGAGATTCCAAATCAGCCACACGCCTTGCAAAAATGACATGGCGCGGGCCTGACCCTCACCTGTCTCCCACACTGGTCAAACTTGCTCTCTAGTTTTGTCGAACCGTCCTGATCCATTCCCTGGTGTCGACCCGGCCTTGCGGGGAAATGTGTGGCGATTCATCTCCTTCCGCATTTTTTTCAATGCGCGGTTTTATTATCCGGTCCTCGGGGTGCTTTTTCTCGATCTCGGGCTGACGCTCGACCAATACGCGTTTTTGAATGTCGTGTGGGCGGTCACGATTTTGACGATGGAAATTCCCTCCGGGGCTCTTGCCGACTCGATCGGAAGGCGTCCACTGGTGGTCGCGGCCGGCGGCTTGATGGTGTTCGAGATGTCGGTGCTCGCCTTTGCGCCTGCCGGGGTCTGGCTTTTTCCGGTGTTGCTGGCGAACCGGGTGGTGAGCGGCCTCGCCGAGGCCTGTGCCAGCGGGGCCGATGAGGCACTGGCTTATGATTCGCTGCCCGTGGAGCGCCGGGACGAGGTCTGGCGCGGGGTTTTGGCGCGGTTGGTGCGATGGAAATCGGCCGCATTTTTCGTTACGATGATTCTCGGCGCGTTGGCATTCGACCCCTCGGTGGTTTTTGATTGGGCGGGGATTCAAACTCCGGTGACGACGCGCTGGCCGCTTTATCTGACCCTCGGCATGTCGCTCGGGGCCTTGTGGAGCGCTTGGGGAATGCGGGAGCCGTCAGCGCGGCATCGCGGGCGCTTCCACATGGGCGAGGCCTTTGCCCGCATCTGGGCTGGGGCGCGGGTGGTGTGCGGAGACCGGCGGATCGCGCTGTTGCTGCTCACAGCGGTTCTTTGCGACAGCCTGGCGCGGATTTTTCTAACCTTCGGCAGCAATTACTACCGGCTCATTGAAATTCCCCCGGTCATTAATGGCTTTCTTGGCTCCGCGTATGCCGTGCCCGGCTTTTTTGCCGCCTCGCTGGCCGCGTGGATGGGGGCGCGCTGGAGACCGGCACGCATTTTTTTCTGCATCGGCGGGTTGGTGCTTCTGGGCTTGGCTGGACTCTCTCTGGCGACTCCCTTGTGGGGCGTTTGGGTGATCGTGCCGCTTGCGCTGGCTGGACCGTTGCTGGCCTTCTTTGTTTCAAGCTACCTGAACGAATGGTGTGAAAGCTCGCTTCGGGCGACTGTTTTGAGTTTTCGCGGGGTCGCCATGAATCTCGGCTACGGGACAGCAGGTCTGGCATTCGGTGGATTCGCCGCCGCCGTGCGCGAGGCCAATCCCGGCTGGGGTGCGGATGAGGTCTTTCGATACATGCTGCCTGCCCTGCCGGTGACCTTTGTCCTCGGTGCAGCAGGCTTGCTGATGGTGCGGAAAATCATGGCTCGGCCATGAGATCTTGAGCCTCAGCTCTCCGGTTTTCCGCGTCTGCCACTCCGGGCCTTGTTGCCTCCGTGAGGGATTTTTCTGAATCCCTGAAAAAAACTGATCCCCCCGTTTTTGTCCTACCAGCCGTTTTAGGATGCCCTCCGCAATGATCACCAAAATCCTACAAACCCTCGCTGTTGCCATCCGCCAAATCCTCCTTCTCCGCTTTTCCAGAAGGCGAATACGGGCCTCCTGTCGGCAAACCGAATTCCGTTTTTGATTTCGTCGAGTCCTCCCTGATGTCTTATTCGAGTCGCTGATTGCTTCGATGAAAATCCTCGACCTCCACTACTCTCCCTTGTCGGTCCCGCTCCTGGAGCCCTTCGTGATTGCGACGGCAACTGTGACGCACACGCGGGCCGCGCTGATCAAAATCGAAATGGAAGTCCGAGGGGAGCGGTTTATCGGAATCGGCGAAGCCGCCGCTCTGCACCCCGTGACGGCTGAAGACCAGCCGGACATCCTGGAGGAGATAAAAAATGCGGCTCCGGTGATCGTTGGGCGGACACTCGTTCCGGAAAAGCTGGACGAGTTTTTTGAGGAGCTTGGACTGCGACCAGTCACGAAGGCCGGGCTTGAGTGCGCCATTCTCGATGCCTTAGCACGGGCCGAGGGAATTCCGCTGCACAGGTTCCTGGGGTCGACCGGGCAACCTTGCCGGCTCGTGACCGATATCACGCTGCCGATCGGGGAGCCCCGGCATCTGGCGGACCTTGCCGAGGGTTACCGTCCCAAGGGGTTTGAGGTCTTCAAAATCAAAGTCGGGAAATCCCTCAGCCAAGACAGCAAGGTCCTCGAAGCCGTGGCCTCCCGGATTCCAGGGGCAAGAATCCGACTCGACGCAAACGAGGGGTATCATGCGAAAGACGCGCTCGCCCTTTTGAAACACGCCGAGAAGTTGAGTCTCGTGATCGAATGCTTTGAGCAACCTTGCCATCGGGAGGATTTGGTTGGCATGGCCGAGGTCACAGCACAGGGCGGCATCCCCATCGTTGCCGACGAGTCCTGCCGCTCCATGGCCGACTTGGAACAGTTGGCCCTGAGAAAGGCCGCGCACGGGGTCAACCTGAAGCTCGTCAAACTCGGGGGACTCAAAAACTCGCTCCGCATCGGTCGCCGGGCAAAAGACCTGGGCCTCGCGCTCATGGCCGGCGCCATGGTGGAAACAAGACTCGGCCTCACGGCGATGGCGCACCTAGTCACTGCGCTCGGAGGAGTTGAGTGGCTCGATTTGGACACCGCCTTTCTTCTCGCCTCCGATCCCTTCCACGGGGGCTACGAAGTCAACGGTGCCCAGCTAACGCTCCTCAACGGCCCGGGGCTTGGAGTGGAAGCTTGATTGCGAAATTCTCGGCGAGGCATCGGAAATGAAAATTCAGGGCTTTCAAAAAATGGTGAGCGTCTCGCCAAGCGCGGTCATTTTGCTGGAGGGGCGGAGGGGGATTGAACTCACGGCCACCTGACCAAACCATGCCACAATTTGCCCGCTACCTCGGCATCGACTACTCCGGAGCGCAGACGCCCTACTGCAGTTTGAAGGGCCTTCGCGTTTACATGGCCACGCATTTTGAGTCGCCCACCGAGGTTCCACCGCCTCCCAGTCCGCGCAAGCATTGGACTCGCCGAGGTCTGGCCGAATGGCTCGCGGAAACACTACGCGACGGGCCTCCAACGCTTGTCGGCATCGACCATGCGTTTTCCTTTCCGCTTCGGTATTTCGAGGTCCATCGCATCCCGCCAGAGTGGCCGACATTTCTTGAAGACTTCCACCAACACTGGCCCACCGATGAGAAGAACATGTATGTGGATTTCATTCGTAAAGGAACCCACGGGAACGGCGCGGCCCGAACGGGGCTTTCCCGATGGCGGCGTATGACGGAAGAGCGGTGCCGCGCGAAGTCTGTCTTTCACTTCGATGTGCCGGGCAGCGTGGCAAAGTCCACCCACGCCGGCCTGCCCTGGCTTCTTTACCTGCGCCGCCAACTCGGCCCTCGCCTGCATTTCTGGCCATTCGATGGTTGGACTCCCCCAGCAGATCGCTCCGTGATTGCCGAAATCTACCCCTCCCTGTGGAGCAAAACCTTCCCGATCGAGGACCGGACCTCCGACCAGCATGACGCCTACAGCGCCGCCCGCTGGATGCAGGAAACCGATGCTGCAGGAAAATTGAACGCCTATTTTGGCCCATCCTTGCGCCCGCTCGAGCAAAGCCTGGCCAAGTTGGAAGGCTGGATTCTCGGAATCGCTTGAAGTTTGGGTCGGCAAGCCGAGCCATGACGATTTTCTCTAACGGTGCTTCGCACCTGAAACTTGGGGCCGCTCGGCGAGCCGCCCCTACCCTTTGGGTTTTCGATTTTTTGGGGTCGAAATCCTTGATTTTCGGGCAAAAACTCCCCATTTTACCAATAGGTAAAAACAGATTTTATTGCGTTCTTTATTAGGAGTTAAAACTCTACTTTTATCCCGGCATACCAATTTGTGGGAGCGGCGGGGTCGATGCCGTCGGAGCGGATGCGGGCGTAGTAGTCGGCACCGAAGAGATTGTTCACTCCGGCGATGACACTCACGTTGTCGCGCCAGACTTTGGCCTCGGCGGTTAAATCCCACACGCTGTAGGCGGGGATGAAGCGGTTCGAGGCGTTGTTGTCGGAGGCGTTGGAGTCGCCCATGAAGTTGCCAAGGAGGGCGAGCTTAATGCGGTCGCGCCAGTTGTAGGTGAGGCCTAGACGGAGGACATAATCAGAGAGGTATTGCGGGGTGTTTCCGACATTCGGGCCGCTGATGAACTCGCCGGTCTGCAGGGTGAGCGCGGTGAAGGCGGAGAGGGAGCCGTAGCGGTCCACCCAGGATTTCGAGACGGGCTTGGAGCCTTTGGCGGCGACAGGGGCGTCCCTGTTCCAGAAGGTATCGGCCATTCCGACGAGGTCGAGTTCCGTGTAGAGATCCCATCCATAAACCACAGAGCGGCCAGCATTTTGGATGACCGTTGTGATTTGGCCCTCGTTTACGGCCTGCGTGCCGATTTGGTCGGAGTTATCGATCAGGAAGAAACTGGTATCCCAAGTGAGCCAAGAATTTGGCTCGCCCTGGAAGCCGATCTCGTAGTTGGTGATATTCGATTCCTCGAGGGTGCCCTCAACGCGAGTATTTATTGAGGTGGGAACGGCTTGGGTGAAAATCGGCGGGCGGTAGGCCTGCGAGACATTGGCGTAAACGGCAACTTCGGGCGTGAAGTCATACTCAACGCCAATGCCGAAGAGCGGGGCGAAGTTGTATGTGGTTTCATCCTGAAGGGGATTCCCGGTTTGGAAGGAGGCCGTATTCACGAGTTCGCGCACGCTTTGCCAGATGTTTTCGAGGCGGAAGCCAGGCGTGATTGAGAGGTTTCCGAATTGGAACAAATTTTCCGCGAAGAGGCTGTAATACACGGACTCGCGGTTGCTTTGGTTGATCGTCGTGCCGGTCATGGCGGTTGGCGAGTTGCCTT
>CALFPA010000009.1 GCA_937919825.1 uncultured Spartobacteria bacterium | reverse complement strand
TGCAGAATTGAGCCAGTTCGCATTCGGCTTCTGGTGTTGGTAGTGTTTTCATTTTCTGTTTTCTTTCTGTTTTGGTTTCTCTCATTGGGATTCATTCCCTTTGATGAGTTCAATCTCTCATAAGTTTGATTTTCTGTAAAGAAATTTTTTCAATTTTTTTTCATAATTTTTTTGCGATGAATTTCCCTCTTGACATTGCGCCTCGTTGCTGATCCAGCAACTCCCATTCTTGCTCCGTCATGGTGATGCTTTTCATCACCGCCCTCCGGCCACGGAGCGACCCTTTAGGTCGCCCCGCTCCGGCTCTTTTTCCTCCTCTGGTTTTTTTCTCCATTTAGTTCAGCAAATAGTCCTGTGACAGGTTCCAAAGTTTGGCATTAATTTCAACATCCTTGCTTGGCGATGTGATTTGGCGGATGCCGGAATGCTTCCGCCCTTGCGTTAGGTTTTCCTGTATGCGGTTAAACATTAGCCAAAGGCTGTTGCCTTGATCCTCATATCGCCGCGCCCATGTCACGCGAGTCAGCTTGCGGCCCCAATCATGCTGGTCGGCATAAGATGCTTCAGCATCCGGCTTATCGTAGCGAAGCAACAACGCCTTTTCTGCAAAGTCTGCGGTCACGCTTGGCGTCATGATTCTTTCCTTCATCCGCTCAACCTTGTCGGACAATTCTCCGGCCCTACCGATCAAACGAAGTGCGCCATCATGGATGGCATCAAGGTTTGCTTTGCGGTGGATGAATCGCATTTGATCGTGGACATCTCCGCTGACCATGCCATTTGAGCAAACAAGACGAAAGACGCCAAGCATCAGCTTGAGTGAACTTGATCCGTCATGGCTGTTAATCATCAGCATCTCAGGAAACGAGTCGCCAACGCTCGGCATTAGTTGCGCGTGCCGGAAGCGCACGATGTGCTTCTGGAATCCCCGCCGCTCATCCTTGTTGGTGCGCTGGATTTGGATTGAGCGAGGTTGGAATCCGGCATCCGCAAGGCAATCGCAGATTGCCCTGCTGGAAACGAAGCCATATTTCTCGCTGGTAGTTTGTGCCGCATGAGCGGCGTCGATTGGTGTTAGTGTTTCGATGTTCATTTTTTGTTCTTTCTGTTTTTGGTTTGGTTTATTTGGTTTTGTTCGGGGGTGGAATTATCGTGGAGGTCTTTTATTTTGTAGATCATAATTTTAAGCGCAAAAAGTTGAACGAACAAAACAAACCCAAAAGTCAAAGTTTGTTTTTTCCCCTTTCACATACGCAAATACTTTGCAGCTTGTGCGTGGGTGAAGGTAGCCGGAAGGGCGGAAGACTACCGTGATAAAGTTAGGCCCCACAGTCAGACTGGCCTCTTTTTCAATTCGCCCCCCTGTGCAATTTAGGGTTCTAAATTCGACCTCTCCGCAACCAAGACGGTTCAAGGTTTCTATTATTGTTTCAAATTTTTCCTGTGCTTTCATTTTTTCGTTTTGGTTTTTTGGTTTTTGGTTGTGGCAATCTCTTCAGTCCACACTTGCCAAGGCGTGAAGACGGGCAAAAAGCCCGTTTCGATTTTCTTACATTCGTTCATTGCACACGATGCGGGAAACATATTGCGCCCCGTCCCGATAGAAGGTTTCAAGATCGGCGTGTAATTCTTGCAAGGTCTCGTTTAAAGACTCGCAATCGCCTTTTAAAATATAACCAGATTCCAAGAATCCAGTATTACAAGATCCGCCGAATACAACCTTGGTTTTAGTTTCTAGTAATTCAAAATACTCTTCACCCGCTTCTATGTTTCCAATATTTGCAGCGTATCGAATATCAGAGACGCTCCACTTTACTAAACCAAGGGTGATGTTGTTTTTTGTTTTCATGTCGTTTTAGTTTTGGTTTTTGTTTTCGTCGTCGGCGTGGTGCCTTCGATCTGAGATGACTATCTCCCACTTTCTGATTTATGTAAATAAAAAAAATCAAAAAATTTCATGACCCTCGGTTTGTTCTTTCTGTTTTTGGTTTTTGGTTGTGGGTGGAGGTTTTTTTCATTCGAGAAAGTTTTAAATAATGAATCCACGACGAGTGAAGAATTTTCCAATTGGTGAATTCCAATCGTCGGAAAGAGCACAACGAATGTGAGACTCAAAATCATTTCCTTCTTCCTCTGCGTTCTGACGCTGGCATTCGATGAAATTCCATACTTCAATTTTGCCGAGTTGAGTTTCAAACCACTTACTTTTTCCAGAATCGGATGCTTTGTAATCTTGATCATAAATTTTGTTCAAGATTTCGAGTTGGCTGAGTGTTGTTTTCATTTTGTGTGTTCTATTTGGTTTTTTGTTTTCGTCGTTGGGGTTCATCCCCTTCGATGTGACTACCCTCTTTCATTTCCGAAAAAATGTAAATA
>CALFPA010000008.1 GCA_937919825.1 uncultured Spartobacteria bacterium | reverse complement strand
ATTTCCCTCTTCATCCTGCCGCACCTTTGCCAAATTTTCTTGCGAAAAAAACCACCTCTGGAGGAAAACCTCGGGCAATGAAAACCTCGGATTCCCACCGCGTGGCCGTGACGGGATTTGGAGGCGTGACGGCTCTTGGGGTTGACATTCCAAGCACTTGGGAATCGCTGATGGCAGGCCGCACCGCGAGAGGACCGATTACCGCCTTTCCCACCGAGGGATGCCGGGTTACCGAGGGGGCGCAGGCGCAGCTTCCGGAAATTCCGGCCTGCTCACCCAAGCAAATCGCGCGAATGAGCCGTGCGGCCCGATTGGCGATTCCAGCCTGCCACGAAGCCCTGCTCGCCGCCGGTCTTCTCGATGCCAATGGCGCGTCCCGTTTGGCCCGATTGGAGTGTGTCCTGAGCACCACCGCCTGCGGAATGGAGAGGGGGGAGGGGTTTTTGAAATCGGTATGGGATGGCCGCAGGCAGGGGCAAGGCGCTCTGCTCGCCAACTATCAAGCCCAACAGCAAACTGGACAACTTCAGCGGCATTTTGGATTTCAAGGTCCATCAGCCATTCTCTCCAATGCCTGCGCTAGCGGTTCCAATGCGATTGGTCACGCAGCGGATATGATTCGTTGCGGGATGGCGGAGGTGATTTTGACTGGTGGCTATGATGCGCTCTGCGAATTGGTTTTCTGTGGTTTTGATTCCTTGTTAACGCTTGCTCCCGAAGCCTGTCGGCCCTTCGATCGCCATCGCAATGGCTTGATGCTAGGCGAGGGCGCGGGATTTCTCGTGTTGGAAAGCGAGTCGCATGCGAAAAGGCGTGGCGCTACGATACATGGCTTCATCGCGGGATATGGGCATACCACAGACACCGGACATCTTACGCAACCCAATCAAGAGGGTGTTTTTATCGAATCGGCCGTTCGCCAAGCTCTCGAAAAGGCCTCGCTTGACGCCTCGCGCATCGGATACCTGAACGCCCACGGAACTGCCACTCCCTTCAATGATTCCGCGGAAACAAAGGCCTATTCGAAACTCTTTTCGGCCCACGCGACAAGAATCAGTTCCACCAAAGCGGCTCTGGGCCATACGCTGGGTGCCGCAGGTTCGATCGAGGCCATCTTGTGCTTGATGGCCTTGAAAACGGGTGATCTTCCTCCCCAGATCAACCTTCTGGAGCCCGAGCCTGATATTTCTAAACTCCTTGTTGGCGAAGGCGAAAATTCTCAAATCTCCGCCGCGCTCAGCGTGAATCTGGGATTTGGAGGATCCACAGCGGCCGTGGTTTTTACCAAAGAATGAAAACCCGCATTCTCTCTCATGGTTCGGTATCCCCGGCAGGAATCGGTCTCACGGGTTGCACGGCCCCGTGGTCTGAGTCGCGATCGCAACCGGTCTCTCTCATCGGGAAGGATTCCCCCGTGTTTTCTCGCTGGGGGAAAGAGCCTCGGATTCGACGCGCTAGCCCGCTCTCGTATTATTTGATGGAGGCCGCCGAACAAGCCTTGGCAGCGATCCCGAATCTCGATCGGAAACGGGTGGGGTTGGTCACCGCCTTCTTCCTCGGAAACATGGTTTACACGGTCAAATTTTATCGTCAAATCACCGAAGAGGGGCGCCGTTTTGGGAGTCCCATTTTGTTTCCTGAGACCGTCTTTAATTCTCCCGCAAGCCATGTCGCCGCCACGCTCGGGCTGGGCGGCCCGATTTATTCCCAGATTGGTGACAAATCATGCTGGGTCAATGCCCTGAGAACTGCTGAATGCTGGCTAAAAATCGGATCCGCGGACCATGTTCTCGTGATGGGGGCCGAGGAATTCGATTCGCATGTAATTGATGCCCTCCGCGCGAGTCGCCTTCTCACTAAAAATATTCCGATTAGCGAGGGAGCGGGCGCCATTCTTCTCGGAAAAACCGGCGACGGCCCGGCGCTTTCCGCGATTTCTGATGGGCACTCGTTCACCAGTCGGAAAAATGCAAGATCCGTTGCGCGAGAGGGGTTGGTGGATTTTTACTCGGATTATCCGCTCCTATCTACGGCTAGAGGTTGGGACCGGTCCGTTCAGGAGTTTGCGGCTACTGGAAGAGAGGTGCTTTCAGACGATTCCATGCCCTGCGAGGCTTTCACCGCCAGCGCGGCATGGGATACGATTCATGCGATGGAAATGCTTCAAAATCATGGACTGAAGGGCATTGTCATACCTCACTGGGGCCTCGCCCAGCAAACGGGGTTTGTTTGTTTGGAAAAATAACCGGGAGCAGTCGTCCGCTCAGGCCGGTTCTCTGACGGTTGGGTGGTCGCCGACAATCCAATCTGGGTGAGGGGCAGATTTTTTGAGGGGAAACCAAGTTCTCCAGCCCTCCTGCACTTCCAAGACAATCCAAGCGCCCAGACTTTTGAAAATAATTTTCGCCAGATATTGG
>CALFPA010000007.1 GCA_937919825.1 uncultured Spartobacteria bacterium | reverse complement strand
TGTAGTATGAAAAAGCGATGCGGGATGTCCCTCGAACGAGGGATAGACGCGATTTTAAAGCCATGAATGATTAGGGACACATATCGACCGGGAGACGCGAAGGTCCCTGCGAAAGGTGTCGAGGTCCGCAATCTCAGGCAGGGAACCGTCCTCGACACCGAAGGCCGCCGCAAACTCGTCATCTGGCTTGAGATGGATGCCACATCACCCGTGGACATTTCCATCGAAGGCGCCAAACCCATCAACCCAATCAACCCATGATAAAATACCACTTCACCATCCCGGCTGCCTTGGCGATTTTCGCCTTCGCGTTTGCCCCCGCCGCACCTGCCCAGCAAGACGCCCCGGCAAAAATCCCGACACCGCCCGAAGTTTGGAAGAACTACGATCCCGATGCGGGGGATTTCAAGGAAGAGATCGTCCGCGAAGAGACGAAGGACGGCGTTTACTACAAGGACTCCTTCATCAGCGCCTATGTGAACGGCCAGGAGGTCCGCGTGTTTTGCAAATACGCGGTGAAAGCCGATGCGAAAAACGCCCCCGGGCTCTTTAATATCCACGGTTGGTATGGCCAGCCGGCGATCGACATGGATTTCGTGAAGGATGGCTGGGCCGTGCTCGCCCATGACTACAACGGCAAGAACAGCAAATGGAAAGATCGCACGGAATACACGAGGTATCCGAAGGAACTCGTTTACGGAAACATGGATCAGGGATTCGCCAACCCCGAAAAATACCGGCCGTTCGATCCCACCAAAATCACCGATCCCACCCAGGCCCCCGACTACCTGTGGTATGCCCTGCAGCGCCGCGCACTCAGCTATTTTCTCGCCCAGAAGGAAGTCGATAAATCCCGCATCGGCGCGAAGGGCTATTCCTACGGCGGCACGATCATTTGGAACCTCGGTATGGACCCGCGCGTGAAAGCCATCGTGTCCTACTTCGGCAGCGGTTGGATTGACTACTACCGCAACAAGGGCGTGTTCAAATACAAGGTTCCCTACAACGAGCCACCGAAAACACCGACCGATGAAATGATCCTCACCGCCGTCGCCCCCGAGGCGCACTCTCCCTACATCACGGCGGCGACGCTCTGGCTGAACGGCACGAATGACCACCACGGCGGCCACGAACGCGGCGAGGATAACTTCAAAATGTTCCAGCCCGGCGTGCCGTGGGATTTCGCCCATCAAGCCCGTGCCCATCACGACACTTCCAAGCTCGGAAACAACGCGAAGCTCTGGCTCGAAAAACATGTCCTTGGAAAGGACATCGATTGGCCCGCTCGCCCGGTCACCGAGATCAAACTCGACGCCGACGGCGTGCCGGAGTTGCACATCAAACCCAGCTCGCCCGAGAAAATCGAATCGCTCGAGGTTTATACCAGCTTCAAGGAACCAAATAATGTGGGGCGTCTCTGGCTCGATGCCAAGGCCGAGAAACAAGGCGACACCTGGGTCGCGAAAATCCCGGTGCGGAATGTGGACGAATATCTATTCGCCTTCGCCAACATCCGCTACCCCGGCGGTATCGTGATTTCCACGGACTTCACCGCCGCGATCCCCGCAAAGCTCGGCAAGGCTGTGGCCACACGCGTCGATGCCGAGGACGGCACCGAGTCGTGGAGCGATGTCGGCCCGGCGGAGGTCGCTGGCGTCAAGGGCTTCCGCCCCTTGAACAACCGGACCGGCACGACATGCAACCAGTTCGGCGAGCCCAAACGAAAAGCCCCCGAAGGCGCGGTCATGGTTCTCCGTTTCTACTGCACCCAGCCGCAAACGATCATCTTGGATGGAAGCCGCTTTAGAACGGAGATTGAAATCACGGCCTCGAACGACTGGCAAACCCTCGAAATCCCCGCCGAGCGACTGCGCTTCCACGGCGTCCACGGCCCGCTGTCCAAGTGGAGCGATGTCAACACCATCACCCTCCAGCCCAAGCCCGGATCCGACATCTCCAAAATCGTCTTCGCCGAGCCAACCTGGAGAACTTCCGCGAATTAACCCCCACATTTTTCCCTAATGAAAATTGTTGTCCCGTTGCTCTCCATGGGAGCGCTCCTCCCATTCGCCATCGCCCAGAGCACGCCGCCTCCGCAGAGTCCGGCGGCGGTTTGGTCATTCGGTCAACTCCTCGGCAGCGACCCCAACTCAAAGGCGGCTCCCGAACCCATGGCCAGAGTCAATGATCAGGTCAAGGGGTTCCCGACACTGGCGGAAGGCGTGGTTGACAATGCCCTGAAGCTTGACGGTCAGGCGACGCACCTCATCCGCTTGGCCGACAAGGCTCCGGCGCTCGGCGAGGCATTTTCCTTCGAGGGCTGGATCGCGTTGCAGGAATATCCATGGAACTGGGCGGCGATCCTCAACCAGGAGCGCGACCACAAGAAGGGCTGGTTTTTCGGCGTCGGCGGCGATGGACGCCTCGGGTTGCATGTGGCCAAGGACGGGAAGTGGATCGAGTGCAATTCGAAGTCCCAGCTCCCGCTGCTCAAGTGGTCGCATGTCGCGGGCAGCTATGATGCCGCGACGGGCCTGAAGGTGTTCATCAATGGAAAACTCGAGGGCGAAATCAAAACGACCGGCCCGATCACTCCTGCAAACGGAGTGGATCTCCTCATGGGCCTGAGCCACACAAAAACCTACCCTATCCGCACGGAGCGCAAATACAGCATGTCGTTCCTCTCGCCCATGCTGCTCGACGGCCTTCTGGATGAGGTAAAAATCCACAACCGCGCGCTCACCGATGCCGAGGTTGCGCAGGCCTATGCGGCAGTTCAGCCGAAAGTCGCGCAGCCCCTGCAATTCCGCCGTATGCCGTCCGGTCCGGAAGGCCCCGGCGAGTTCGGCGCGGTCTACACACGCCTCAACTACGCACCCGAGTGGGAGCGGCATTGGCGGGTCGGGGAATTCCCCGACATTCTGGTGCGCTTCGACGAGTCGCCGAGCCGCGTCGTCTTCTGGCGCGGCACAAATTACGGCGCCTGCTATGTCAGCGAGAACGGCCTCTGGGCCGGCGATCAAAGCCTGGAGGTGAATAGCGCCGAGACCGGTTGCTACGAACACATGGCCGACAAGAAGTGTGCATTTTCCACGGCGAAGATTCTGGAGAGCAATGATGCCCGAGTGGTTGTCCACGCGCGCTATGCCTCGGTTGGCATCGACGGCAAATTCCTGAACCCCGATCCGATGACCGGCTGGGGGCTTTGGTCCGACGAGTATTTCACCATCTACCCGGATGGCGTCACCGTGCGGCATGTGGTCGCCACGAATCACAACGCCGGCGGCGAATGGCAGGAGACTCTACTTTACAACCAGCCCGGCATGCGTCCTGAGGACACAGTGGATCTCAAGGCGCTCACGCTCGCGAACCAGAACGGTGAAACCCAGACTTACTCGTGGGAGGACGGATCGCCTGTGAAGTTGAAGGACCCCAAAGGCCCCCGCCAATTCCTAAACCCCGAGAATGCAAACATCCAGATCGTGAACTTCCGTTCGAAGTGGAGGCCATTCATCGTTTACGAGACGGATGTAAAAATCATCCCGGTGGGGATTGGGGCGAGCACGGACTACTCGAAGTTTCCCTGCTGGAACCACTGGCCCGTGGCCCAGTTGCCCAACGACGGCCGCAAGGCGCTCGTCTCCGACAAACCCTCGCATTTCTCCCTCTGCACCTCGCGCGGCGTGATCCGCCGCACTCCGGATGGCAGCGAGTCGGTCTACCTCTACGGTATGACCGACCAACCGATCGAAAGCCTCGTGCCGCTCGCGAAGTCGTGGAACTCCGCGCCGGCAGTCACCCTCGCGGGCTCCGGATTTGAAAGCCAAGGCTACGACAAAAACCAGCGCGCCTATGTGTTCAACGCGCAATCCCCCGAGGCCGGCCCACTCGAGTTCACGCTCGACGCCAACGGAGACTCCCCGGTCCACAACCCCGCCTTTGTCGTCAATAACTGGGGCAGTCGTCCGGTCGGGCTCATGCTCGACGGTCAGGATATCCCGCGCGGCAAAGACTTCCGTTTCGGTTACCACAAAACCGTCGACGGCACCGATCTGGTGGTCTGGGTGAAGACACGGAAAACCCAAAAAACCACCTTCAAGCTGACAGCTGCTGAATAAATGGAAACAGGAGAAACTTCATTCAGCGGCAATGGCGGCGGCGGTGACCACGCCAGCTGGGCCGATGCGTATTTGACGAAATAGCACAAAGAAATAGATATGAATACAGTTAGACAGAGAACCGCAGAATATATCGTTGGCTTGATCGCCCTTAGTTGCTTCGGCTTTTCATCGTTGTTAACGGCATCGAATCTTTTTGGAGTTATGCAAAGTTTCGCATGGCAAAACTTCGCGGAGTCCGGAAGGAAAAATTCCTCATTCACCTCAAAGAATCAGAGCGGCGTTTCAATCATCGCAGTGATAACATCTACTCAATTCTGCTAACGCAAACCCGCCATTTTCCTCTCTAAACTAGGCAAAACCCATAGTGTATATGCATCGATTGATTCAACCCTTGACCGTCATAGCGACCCTTCTTGTGGCGCTGCCTTTCAATGGCCTGTGCGCACAGCACAGTATTATTCCCCGTCCCGCTGAGATGAGTCAGCAGGACGGTGAGTTTGAGGTTACAGCCGAGACCCGTATTCTGGCCGCGCCTGGCTTGGAGTCGAAAGGCCGACAACTGGCCGATTGGCTGGAGTCGGTGACCGGGCTCAAGCTTCAGGTTGTATCCGACTCTGATTCAGCGGAAAACACCATCTCCCTGAAATTGGATCCGGCGCTGGCGCATCTTGGAGAAGAGGGATACTCCCTGACGGTGCGACCGGGCGGGGTGGTGATCCGGGCCTCTAAGCCGGCCGGGGTTTTCTACGGGTTGCAGAGCCTGCGTCAGTTGCTACCGCACGAGGGAATTGGGCGAACCGTTCGTTGCGTGACCATTAAAGACGCTCCCCGTTTCTCCTGGCGCGGCTTCATGCTCGATGAAGCACGGTATTTCAAAGGAATGGACGTGGTGAAGTCCCTGCTGGATGAAATGGCCCTGCTGAAAATGAATGTCTTTCACTGGCACTTGACGGATGACCAAGGCTGGCGGATTGAAATTAAAAAATATCCGAAGCTCACGGAGATCGGTTCCAGGCGGAAAGATTCGCAGGTAGGCGGCTGGAACAGCGACAAGTTTGCGGGGGTGCCACATGAAGGGTTTTATACGCAGGAAGAGGTCAAAGAGATTGTCGCCTATGCAGAGCAGCTTCATATCCAGATTGTTCCTGAAATCGAAATGCCCGGGCACGCGTCCGCCGCGATTGCCTCTTACCCTGAGCTGGGCACCCAGCGCGAACCCATCGAAGTGCCCACCCGCTTCGGCAAGCATTATCCGTGTTACAACGCCGCCGACGAAAACGTCTACCGCATCCTTAATGAAATTCTCGATGAGGTGGTTGGACTCTTCCCGAGCGAGGTGATCCATATTGGGGGAGATGAAGTTCGTTTCGACCACTGGAAGCAGAGCAAGGATATCGCGGAACTGATGAAGCGCGAAGGGTTGAAGACGTCTGCCGATGTGCAGATCTATTTCACGAACCGCATCTCGCGCGATATTGAAAAGAAGGGCCGCCGCATGATGGGCTGGAACGAAATTCTCGGCGATGACCTGCACGGCTTTCTGAAGGACGGTCAGACGCGCTCAGCGGCCACGCTTTCGCCCAGCGCAATTGTACATTTTTGGAAGGGCAACCCGGAGCTGGCCGAACGGGCGATTCGTGAGGGGCACGATGTGGTCAATTCCTGGGACGCCTACACCTACCTTGACTACGGTTATCAAAGTGTTTCCGTGCAAAGATCCTACAGTTTCGATCCCGTATTCAAGGGGCTTGCCCCCGAGTATTATGAAAAGGTGAAAGGGTTCGGTTGCCAGATGTGGGGTGAATGGATTCCCACGAAAGTGGACATGGAGACCAGGGTTTACCCGCGCATTGCCGCCTGTGCCGAAGTCGGCTGGACGCCGCTCGACCGTAAGGATTATGTGGGCTTTGTCCAACGGCTGGAAAATTTAACGAAGCGCTGGGATCGTCTGGGCATCCACTACGATCGCAAGTCCTGGCCCTACACGAGTAAGGAACTGGAGCAGATCCCTGTTGCAGGCACCTGGGAGCCAACGCAAATTCAGGAGAAAGCGGTCGACCTGCGCTGGGATGTAAGCAAACAGATCGATGGCCCGGGAATCTACGATGTGGTCCTGGTCTATAACCGGGGAGCTCACGGAATCGACCTTCATGAAGTCGCGCTGTTGCAAGACGGCGAGACGATCGCATTGGACGCTCACGAAGGTTTTGCCGGTGGACAGAACCGCAATATTATTTACCGGCTTAAGGTAGACGCCTGTCTCCCGGACGCCGTTTACTCCCTGCGGGCAAAGGTGTCCGGAAGCGGCGGCACCCGATCCTGGGGCTCGGTGCATTTGAGAAGGTTCCGATAGCGGTGCCCGGCAAGTAATGGAATTAAACCACCAAGGACCACAGCCTCCAAAAATATCGTGATTAAAATCCTCGCACCCCTGCTTCTCCCTCTCCTCTGCGGACTCGCCGTTGCCGAGGCGGTGCCAAGCGCCGACAACCCCGAGCAGGCCCATGCGGACTCTTTCAAAAAACGGTTTGCCGCTGACCTGCGCCACCCCCCGGAGTCCGAGGCGCGGCTCAATAAATGGTTCCGCGATGACAAATTCGGGGTCTTCATTCACTTCGGCGCGTATTCCACCTTGGCTGGCCAATACAAGGGCAACTCCGACGGTCCGCCCTATGCCGAGTGGGCGATGATGACCCACCGCATTCCGTTGAAGGAATACCGCGACGAGGTTGTTTCCCAATTCAACCCGCAGGAGTTCGATGCCGACGAGTGGGCCCGGATTTTCAAGGAATCCGGCATGAGGTATGTCGTCATCACCTCGAAGCACCACGATGGCTTTGCACTCTTCAAGTCGGGCGTCACGGATTACAATGTCGTCGATGGCACGCCCTTCCGGCGCGACATCATCAAGGAACTCGAGCAGGCCTGCCACCGCCACGGACTGAAGTTCGGTGTCTACTACTCGCAGGCTTTCGATTGGAGCGAACCGGGTGCGCCGTTTCCCAACACGGACGCCATTCAGAAAATCCACCCCGAACTTCCCGCCGACTTCGTGGCGAACAACAAGACCATGGACGATTACCTCGCCAAGAAAGCGTATCCGCAGGTCGAGGAGTTGATGAAAAACTACCAGATCGACCTGCTTTGGTTCGACACTCCGGCGGAGATGAAACCCGAGCAGGGCAGGCGGTTTTTGGAAATCGTCCGCAAAAACAACCCCGATTGCCTCGTCAACTCACGCCTTCTTTACTGGCCGAAGGAGGAGTGGAAGCTTGGGCAACTGGAGTTTTTCGACTATGTCTCGCTCGAGGACAAAGAGGTGCCACCCCACAAACTCTCCCTCACCACGGAGTCGCCCGACAGCGTGAGCACCTCGTATGGCTACAAGGCCCACGGCGCGGTGCGCTACCACACCCTCCAGGAAATCATCCATCGGTTCGTCCACACGGTCTGTGGCGGCGGAAACTACCTCCTGAATTTCGGCCCGATGGGCAACGGCAAGGTCGATCCCAAGGCGCTCGAGCTTTTCCAAGGCGTCGGCGTGTGGATCAAAGACAACGGCGAATCGATCTACGGCACCCAGCCCAATCCGCTGCCCGCCCGCCCGGCATGGGGCGATGCGAACCTCTCGAAGGACGGGAAATCCCTCTACCTGCATGTGATGAAGTGGCCCAAAGACGGAAAACTCTTCGTCGAGGGACTGCCGGGAAAAGCCACAAGCGTCTCATTCCTTTCGCCCAAAGCAGCCGATACCAAGATCGCTTTTGCCCAGGAAGGTCCGAACCTGAATCTCACCCTGCCAGGCACCGCCATCGACCCGCACGACACCGTCGTGATCGTCTCCCTCGACCGCCCATTCCATCCAAAAACCAAACCATGAAACGATCGCTCCTAATCCTTGCTGCGGGACTTTTTCTCCTCGCGTCCTGCAAACCTCCGACACCACCCCAGAAAATCACCGCCACCGACACCGGCAAGGACGGATCGGGCGCGCAGACGATCAAGGGCGGCAATGTGACCCTCTCGTTGTCAGCCGCCGGCAAGCCGGCCTCCTACACGATCGGCAATGGCACGAACCTGCTCCGCACAAAGGATCCAGGCCCAGGTTTTTATATGACCACCGGCACGGGCGCTGGCGAGAAAACTATCCCGTTCGTTTCGTCCGAATCCAAAGACGGCAAGCTGATTCTCACCGCCGGGGACAAGACCCGCGTGACCCTCGCGGTGAATGCCGGCGACCGGTTCATCTCCTTCCGCCTCGAAAAAATCGAGGATGTGCCGATAGGCACGGAACCGACCTTGAATTTCGTGATGAATTTCCAACCCAAGATTTATCCGGAGCTCGTTCCGTTCGACTACATGTGCCTCACGGGTGGCATTAACGAAACTTCGCAATTCTACTGCAGGGCCACCTGGCCGTATTTCTGGCAACGCGGCGAGAACGACCCGCTCGGTGGCTTCGCCCTTTTCGTTCCGCAAAACGAGGAGGAGCACAACGAGACGCTGCTCCGCATCTGGACCGAGGAAAAAGTGCCGCGCCCGAACATCGAGGGCGAGTGGACCTACGAACGCGCGAAGCAATGGGCCGAGGAGTGGAAGAAGAATGCCGAGGACATGACGCATTTGATGATCAGCGCCGAGAAGCCCGAGGACCTCGATCCACTCATCGATTACGCGAAAAAAATGAATGCCAAGCGCGTCTACATGCACACCGACACCTGGCGCGGGCAGTATTGGATCCAAGACCGTGACTCGTTTTCGGTGAACCCGAAGGTCTTCCCGCGCGGCGAGGAGGACTTGAAGGCCTTCATCGACAAGCTCAAGGCGAATGGCATCGGCGTCATGATGCACACGCTCTGCTACGGCATCGGACCGGAGGGTTCAAAGTATCTGGGCAAAGGGAAAAAGACCGACCCCCGCCTCGCGAATTGGGGCAAAGGCAAGTTGGAGAAATCCATCTCCCCGGCCATTGGAATGATATGGACATGCTACAAGTGGGCATGCGCGGCCGCCCCAACCGCTTCAATGCCCCCCCGAAAAAGACAAAATTGACCCCAGACGAGCAATACACGCAGATGAGTATGTGGTGCCTGCAGTCCAACCCCCTGTTGCTGAGTTGCTACATCGATCAGCTCGACGACTTCACAATGAGCCTGCTGACCAACGACGAGGTAATCGAGGTGAACCAGGATCCAGCGGGGAAGCAGGTTCAGCGCGTGCACAAGGATGGAGATCTCGAAGTCTGGATGAAGCCCATGGAGGACGGTTCCCAAGCTGTCGGCTTGTTCAACAGGGGCGACAAAACAGAGGAGATCAAAATCGCATGGGCCGACCTTGGAATCACAGGAGAGCACAAGATCCGGGACCTTTGGCGTCAGAAGGATTTGGGAGTCTTTGGGGATTCCTTCAGCTCCAGCGTCAACTCTCGTGGCGTTGTGCTCGTGAATGTGAGAAAGGACACCCCGGGTGCCCAATAAAGCGTCCGATTTTTTGAAAATCCAAACCCCGCCAAATCCATCTTTCATCTAAAAAACCATATGATCAAACACACGCTTGCAGTCCTTGGCCTTGGCATCGGCCTAGCCATTCCCGCCCACGCCGCGCCTGCCCCGAACATCGTTCTCATGCTTGTGGACGACCTCGGGTGGCAAGATGTGAAGTGCTACGACATCGACGAGCCGAGCCCGATGGAAACGCCGCACCTCGACGCGCTCGCCAAGCGCGGCGTCCTCTTCCGAGACGGCTACTCGGCTGCGCCCACCTGCTCTCCGAGTCGTTGTGCGATCATGAGCGGCAATCACCCCGCCCGCGCCCAAAAAACCCATGTCGTGGGTGGCGAACCGCCGGGAGCACCGATCAACGCGACCTTGGTCACCCCGTGGTATAGCGGCCGCATGCCGGAGAACGAACTCACGCTCGCCAAGATTCTCCGTCAGCACGGCTACGCCACCGGGCACACCGGAAAATGGCATATGGCTAAGGACCACTACTCGTTTCCCGGCCCGTTGGACCAAGGCTTCGACTTCACCTCGCACCGCATCGGCTTCGATGCCCGCGGGGTGCAGTCCGGCATGAAAAACCGCCTCCAAGATTTCGCCACCGACCAACCCGACGATCCCTACCGCCTCGATGCCGAGGGCTTTCCCACCGACCCGGTAACGACTGCCGCGCTGGAGTTCATGGAGACCAACAAGGCCAAGCCCTTTTTCCTCTACTACGCGACCTGGCTCGTCCACACCCCGATCTATTCCCGCAGCAAGCCGCTCCTAGAAAAATACTGCAAGAAGCTCGGCGTGGATTTCCCGACCGATCCCGGCGAGTGGACGCTCGAGGGCCAGAAAAATCCCTACTACTGCGCCATGGTGGAAACGCTGGACCACTATGTCGGCCAACTCGTGGAGTTCCTCGAAACCACCGACGACCCGCGCAATCCGGGGCACAAGCTCATCGACAACACCTACATTTTCTTCACCTCCGACAATGGCGGCATGGAGGGGTCTTACAATGAGGTGATCACCGACAACGCCCCGCTCGACAAAGGCAAAATGTCACCCAAGGAAGGTGGCGTGCGCGTGCCGTTCCTCGTTGCCGGCCCGGGCATTCCCGCTGGCAAGGAAAGCGATGTCTTGGTCAACGGCCTCGATTTTTATCCCACGATTCTCTCGATGTCCGGCATCGCGAAGCCGGATGGGAAAAACCTCGACGGCGCCGATCTCCTTCCGCTGCTCACCGGAGCGGTGGGTGATCCCTCGCTCGTGCGGGATCAACACGGCAAGCCGCGCGCCGAGATGGTTTGGCATTACCCGCATGGTGGCTCCACCTCCTTCCAAAGCACGATCCGCACAGGGGATTTCAAGCTCATCCGCAACTACGAAACCCAAAGCGGAACAGTGCCGCCGCTCGAACTCTACAGGCTCACCGAAACCAAGAACGGCAAGGCCGCGCGCGTGGATTTCGAGGAGGCGAACAACCTCGCCGGCGAAATGCCGGAAAAAGCCGCCGCACTGAATGCCCGCCTCACCGAAATCCTCGGCGAGATGAAAGCGAGCCTTCCTTATTGGAATTCCGAATGCAAATTCGCGCTGCCCAACAAAGAGAAAGTCCCCACCGTCACAGGGCACAAGGTGGACGGCCACACGGTCACTGCGACCTTCCAGGAAAACGGCGCCCGCGTCGTCCGCGCGGATGTGATCTACGCGATCCACCCCGGCGAAAAGACCGAGGAGTGGTTCCGCGCATCTGGCACGATCGACAACGGCGCGGTCAAAGCCACCCTCCCGCCGGAAGCCACGCATGCCTACATCAACCTCGTCGATGAAAACAATTTTCTGGTCAGCCACCCCAAGTCGGTTCCGGCACCCGATAAAAACAACACCTACGCCAACGCCGCCATCCCGCTCGGTGGCGTTCCCAATCCGTAAGCTCCGTCCCTCTACGCATTCTTAAAAATGACGCACAAACTCGTAAAAACTTGCCTCCTGGCACTCGTCACCTTTGGTTTTTCCTACTCAGCCTGGTCCGAGGAAATGGATGAATTGTGGGGCGAATCCGTCGTCAAACTCCGCGCTGACGATGCCGAGCGCGGCCAGCTATTTGATCAAGGCAACTACGCGATGTTCGTCCACTGGGGGCTCTATTCCGACATCGGCAATAAATACAAAGACAAGACCCACTACGGCATCGGCGAGTGGATCATGCACGGCAGCATGGCCGGCATTCCAGTTCCAGAATACAAGGAGCTCGCCGCCGGCTTCCAACCCGACAAGTTCGACGCCAAGGCCATCGCCAAACTCGCGAAAGACGCCGGCATGAAATACATCGTTTTCACCGGCAAACACCACGACGGCTTTGCGATGTATGACTCGAAGTCCAACGACTTCAATGTGGTCAAGGCCACGCCCTACAAGCGCGACCCGATGAAGGAACTCGCCGAGGCCTGCAAGGAAGAGGGGCTGGGTTTCGGGGTTTACTACTCCCACTTCCAGGACTGGACATTCCCCGGCGGCGGCCGAGGCCCCAGCACTGATGCCGAAGGAAAGCCCGCGTCATTCGACGACTACTTCGCCAAAAAATGCCGGCCTCAAGTCGAGGAAATCACCACCGAATACGGCCCCATCGAAATCGTCTGGTTCGACACGCCCGGCGGAATTCCCAAGAAATGTGTGGAGGAACTCGTGGCCGTGGTCCGCAAAAACCAGCCCAATGCCATGATCTGCGGACGCGCCGGGCACGGACTCGGCGACTACCGTTCCCTCGGCGACATGGAGGTGCCAGTTGAGAACCAGGCAGGCCTCTGGGAAACCGTGGACACCACCAACGACTCGTGGTCCTTTGCTTGGTATGATGAAAACTGGAAGACCCCGAAAACCATCCTCGAGTGCCTGATCGCCACCGTCGCGCGGGGCGGCACCTACATGCTCAACATCGGGCCACGCGGTGACGGCTCGGTTCCGGAACGCGCGGCAGAATCCCTGCGCGCAGCCGGCGAGTGGATCCGCCGCTACCCGCAGGTTGTCTATGACACCGCCCCCTCGCCATGGAAACACGCCCTGCCATGGGGCGATCTCACGGTGAAAAACAACACCCTGTTTCTCTCCGTCTTCAAGTGGCCCGCCTCGGGCAAACTCCATCTGCCGGGCCTCAAGACCGGCATCAAGTCCGCCAAACTCCTCAACGGCGCGAAGCCGGAAACGCTCACCCATCACACGGAAAACGGCTGGACCTCTTTCACCTTGCCACCCAAGGCACCCGAGAAACTGGTTTCCGTGATCCAAGTGAACCTGCAAGGCAAGCCCGAGGTGGACCCCTGCTTCGCCCTCGATCCCGAAGCCACCACCGAGATCCTTTCGGATTTTGCCAACGCCACGGGGGCCACCAAGAAAAACAAAAGGTGGATGGAAAAATTCGGCGAATGGAGGCACTGCCAACAAATCTCCCTATGGGAACCCGGCGGCAGCGCCACTTGGGAGGTCAATGTGATCCAACCCGGCGACTATCTGGTGGATCTCACTTATACCGGCGAGAACCGCCTCGTTTGGCGCGTGGCTGTGGAGGGCGGCGAGGCCATCCAAAATCAGCAGAACGCCTCCCACAACTATCAGTCGTTTCCCATCGGTTGGCTGAATTTTCCGAAGCCCGGAAAATACAAAGTCAGCGTGGGATGCCTCGAGGGCAATCTCGAGACTGCCAGCCTCAAATCGATCTCTTTCACCGCCATCCCCAGCAAATCCTGAGTCGCAGCGCCATCCTCTCCCATGAAAAAAAACCGCCCATTTCTCTTAATCGTGATCGGCCTTTTCAGCATTTCGCTGACATCGCCTGCGGCCGAGCGCCCGCCGAATGTTGTTTTGATCCTCGTGGACGACCTCGGTTGGTCCGATATCGGATGCTACGGCGCCACCTTTCACGAGACGCCGAATCTCGATGCCCTCGCCAAGAGCGGAGCGCTTTTCACCGACGCCTATGCGGCCAGTCCCGTGTGCTCGCCGACCAGAGCCAGCATCCTTTCCGGAAAATATCCAAGTCGCATCGGCATGAGCTACCTCGCAGGGTCCCGCGGGCCCTATGGTAAAACGCACAAGCTCACTCCGCCGCCAGTTGCCGGCAATATTGCCTCCGAAGACACCACTCTTGCCGAAGCCCTGCGCCGAGCAGGTTATAAGACTGCTCACATCGGCAAATGGCACCTCCAAAGCCACACTGAAAAAGGGAACGCGCATTATCCTGAAAACCATGGATTCGACATCAATATCGGCGGCCAGAAAGCGGGTCAGCCTGGGTCCTACCACTTTCCCTACAAGAGCAAACAGCATCCCGACACCGATGTTCGCGGTATGGAGGACGGCAAGGACGGCGACTACCTCACCGATGCACTGACCACCAAGGCGATCGACTTCATCAAGCAAAATGCCGACAAGCCGTTCTTCCTGAATTTCTGGTATTACACGGTTCACACGCCGATCCAGCCCCGCAAAGACAAGCTCGCCAAATACACGGCCAAGGCAAAGAAGCTCGGACTCGACAAGCTTGCTGGCGAAGCGGATGCCGAGCATCAGAGCTTTTCGCAGCGCCGCCAAACGAACCCTGCCTATGCCGCCATGGTGGAAAGCCTCGATGAAAATGTCGGGCGACTCATCGCAGAACTTGACCGCCTCGGGTTGAGGGAAAACACGATTATTATCTTCTTTTCAGACAACGGGGGGCTTTCAACGGGCCCTGGCAAAGGCTTTCCGGCCTGCAACCGACCTTTGCGCGCCGGCAAGGCTTGGCTCTACGAGGGAGGGATTCGGGAACCTCTCATCATTAACTATCCCCTCAAAATCAAGCCTGGCCAACGGATTTCAGAGCCCGTGGTCAGCACGGACTTGTTCCCCACAGTGCTCGCCCTGGCCAACCAGCCGATGTTGCCAGATCAGCATGTGGATGGTGTGAATCTCGTGCCCCTCCTCGAAGGCGACTCTTCGGCCACCGGTCGCGATGCGATCTACTTCCATCTGCCGCATTACCATCACATCAACACCATGGGTCCATCCGGAGCCATCCGCGCCGGGGATTTCAAACTGATCGAAGTTTTCGAAACCGGAAAAAAAGAACTCTACAACCTGCGCGAGGACATCGGGGAATCCCGCGACCTCGCCGCCGAAAAACCCGAACTCGTCGCTAAACTCTCCCACCTGCTCGAGCAGTGGCGCCAAGACAGCGGATCAAAAATGGCAACCCTCAATCCCAACTACACACCGGAAAACGACTGGAGAAACCCATCCCCCTCCAAGCCCTAACGCCCCAACAAGCAATGCCTCATAAACTGCAATCGAATAACAAAAACCATTGGTTCCGTAGCGCAGCATTAAGCTTCTGCGTGGTTGGCATGATGCTCCTATGCAGCGTGTCCTCTGGCTTTTCCAATTCGGAAAAAGAACGGCGCTTCCCGCTGCTCTTCAACATGGTTTACCACAATCCGGGCGAGCCGCAGTTTGTGACGCATTACGATGAGCCCGGATACCTGAAACAACTGGGCTACAACGGGCAGATTCCCAAGTTAAGCCCGCAGTGCGGCCTGACCTACGACAAAGCGTTTCCAGGACTGATCGCCGAACCGAGCGCGGAACGGATGTGGATCGAACGGCACGCCCATAGCGTCCTCTTGGATCTAGAGTATGCCCGCCAGCACGGAATGCCGCTCTATCCATTTACCGATATTTTGGTTGTTCCGGAGTCGCTGTGGAAGAAATACGGCGAAGAGATGAAGGTCGATGGGAAACTCTCGATCCGCTCGGAGCGGACGCAGGAAGTGATGCGTGCGCAGATCGACGAACTCTTTACCCGTTATCCCGACCTGCCCGGGTTCACCTTGCGTTTTGGGGAGACCTATTTGCACGACACGCCGTTCCATCGCGGGACAACGCCGGTCAATAACCCGGAGGAGCACGCGATTCTCATGAATCTCCTTCGCGAGGAGGTCTGCGTGAAGCGCAACAAACTCCTGATCTATCGCACTTGGGATTTTGAAATGTTGCACACCCGGTTGGATTGGTATCTCCGGGCGACCAATGCGGTGGAACCCCACCCAAAGCTGATCTTTTCCATCAAGCATGTGAATCACGACTTCGTCCGGGCCCTCGATTTCAATACCACGCTGGGACATGGCAAGCACCAGCAGATCGTGGAAGTCTCTGTGAACCAAGCGGGCCTTTATGGTCGTTGTTCGAGTCCCTACTACATCGGGAAGGGCATTATCGAAGGGTGGGAGGAAATGAAGCAACCCAAAGGCTTGTGCGACCTGCTCGACGACGAGAAAATCAAAGGCGTGTGGATTTGGTGCTGGGGTGATGGATGGGTCGGCCCCTACATCAGCAACGAACTTTGGAACGACATCAGCGAATATGTGTTGCGGAAGTGGACCATGGATCCGGAAAAGTCGGAGGAATTCTACTTCAACGAGTATGCCGCCGAGACGCTCGGCCTGAAGAATCAGCAGCTGAAAGATTTCCGCAAGCTGGTCATGCTGGCGACGGACGCCACCTTTCTGGGGCAACAGAGCAGGATCGTTCCTGTGTCCGATTGGTGGTGCCGGGATCATTACCTCACGGCCGTCGATGTCTCCCACCAGGTAAAAAAAGGCAAAGCGCAGGAGTGCATTGCCGAAAAGGTCCAAGCGGTGGACATGTGGAAAGAAGCCGAAAAGCTGGCTGCCGGCATCACATTGAAAAATCCCCGCGACACCGACTTCATGCGAGTGTCAACGACCTACGGACGAATCAAATACCAAGTCATCGAACAACTTTGGCGGATTCAGATGATGTTGGCTGATGAACAAATAAACAAAAAACCGTTGGATGAAAACGCTGCCAGGGCCGCTGTGGAAGCTTACGAAAAGTCCTACGAAGAATGGCGTCAACTCAAACGCGACAATCCCTCCTGCCCGACCCTTTATGTCGATCACGAGGCCAAGCATGTGGGACCACCCTTCCAGACGGTGCTTCAGCCGCTGAGGAAACGGCTTGGAATGAATTAACCAAAACTCTTTTTGAAAAATAACCTAAAAACATATGAATAAAACCATACTCGCCCTCGCGATTCTCGGCGCCATGACCATCCAGCCCCTCTCCATCTTTGCCGAAGACAAACCCGCCGCGCCCGCCTCGACCCCGGCTCCCACGCCGAATCCGGACCCCTACGCGAACGAGACAA
>CALFPA010000006.1 GCA_937919825.1 uncultured Spartobacteria bacterium | reverse complement strand
ATCAGAGACCATTCCCTGAATGACATCTGGAAAGGCTTTGCAAAATGAAAGCCGTGATTCTTGCAGGTGGTCTGGGAACCCGGATTTCCGAGGAAACTCAAAACCGCCCGAAACCAATGGTTCAAATCGGAGGGAAGCCGATTCTCTGGCATATTTTGAAACTCTATTCCGCCCATGGGGTTAATGATTTTGTGATTTGCTGCGGCTATATGGGCTACATGATTAAGGAATACTTCGCGAATTATTTCCTGCACATGTCCGATGTGACTTTCGACATGTCCAACAACCGGATGGATGTGCATCACAAAAATGCCGAGCCATGGAAGGTGACGCTTGTGGATACTGGAGAGAAAACGCTTACCGGCGGACGATTGAAGCGTGTGGCGGAGTATGTCGAGGGCGCAGAGGCGTTTTGTTTTACCTATGGGGATGGACTTTCGGATGTGGATATCGCCGCTTCGATTCGCTTCCACCGATCGCATGGACGCCTTGCCACGGTGACAGCCGTTCGTCCGCCAGGGCGGTATGGAGCCATCGAGTGCGATGAGGCCCATCTTGTTACGGCCTTCACGGAGAAACCGCCCGGGGATGGTGGCATGATCAATGGCGGCTACTTTGTGCTTTCCCCGAAATGCTTGGACTTTATCGAGGGCGACGGGACGAGTTGGGAAGGCAAGCCGTTGGCCGATTTGGCCGTGCGCGGTGAGATCATGGCATTTGAGCATGAGGGATTCTGGCAACCGATGGATACGCTTCGCGAAAAAATCCATCTGGAGCAGTTGTGGGAAAGCGGCAACGCGCCTTGGAAAATCTGGAAATGACGACGCGCAAACCCGATCCCGCTTTCTGGCACGGCAAGAGGGTCTTCGTAACGGGTCACAGCGGTTTCAAGGGGTCGTGGTTGTGTTTGCTGCTGGAGCGTTTGGGTTCTGAAGTTGTAGGCTGTTCGTTGCGCCCTACGACCCGCCCGAATCTTTTTGAATTGGCGCGCATCGGAGACTTTCTTGAGAGCCGCTGGTCGGATGTGCGGGACGCGGATGCGTTGAAAAGTCATCTCCCCTCGTTCCAGCCCGAAATCGTGTTTCATTTGGCGGCACAGCCGCTTGTTCGTCGGAGCCACCGCGAGCCGGTGGAAACTTTTACCACCAATGTGAGTGGCACGCTCCACCTGCTCGAAGCGGCGCGTGCGTGCGCTACGGTTGGGGCCGTGGTCGTGGTGACGACCGACAAAGTGTATCGCAACGGCGAGCAAGGGCGGGCTTTTTTGGAAAACGATGCCCTCGGGGGCTGCGACCCCTACAGCTCCAGCAAAGCCGCTGCGGAAATGGTTGTCGGGGCCTACAGGCATTCATTTTATTCCCCCAACGGCAAGGCCCTCGCCGCAGCCCGTGCGGGAAATGTGATTGGCGGAGGGGATTGGTCGGAAGATCGCATTTTGCCTGATGCCGTGCGCGCTTGGAGCGCGGGCGAAACATTGGAAGTCCGCCATCCCGAGGCCACGCGGCCTTGGCAACATGTGCTGGAGCCACTCTGCGGCTACCTGTGCTTGGCTGAAACGATTTTTCAAAATCCATCGGCTGCCACGGATTTCAATTTCGGCCCCGGCCGCGAGGACATCGCCACCGTTCGGCATGTGGTGGAGATCGCGCGGTCGGCATTTGAACGGGGCGAAGTGGATTGGGGAATCAAGCGCGATGAACTCCATGAGGCGAAAACATTGGCCTTGGACAACTCCAAATCCCGTGAACTCCTAGGCGTAGCGCCGGTATGGAATCTTCAAACGGCTGTCGAACGCACGATGCATTGGTATCGGCGTCAGTTGTCTGGAGAAGATGCCCGTGCGCTCTGCGAGGAAGACATCGAAGCCTTTTTCTCCGCAGCATGAGCAGGTTTGAAATCCAGTCCACACGGCTCGAGGGCCTCTGCGTGATCCAACGCAAGGCAATCGGCGATGACCGCGGATTTCTCTCGCGGCTTTTCTGCCAGGAGGAACTTGCCGCCGCCGGTTGGGTATGGCCAATCCGCCAGATCAACCACACGGCGACTGCAACCAGCGGCACCGTGCGAGGGATGCATTTTCAAATTCCGCCGAAAGCCGAAGCCAAGCTCGTTTCCTGCATCCGAGGGGCGGTGTGGGATGTTGCCGTGGATGTGCGAAAAGACTCGCCGACCTTTCTTCAATGGCATGCCGAGGAATTGAGTGCGACCAATCTGCGGGCGTTGCTGATCCCCCCCGGATTCGCTCATGGATTTCAAACTCTTCAACCCGACAGCGAGTTGATCTATCTCCACTCGGAAGCCTACGACTCCGACTTGGAGCGAGCCCTCAATCCTCAAGACCCGATGCTTGCCATTCCCTGGCCGCACGACCTTTCAAACATCTCGCCAAGGGATCTGGGACACCCGATGCTGGGAGCTGATTTTTCAGGAGTGCCGTTGTGAATTGCCGCAACTGTTCAGCCCCGTTGGAGCACCTGTTCCTCGATCTCGGCTTCGCTCCGCCTTCAAACGCTTACCTCACGGCCGAGGATTTGGTGAAGCCGGAAAAATACTACCCGCTCCGCGTGCTGGTCTGCGACCAGTGCTGGCTTGTGCAAACCGAGGATTACGCGGATGCCGGAGAACTCTTCGACTCTGACTACGCCTACTTCTCCAGCACCTCGACCTCGTGGCTCGAGCATGCCAAGAGCTACGCCGAAATGATCTCCAAGCGCCTCGGCCTTGGGCCTTCCAGCCAAGTGATCGAGGTTGCCTCGAACGATGGCTACCTTTTGAAAAACTTCCTCGCCACCGGCATTCCGTGCCTTGGGATCGAACCCACCGCAAGCACCGCGGCAGCCGCCGAGACGCTTGGAATCCCCGTGCTCCGCGAGTTTTTTGTTGAGCGGCTTGGCAACGAACTGGCCGCCGACGGTTGCCAAGCCGACCTGATCATCGGTAACAATGTCTTCGCCCATGTGCCGGACATCAACGATTTCACCCGAGGCCTGAAAGCCGCTCTCAAGCCTGGCGGCACCATCACGCTGGAGTTTCCGCACCTCTTGCGTCTGATCGCCGAGAATCAATTCGATACCATCTACCACGAGCATTTCTCCTACCTCTCGCTCCAGGCGGTGACGCGGATTTTCAAGCACGCCGGGCTCAAGGTTTGGGATGTGGAGGAACTTCCCACCCACGGCGGCAGTCTTCGGGTTTATGCCTGCCACGCTGCCGACGACCGCCAACTCGAACCCAGTGCGGGACGAATTCTCGCCGAGGAAAAATCCAGCGGGCTTCTCACGCTCGAAACCTACCGTGCGTTCCAATCTCGCGCCGAAAGGGTGAAAGACGACTTCCTTACCTTCCTGCTTGAACAAAAGTGGGCCGGTAAAAAAGTCGCCGCCTACGGAGCCGCCGCCAAAGGCAACACCCTTCTGAATTTTGCCGGCATCAAACCCGACCTGCTCCCGTTTGTCTGCGACGCGGCCCCCGCCAAACAGGGAAAATTCCTGCCCGGCAGCCATATTCCAATCCTCACGCCCGAGGTTTTAGAAAACGCTTCTCTCGATTTTTTGGTCATCCTGCCGTGGAACATTGCTACGGAAGTCCAAAAACAGAATGATCACCTGCATTCCAGAGGAACGAAATTTGTTACGGCAGTGCCTTATTTATGCATCGATTAGTTCCAAAGCGCATTCTCCTCACCGGCGCGACTGGATTTGTTGGCAGACAGGTTCTAAAATCACTTCTCGAAGAGGAATGTGTGATTCAATCCGTTGTGCGTCCAGGTCGGGAGGTTGGTCTTCCAGTTTCCCAGAAAATCATGCCGCCCGTTTTTACGAAGGA
>CALFPA010000005.1 GCA_937919825.1 uncultured Spartobacteria bacterium | reverse complement strand
GAATGGTGCAGAAGCGGGGTTCAGTCTGCCTCTGCGAAAGGATTCGGATTTTTTGGATGTGAATCAGAGGTTTTTGGCCGATTCTTTTGAGCGGGAGGATTTGTTGAATCGTTTTCGGGAGGCTTATCGCAAAGCGCCGGAATTTTCTTCCGTGATGCCGCTTTTGGAGGGAATCATTCGGAACCCAGCCTCAAATCTTTTCGACTATATTTTCGCTTCAATCCAATCGGTCTGCGAGTTTTTGGGGATTCGAACACCTTTGGTGGTTTCATCCACCATTGATTGCAACCATTCGCTAAAAGCCGGCGAGCGAGTCCAAGCGATTTGCAAAGCCCTCGGCGCCGATTCCTATGTGAATCCCGTGGGAGGCATGGAGCTTTATTCCAGGGAGGATTTTGCTGCAAAGGGAATCGCTTTGAAGTTCTTGACGGCCTTGCCTTTTGAATATCTACAAAGTGGGAATCCGTTTGTGCCTTGGCTTTCGATTATTGATGTTTTGATGTTCAACTCGAAAGAGTTCACGCTAAAACAAATTCAAAAAGGGTTTTCTGTGGAGTGATTCGACGAATTTCTTAAAAGATATTGCATGTTTAACTGGAAGAAAATCGGGAGAATCTTTGATCCAAGAGATTATGCAGGTAGGCCATGGTTGAAAGAGTTCGCCCAAGGTCCAGCAACTTTGGAATTTGATGATTTCGTTCGAGTTTTCTTTTCGTGTCGACCAGCACCGGATGCGAACGGGAGTTATGTCAGCAATTCTGCTTGGCTGGACCTTGATAAAAAGGATATTCATCGAATTCTGCGTGTATCTGACTCACCGGTGCTTACGCATGGGAGTTATGGGGATTTTGACGAGTTTGGGATTTATCCGGTTTCTCCGATACGCCACGGGAGTGATGTTCTGCTATACTACGCTGGGTGGACTCGTTGTGAGTCCGTTCCATTCAATGTTGCTATTGGGTTGGCGATTAGCAAAGACGGAGGTTCGACATACGAAAAATGCGGGCGTGGTCCAGTCCTATCATATACCTTGGACGAACCATTTGTATTAAGTGGCCCCAAGATTCGACGTTTTAATGGGATTTTTTACCTATTCTACATAGCGGGGAAAAAATGGGTTCTCGACAACGGGCGACCAGAACCGGTTTATAAAATTCGTGTCGCCGTCTCACGGAATGGCTTCGATTGGGAAAAAATAGGAAAGAATCTCATTCCCGATGCCTTGGGTGAAGAGGAAGCGCAAGCCAGTCCGGATGTGTTTTTTTCCGCAGGAAAATACCACATGTTTTTCTGCTATCGGCATGGTCGCGACTATCGGAACGCATCGCGGGGTTACCGAATTGGCTATGCATACAGCACCGATTTGCAGAATTGGACTCGCGATGATGCCAAAGCGGGCTTGCTGCCATCTGAGGAAGGGTGGGATTCCGAAATGGTGAGTTACCCACATCTCGCAAAGATCAACGGGAAAATTTTCATGTTTTATCTTGGGGATTCCGTGGGCCGCTGGGGCTTTGGCGCCGCTGAGTTGGAAGGAAGCCTAATATGAGATGGCGTAAACTTGGGATGATTTTCGACCTTTCCAAGCATCGTTTGCCGGAAGGCTTCATAGGCTTTGCACAATCCCCGCAGCCAGTGGTTTTTGAAAGCCATGTGCGGGTCTTTTTCTCCACCAGAGCGGTTGACTCCAAGAACGGCAAATTCCTAAGCGAAGTTGCTTTTGTCGATTTCACGCCAGATTTTTCAAAAGTGTTGCGTGTTTCCAAGCGGCCTGTGATTGAGAGGGGTGGCTTGGGTTGTTTTGACGAACACGGAATTTTTCCGATGAATGTGGTGAAAGACGGAAATAACTTGCTGGGTTATACATGCGGATGGAGTCGAAGAGTTTCCGTATCCGTCGAAACTGGCATTGGATTGGCGTTTAGCAAAGATGGTGGCGAGTCCTTCCAAAGGCTGGGGAGCGGGCCGGTTTTAACCACATCCTTGCAAGAGCCTTGCCTGGTGGGCGATGGTTTTGTGCTCAAGGAGGGAGATGATTTTCACATGTGGTATATTTTTGGAAAAGGGTGGCAGACCTATGAGGAGGGGGGAGTTCCTGAAAGAACCTACAAGATCGGCCACGCGATTTCATCTGATGGAGTCTCTTGGAGAAAAACCGCTGAAGGGGTCTCCATTATTCCAGATGCGATTGGCGAGTTGGAATGCCAAGCGTTGCCGTGTGTGATAAAGATTGATGGGGTATACCATATGTTTTTTTGTTTTCGCCATTCTGTGGATTTTCGCACCAACCCAGTTCGCGGATATCGTATTGGGCATGCCCAATCTAGGGACATGGTTCATTGGGAACGCGATGATGATTCGATTGCCATATCTCAAGAGTCCGGTTCATGGGATTCCGACATGATGTGTTATCCCGGTATCTGTCAATCGGGCGGTCAGACATATCTACTCTACAATGGAAATGAATTTGGGAAGTATGGATTCGGAGCGGCGGTTCTTGAGATATGAATACCCCTATCATTCAAACCGATACATCGGATTTTAGGGATATCGAAAAGCATCTTTTTGAATGTGATTCGAGATTTATTCCGTCACTTTCTTCGAGGGTCAATTTGAGCGACTATGCAAAAAAAATGGCGAAATTGGCCGATCGATTTGAAGCATGGGAAGAAGAGCGTTTGGTCGGCCTTGTTACCGCCTACATTAGAAACTCCGATAAAATCGAAGGTTTTATCTCCAGTGTGAGTGTCTGCGATGACTTCCAAGGGCGGGGGGTTGGATCAATTCTTATGCAAAGATGCATTGCGTCAGCATTTGCATACGGACTTGCTGAACTGTCTCTGGAAGTGAGCGAGCAGGATATGAAAGCTTCTGCATTTTATGTAAAACTAGGGTTCCAGTCGGTTGGAACTGGGAAAAGCGGCTACGTCAAAATGAGTTTGCCATTAAAAAACACATGAACACGAAAAGGGATTTCAACAAAGAATTCGATGACGGAGTTGGGCGTAAATACGCCTATAATTTCGACTTCGATGTGATGCACCACTACATGATCAAGGCATTCCAGCCATCGATTGTTTCTGGAAATGCTTTGGAGTTGGGAAGTTTCAAGGGAGATTTCACCAAGCGCCTGCTATGTCTTTTCGATACCCTCACATGTGTCGAAGCATCAAATCTTGCAATTGAGGAGGCCAAGACGCGCCTGCCAAAAAATGTTCGTTTTATCGAAGGAATGTTCGAAACCCTCAAGCTCGTAGAAAAATTCGACAACATCTTTCTCACTCATGTGCTCGAGCATGTGGATGACGCAGT
>CALFPA010000004.1 GCA_937919825.1 uncultured Spartobacteria bacterium | reverse complement strand
AAATGCGATTTCCCCACCTGCCGCGCCCCACGCAATACCAATGACTTGCGGCCAGAGCGACTCTTCCACTTCAACAATTCCTCAAGGGCCTTTCGTTTCATTTATGCTATTTTAGCAGGTGACTATTGCTTGAGAAGTAAAATAATATTGGGCAAATTATGTTTCATGGCCCTCAAATTCCACCGCTCGGCAAATCAGTGAAATTGCTCCTCTACCAAAAGCCTCACCACGATCTTGGGATGATTCGGTTCGGGGCGTTTGGATACCTCGCATCTCGCATGATCACGGGTGCGTCAGTGTAGTTTCTGACATCTTGGCCGTAATATGGCTCAGGGCTTGTGTAATATTGAGGGCCTGTCTGTAAAACTCCTGCTTGCTGCCCAGAATACATCGGAGCAATGCCTCGATTCGGCGCGCCGCCATGATCGACTAATTCATAGGAATCGTATTCGCCGCTCGGGCTACTATATTGACCTCCCGTGTGCCGAGGGCCGGGGTGGAAAGTGCCGGGATTGCCGAATGGAACGAATACGCGCTGGGGCATGCAGGAACTTAAGGCAAACATTGCAAGCCCAACGATGGGGATCGCGAGGGAAATGGATGTTTTCATCTTATTCGGGAGGTGCCCACGGATTCAGAACCTGGGCGGGAGAATCGATAAAATCCTTTGTATTTCGAGTTACCACCACAAGGTTGTGGACAAGAGCCGTCGCCAAAATCAGGGAATCGCGGAAAGGACGCGGGCGCAGGGCGTGGAGTTCTGCGCATTTCTCAGCTATCTCTGGCGTGATGGTCAGCGTGCGCGAGGAAAATGCAGCACGAACTTTGGAGTGATACCAGCGTTGAAGGATTTCGGCTTGCTGAGGATCGCGGCGGTGGGCCAATTCAATTCCAAGGCGAATTTCCATCAGTGACACAACGCTCAAGTAACATGAGTCTAAAGCTTGTGTGGTCTGCCATGCCGCCACGCGCGCATCGCATTTCGCTCCCCGACGAAGTTCCGAAACGACATTTGTGTCCAGAAGGAAATCAGGCATCAAGATTGGCGTGTTGGGGAAGGTCTTTCAGCTCCGGAATTTCGAGAGGAATTTCTCCCGCCGCATCGTCGCGGAGGAGGTCGAGAAGGGTTGTCGCCTCTGCCGCAGATGCTTTCCGAACTTCCTTCCGGACCAATCCCGCAAGCCAACTCGAGAGGGATTTTCCCTCATCCACAGCATGATGGCGCGCCTCCCGGCATAATTCGTCGTCCAGCGTGATCGTGACATTCATCGCGTTTCAGTGTTTCACGAATTCACGGACAATGCAACCGATAATTTCGCTGCAAGTCGCCGGATTCAATCCCAAAATTGATACCACTTCTTTTCCTCGGGCTTGGCATCGCCTTGCGCGTTTCCTGTAGCGGAATCCGGAACGGATTTCGACCCGCTGGCATTAAAGGCGAGGAGGTTTTCGGTGGAGCGGTCGAGCTTCATGCGGCCGCCGGTGGCTTTGGTGATTTCCTGACCGAGGCCCATGTTGTCCAGGCGGGTTTCCACATCGAGGACGCTGATGCCTTGCGAGTCGAACTCGCGGGGCCACACGGCGCTGATTTTTTCCGTATCCGCGAAGTCGGTTTGGATTTTTTGGAAGTCTTCGGAGCTGATGCCCGAGAACTCCAGGCGCTTCATGGCACCGAGGTCGGTTTCGGTGACCCAGCGGGCGAGGATTTTGTTGAAGAGGGGCGGCGTGCCACCTTTCTGGCCTCCGGCGCTGCTGAGGACCTTTTGGATCACATCCCGCGCGGCCATTTCCTTGGAATCGAGGTCGCTTTCCACATTCTCCGTGCCGGGCAATGCAGCGACAGCCACGACTTCGCCTGTCTCTGGGCGGATGGCGCGGAGTTCTCCGCCGACCGAGAAAACATGCTGCGGGAGGCTGCCGTAGAACGATTGGCGTCCGACATAGCGGGCCACGATGTTGCCTTCGATCAAGAAGTCGCTCTTCTGCGAAATGCCTGCGTTACGAAGCTTGGCGCTCTTATCATTGCCGAGAATGGCATCGCGAGCGGCCATCTTGCTTTCCTGCGAACTCGCGGTTCCGACATCCACGAGGTTGAATTGCAACTCTCTCGCCGTCTGCTCCATGATGCCTTGCGCGTATTTGGTCGGCGCGGGCGCTCCGTCGATCTGCTCCTGCACAGCAATCGAAACACGCGGCGATCCCTTGAGTAGCACGATCTGGCGAAGGGCGAGGGTGTTCTTGGCATCTGGAGCGCCTTTCTCCACCTCGGCTTTCACTTTCACCGTGTAAATCTGATCCTTGCCGAGACCCGAGCTGATGACCTTGTAGCTCTTCACATGCCCAAAGGCGGAGCTGAGGATGCGGTCGTAGTCCAGAGTGAAATCCGACACGCCGGTGGAGCTGAGGACATCGACGCCGGTGCCAACGCGCACGGCTTCACGCAAGGCATCAGCCAGCGCCTGCTCGCGGGCGGTTTTCATGTCGCCAGGCGCTCGGCCCTCCGCTTCGACGGTGGCGGCGTAGATGGTCGTGCAGGCTGCGAGGGCGCAGAGGGATCGGATTACGATTTGGGTGGGTGTTTTCATGGTTTTAATTTGTTTAGATGGTGTTAGTGATGTTTTGGGTGTTATGCATTAATTCTTTATTCATTCTAGTTATTTTATGATCATAAGCATATTTTTATCAATAACTAAGGAAAAATGCCATTCGGTAGTTGAGGCATTTCTTTTTGGAGGCGCGCCACGGCTGTGGGATCCATGTCCAAGGCCCCAAAAAACTCGGCATCGTCGTTGTAGTAGTGCCGGATTTTATCTAGATGATCAACGACTTGCCATTCACCGCCTGAGTTGTGAATGAGATTCCAGCGAGGTTCGGCGTAATCCTTGCCGTTTTTCAGGGGAAGAACATTTGCCAACGCCCAATCGCCGCTTACTCGAAGAAAATGAACTTTGAAAACGATCTTTTCCGGATTGCTGTGCGCAAGCTCACGAGTCTTGTAAAAATCCCCCAACCGGATGGCATCCATGAGCGCGGCGCGCAGGGTAGTTCCTGGTTGCGGGGTGAAACATGCCGACTGATCAGCCGTTTGTTGCGCGTGCGCAAAGGCACTATTGAAAGCTACAGAGATTGCGAAAAATGTTGTGAGAAATTTGATCTTCATTT
>CALFPA010000003.1 GCA_937919825.1 uncultured Spartobacteria bacterium | reverse complement strand
GGATTTTCCAGAGGATTGCAGGAAAAGCTCTTGATGAACTCCGAGTAATTCAACGGATACACGATTTGGCCGATGAGCAGGCTGGAGACGAGCAAAAGCATCACGGCGATCCATTTCGTTTTGGAGAGCCAACCCGCTGGAGCAAAAGGTAAAAGGGAGAGCGCCCACCAGGTATATTGCGGAGCCATGAGTTTCCCGAGGCCGACAAAGACTCCCATGAGCACAAAAAGATCGCCGGCATTTGGATAACCCACGCCGCGTTGTTTTCGAAGAATCAGACCTATCACCCCCAACGCGATTGGAAACCAGATCCAAGTGATGGCGCTTGTCGCAATTCCCCCCAAGTCCGAATCAAAGCCGTGAATGCCATTTCGAGGCGCCATTCTCACAGGGATATCCAGAAAATTTTGGAGAATCGGAACGAAGCTTCCCAACGAGCCGTCGATCCCGAAAGGCTTGTTGATGTGAAACCTAATGGCTGACATCAACTCTTGGCTTTGGGCTCCAAAAATCAGCAACGAAAAAGTCATCCCGAAGAGGCCCAGGGCCCATGCAAACATCGAGCTGATGCCTTTCCGGATTTTCCCGGACATCCATGCGCCGAAGAGCAAGAGGGGAGCCAGAAGAATGGGGTAAATCTTGGTCGCCATGGCCAATCCCATGAAAAATCCGCAGGAGTTCAAGTGCCCCCTTCGCCAGAAAAGCCAGCCCGTTAAAACCAAAAGCGAAACCAAAAGTTCAAATCGATACAGAAGAATTGGGCCGGTCGCCGCAGCCAAAATCATCAGCAACCACGGCGTGTGCTTTTCGCCAAAAACGGCGGCGAGAAGAATATGAAGGCAGAGAAGGATGGCATTTGCGGTTAGAAGGGCGAATCGGAAGTCGTCGAATTTGCGCGGGTCCTCCAAGCCGCAGGCCGTCGCGACAAAAAACCACAGGGCTCCGGGTTGATACTCGTTGGTTCCGGCGTGAGCCCATGAGGAATGTTCCAAAAACGAGACCGCGCGCGTTTGGAAAACGACTGGGTCGATTTGCAAATGCCCCAGCCAGCGAGGATCGGAGGCCCTGGTCCACAGAAGCAGCACGAGCGCCGAGGTGCAAAAGATCAAGGCGATCCAAAAAAAATCGCGCTCGCGGGTCGCGGATTTCATGACGGGTGATTCATTCACGATTTCTTCGAGTTCTGGTTCCGAATCAAACTCCGATATCCTCGTTCCAGAGCTCGGGCTTGGTTTTTATGAAATCCTCCATCATGGCGATGCATTCGGGGTTTTGGCGGATGTCGAGTTCGAGGCCCTGCGCGCGGAGGTGGGCTTCGGGGCCTTGGAAGGTTTTGTTTTCGCCGATGACGACTTTCGGAATGCCGTAGAGTTGGATCGCGCCGCTGCACATCGGGCAGGGGGAGAGGGTGGAGTAGATCGTGCAACGGCGGTAAACGGCGGCGGGGAGCCGTCCGGCGTTTTCGAGGCAATTCATCTCGGCGTGGTGGATCACACTGCCGTCCTGCACGCGGCGGTTGTGGCCGCGTCCAATGATCTGGCCGTCGAGCACGAGGACGGAGCCAATGGGAATGCCGCCTTCAGCGAGCCCTTGGCGGGCTTCATCGATGGCGGCTTGGAGAAAGGGATCGTTCATGGCGGGTCAATCGCGGGTGAGAGAATCAATCGATCGGGAAATCTCGTCGGCCTGAGCTTTGGCGACTTCGAGCGAAGGGCCGGGAGGAACTCCGGGGCCGCCGGGAACACGCGGGCGGGTGTGGCCGATTTGAGTCATGAGAGAACGGAAAAGAATCTCGCGTCGGCGGTCGGCGAGGTCTCGGATGGCAGCGCCGTTTTTTTCAAAGAATTCCGGAGACGAGGAAATGCCGGCGAGTTCGGCGTTGAAGAATTGTGCGAGGATTTCGCGGGCCATGACCCAGTGCCCCGAGCGGTCGGGATGCACGCCGTCGGGTTGGAATCTGAACGCGGGGTTGGTTTTGCGGGCTGCATCCAAATCCCTGCGCATCGGGCCGTGGATATCGACGACATCCCAACCCTCCGCGCGCTTGGAGAGAAGCCAATCGCGGTAAACCACGAGATTGCGCTCATGAGGGTTTTGATCGGGAGCGATGGGTTTTACGGGGTCATGGACAGGTGCGGTGCAAAATACGACGCGCTTGGCTCCGGCACGGAGGGCGTTCTTGCGGAGTTGGGTGATGGCCTCCGAGTAGCGGCGCAGGCCTTCGGGACCTTCTGGCAGGGCCGAGGCGTCGTTCATTCCGTAGCACACAAAAAGGAGGTCGGGCTTGGTGAGAGCCAGCGAACGGTCGAGGCGGTCGCCGATGAATGGTCTAGGAAATCCATGGGCCTTTGCGTGGCCGTTATTCTCGGCGGCGGTGAGTGCCGTGGCGGTTTCGCTCGCGAGGCCGATGTCCAAAACCTCGAGCCGGTGCCCCTGCGAGATCAGCCAGCATTCGACATCGGTCACATAGTCGCCCGCCTGCGTGATGCTGTCGCCGAGGAAGGCGATGCGCTGGATTCCCTCAAGCGGTGCGGCGGCCATGGCAGATGCAGTCCAAAGGGCGGTAGCTAGGAGAATCGGCTTCATGTTTGCAGGTAGACGACATGGGTTTGGAGAAACTCGTGGAGGCCGTGTTTGCCGTCGGCACCGCCGATGCCGGATTTTCTCCAACCGGCGTGGAAGCCCTGCATGGCCTCGAAGTTCTCGCGGTTGATGTAGGTCTCGCCGAAATGGATTTCGCGGCAGGCTTTCATCGCGGAGTTGAGGTCGCGCGTGTAGATGGACGAGGTCAGGCCGTATTCCGAGTCGTTTGCGAGAGCGATTGCCTCCTCGAGGCTGGAAACGGAAACAACCGGCGCGACGGGGCCGAAAATTTCGCGCTGGATGATGTCCATGTCGTGGCGGCAACCGGCGAGGACCGTGGGTTGGTAAAAATGCCCGCCGGGCGAGACGTCGGCCCGAGCACCGCCCGTAACGACCTGCGCGCCTTGGGCGATGGCGCTGCGAACGAGGGCTTCGACCTTCTCCAGCCCGACCTGGTTGATGAGCGGGCCGTAATCGACGCCGGGATCGGCGAGAGGATTTCCACAACGGGCCGAGGACATCGCGGTAGCGAGCTTTTCGGTGAACTCGGCGGCGACTTTTTCGTGAACATAAACGCGCTCGGCGCAGTTGCAGACTTGGCCGCTGTTGATGAGGCGCGAGCTTTTGACGGCGTTCACGGCGAGGTCGATATCGGCATCCGCCAGGACGATGGCGGGAGCTTTTCCGCCGAGTTCCAGGTTCACCTTTGTAATGTTTTTCGCGGCGGAGGCCATGATGCGCGAGCCGGTGGCCACGCTGCCGGTGAAGCTGATGAGGCCGATGCGGGGGCTTTCAGCGAGCGCCTGGCCAACGCCCGCGCCACGGCCGGAGAGGATGTTCACGAGTCCCGGAGGTAGGTCGGTTTCGGAAAGAAGGCGGCAAAATTCGAAGGCGTTGTTCGGCGTTTCCTCGCTGGATTTGATGACGATGGCATTTCCGCAAACGAGGGCCGGAGCCATTTTGCGGGCGACGAGAAAGAAAGGGAAATTCCACGGCAGGATGCCGCCAACCACGCCGATCGGTTCGCGGAACAAGAAAATGGTCTCGCCCGCTCGGTCACTCGGGATGATCTCGCCTTCGATGCGGCGCGCCCACTCGGCCATGTAGTCGATGTAATCGGCGGTGAAATTCACCTCCACCTCGGCCAGGCCGAGCGTTTTTCCCTGTTCCTCGACGATGACTCGCGCGAGCGGCTTCACATTTTCACGGAGCTTGGCCGAGATTTGGCGCAGGAGGTTGGCGCGCTCGATGGCGGGGCGCTTCGCCCAGGCCGGTTGCGCGGCGTGGGCAGCGTCGAGCGCGATGGTGAGGTCCTCGGCGGTGGATTCCGGGACGCGCGAGATGACCTCGCCGGTGGAGGGATTGAGGACTTCGATGGCGCCGTCGCCAGCTGAGGGAGTGAATCGGCCGTTGATGTAATTCTGGTAGGTTTTCATATGGGTGGTCGGGGAATTGTTGAGGTTCATGCCAATAGTTTTTTCCGGCAGCGGGGCCAAGCTTTTACAAACTCTCAGAATAATCTTGAGCTGGCTGCAAGCTGAGAAGGATAAAGAACCTCCATCTGCGATTTCCTCAACGACCCATCGATCATGAAAATCCCCATCACACTGCTTCTTGCGGTCGGTCTGTTTTTTTCCAACTTCTCGCGGGCGGGTGAGAAAACCATCGAGCCGACCGGCACTCGACCGAACATTTTTTTTATTCTGACGGATGATCAAGGTTATGGGGACTGGAAATGCACGGGCCATCCCTTATTGGCCACTCCGAATGTGGATCGATTGGCGGCCGAGAGTGTGCGGCTGGAGAATTTCCAAGTGAGTTCTTCGTGCTCTCCCACCCGGGCGGCGCTGTTGACCGGCATGCACGAATTCCGAAATGGAGTTACCCATACCCAGACGCCTCGCGACCAATTGTGGAAAGACGCGACGACACTACCCGAGCTCCTCGCTTCAGCAGGCTATCGGACTGGCTTCATTGGAAAATGGCATCTCGGTAATGATTGGGGTTACGCCCCGCAAGACAGAGGGTTTCAATGGTGCTCCACGAATCGCGACGGGCCGCGAGAGCACTTCGATCCGATGATGGTGCGAAATTGCAAGCGCGAGAAAGTGAAGGGCTACCGCGAGGATATTTATTTCGATGATGCGATGAAATTCATCACCGAGAGCGGCGACCAACCATTCTTCGCTTACCTCTCGACCTACTCGCCGCACGACCCGCTTGCCGCGCCCGAGGAATTCGTCGCGCCATTTCGCGGGAAAGTTCCCGAGCAGCAAGCCCAATACCTCGGGATGGTCGCGAATCTGGACTACAACATCGGTCGGATCATGGCCTTTCTGAAGGAAAAGGGCCTCGACGAAAAAACCATCGTCGTCCTCATGTCCGACAACGGCGGAACCTGGGGGTTGGATGTCTACAACGCCAACATGCGTGGCTGCAAAGCCACTGCTTGGGAAGGGGGCACGCGTGTCTTTTCCTTCTGGCGCTGGGCCGGACACTGGCCGCCCCACCAGGTCGAAAACCTCACCGCACACCTCGATGTGCTTCCGACCCTCTGCGAACTCTCCGGAGCCAAAATCCCGGAAAAACTCCAAGGCAAACTCGAGGGCTACAGCCTCCTGCCGCTCCTCGAATCCAAAAAACCCATCGTCTGGCACGATGACCGCATGCTTTTCCAGCATGTGGCTCGCTGGCCGAGCGGCCTCGCTGCCGAGCACAAATACGCCATGGCCGGTGTGCGGCAGGGCCATTACCTCCTCGTCCGCAGCCGCCCCTGCGACAGCCCGAAATGCTCGAATGAGAACTTTGGTTTTCAGTGTTCCACTTTGCGAAGTGTCATCGCCGGAGGCAAAGAAGCGACCTACACGGCCGACAATGCCGCTTTTCACTGGGGCGTTTCCGAGCCCGGACGCTGGAGTCTTTTCCATTTGAAAAAAGACCCCGCCTGCAAAAAAGACCTCGCCAAGTCCGAGTCCGCCCGCGCCGGTTCGATGGCCAAGGCTTACGATAAATGGTGGGACGATGTTTACCCTGTGATGATCGAGCGCGGCGGCGATCTGGAAATGAAGTGGGATAAAAAACTCCTCGAAAAAAAACTCTCCAGCGAAGCCGCAGCAAACTGAAGAATCAAAAGGGGAGAAAAATTCTCCCAGCGGGAAAAAACTCAACTCCTAAACGGCTCCATTTTTGTTCAGAGCCACTTGGAATCCGTTAGCCGCCACCTGAGCGAGGTCTTTCTCTGAGAATCCCAATTCGGCGGCGAGGAATTCGTATTCGTCCTCGATCGAGTTGCCGAAGCTGATCGGGTCGTCGGTGCTCACCGTGCAAACCACGCCGGCGTCGAGCAGTTGCTTGATGGGATGAATGCCAGGGGAGGGGACGACGCGGAGTTTCACATTGCTGATCGGGCAGACATCGAGAGCGATGCCGGTGTCCCGGAGCATGGCCAGCACCTCGGGATCCTCGATGGCGCGGACGCCGTGCTGGATTCGTTGAGCGCCGAGTTTTTCGATCGCATCGCAGACAAACCACGCCCCACAGAATTCGCCCGCGTGGGCTTTGGTGAATTTTCCGGCATCCCGCGCACGGCGCCAAAAATCCGGAGCCCAGTCGCCGAGCGGGGTTGGCTCGGTGCCGTGAAGATCGATGCCGTCGAGGTTTTCCCAGCGAAGCGCGGACTCGAGAAAGGGTCCCATTTTTTCGGTGTATCCGTCGTGGTGAATCCCCAGAAAAATCCGAACTTCCAACCCTGCCGGCACCGCAGCGCGGATGGCATCGCAGATCTCGCGTCCATCGAGATTCATAAAGTCGATACACCCCGAGGCGAAGCTCGTCTCCACATAGCGGACATTCCGGTGGAGGTGATCCTCGAAAATGGCCTTGGCGCAAGCGTGGTAGCGCTCGGCGCTGGTGAAAAAATCCCCTGCGTATCCCAAAAGCTCCCCCTCAAAATGCGCGAACGAATCAAAGCGAAAATCAGGAGCCCACGAGGCTGGTGGTGCGGAGTATTTGTCGGGCCGCGTCTCACACAAAAGATCCCAAGGCAGCGCGCCCTCGAGGTGCAGGTGGGTTTCGGTTTTCGGCAGAGCGCGAATGAAGTCGCGGAGCGGTGGTTTCATGGGTTTTCTGAGGCGAGGTTGCGGAGCATTTCGTCGAAAGCCTCGGCGGCGTTGTGGGCGGTGCACGCGGCTCCAGCGATGCGGGCCTTGCGGCAGGCCGCAGCGTGCAGGGTGGGGTTGGAGGCCCAATCCAAAATTTCAGAGGCCAACTGCGAAGATTGGCCGGGCTCGACGACGAACCCCGAATCCGTTTCACGGATGAGCCGTGCGGCTTCGGAATCCGCAGGGCCAACAAAAAGGCACGGACGCCCGGCCGCGAGAACCCCATAGACTTTACTGGGAACAACGAGTCCACAGAGGTTCGGCCGCATCGTCACCAAGTGTGCATCAGCCGCCGAGAGACTCTCGGAGAGTTTGTCAGCGGGCTGTGACGGAAGAAATCGAATGTTGTCGATGCCTCGCAACCGGGCAGCGGCCTCCACCTCGACGCGGCGTGGCCCGTCACCGATGAAAAGAAAAACGACGCGCTGGCCGCGAAGTTTTTCGGCCGCATCGAGCACCGTGTCGAAATCATGCGCGAGCCCCATGTTTCCCGAGTAGGCGACAACAAATTGCCCTTCGAGTTCATGTCGGGCGCGGAAGGGGTTGTTGCCACGATCAAGGGATTGGATGGCTGGAGCCCAGTTCGGAATGATCGAGATTTTCGCGTAGGAGATTCCGCGAGCCGTCAGGCGCGAAGCCATACAGCGCCCGATGGCCACGACGGCGTCGCTCCGCATCAGGGCTTCTATGGAAAGTCGGCGGAGTAAATTGGAAATCGCATTTCTGCGAGGAAGGACGCCCAATTCCTCGGCAACCTCGGGATACAAATCCTGGGCCCAGTGGATCACGCGGTTGCGTTTAAAAAACTTCATCGCCAGCCCCGCCACCACGAGCATCGGAGGATCGGTCATCGTCACTACGAAATCGGTTCGAGGCAAAAGTAGCGCGCGCGTCATCAGCCACGGGATCATGAAGACATAGCTCACCGCGCGAAGCAGGACATTGCGCCGCGAGAGCGCTCCCCCCACGCGGAGAATTCGAACACCTCGACGAGTCGAGTTTTTCGGCTCGCCAGGCTCAGAGGTCGTTAGAACCGTGACATCCCAACCGTGCGCAGCGAGCGACTCGGTGATTCCTTGAAGCATGTCGCCCGTGGCTCCCTTGGCAGGGGGATAAACCCGGTTGATGAAAAGAACGGATGACATTCAGTTTCGCGGAGTCTGGCCATTTTCCACAGGCGGGGCAGTTTTTTTTATCCATGGCTGGATGCCGTGGTAGAGCCAGTAGCCGGGGATTTTCATCATCTCGATCGCGGCCCATTCATCCTCTTGAAGCCGGCCCTGCGGTGTGTCCCACCAACCGATGCGCGAGGTGGCGACTCCGAAATCGACTCCGGGAATGCGTTGTTGGAAGGTCGAGAGTGCCCGGCGGGCGTGGAACGACGAGGTAACGAGCACCGCATGGCGCACGCCGGCTTTTTCGAGGAGAGGTCTGGCGAACTCGGCATTCTGCAAGGTGGAGCGGGATTTTGTCTCCACCATGATCCGGTCCGGCGGCACACCGCCTTGGATCAAGGCGCGGCGGTTCGTGGGCGTATCGCCCGTGCCTATAATGAAGACCACCGGAGCGACGCCCTCGCGATAAAGCTTCGCCGCCTCGACCGGGCGTCCTTGGGACTCCCCGCCAAGAAGCACAATCGCGTCGGCTTTTTCCGGCCGTGAATCAATGACGAGTAAATGACGCCAGATTTTTGGAAACCAAACGGGGTGAGAAAACCAAAGCGCCGCCGACAAGGCTGAAAACACCGCAAGGACGGCAAAAATTCGAAGCACGCGCTGGGGCTTTTTTTGGTTTTTCATCCCAGACCTAAAACGGCGTCGAGGTGGCCGATTGCGCGAGCATCAAGGCCTCGATCATCTGCCGCGAGGCCTCCGCTACCTCGCGACCAACGGGGTCGGAACCGGCGATGGATTCGATGCGAGCAGATCGGCCTTCGATTTGGCCCTCCGAAAAAACAGCTGAAAGAAGCGAGCACCCGCTCAGGAGGCTGATCAGCGTGGCGTCGAAATGCGGCGGCGGTTCATCGCTCTGAATCAAGCGAGCCAGCCGCGTGCGAACCTCCACACGCTCCTCGTTGTGAACCGTCGGGTAGCGCCGGAGCCCGATCACCCAGAGGATTTTTTTGTCCTCGCGCTTGAGGATGCCGCGCGAGATGAGGTGATCGAGAGCGGCTGATTCGATGGCGGGCTTTTCATCCGAGAAAACCGAGAGCCAATACGCGATTGGGTGGTTCGTGGGGTCCGACACAATGAGTGCGAGCCAGGAATCGAGGAGCGAATTGCCGGTTGGTGCCGAGTTTTTCACCTCCACCACCTTGCCGCCGGTGGTGATCCGACCCGCCATCTCCAAATCCGCCAGAATCGCCCCTGCCAACCCGTAACTCAAAGCCTCGGGCAGCAACGGCAGATGCGCGCCGGTTTTGTCATCGAGTGAGAGGAGTTCAATTTCCTCGACCAAAGTGAGCGGTGGATTCATGGCATCGGTTTTACCCCAAAGTCCGCCCCGCCTGCCGTCGCGTCAATGCAAAGAAACCCCTTGGTTACTTCACGCCACTCGCCAGCACGGTTTGGAAAAACGGCGCTTCGCTTTCGCGCGAGACGATGGAGGTTTCGATGCTCGAGAAGCCAGCTTTTTTGAGCATTTGCTGGAGTTCGATCTCGGAAAAGCCCAGCCAGACATGGCCGTAGAGTTCGCGGGTTTTCTCATGCGTATGGCTTAGCAGGTCGAGGATCAAGACACGGCCGCCGGGGCGCAGGATTTTGTGGGCGGCTTGCAACGCTTTTTGCGGTGTCGCGGCGTGGTGGAGGGCTTGGCTGAAAAGCGCGAGATCGACTGTGCCGGCTTCAATCGGCGGCGCCTCGATGTCGCCGAGGCGGTATTCGAGATTGGGGAAATCGTGCTCCTTCGCAAGCTGCGCGCCGAACTCCACCATTTTCTCGGAGTTGTCGATCGCGATGACTTTTTTTGCGGATCGCGCGAGAAGTTGGGAGAGCGTCCCCTCGCCGGCACCGAGATCGGCGATGACCATTGGTGGAAGGAGTCGCAGCAACGCGTGGGAGAGCGCCTGCCAGGATCGTCCCGGAACATAGGCGCGGCCGAATTTTCCGGCGAGGCGGTTGAAATACTCCGCCGCCTTGTCCTTGCGCTTGCGGAGCGTGAAGGCCAGATGAGCCTTGTCCTCGGCAGCTTCTTTCAATTCCTCCTTCGCCGCATCCAGCACAGCGACTACAGCCGAAGCCAAATCCTCGGCCGCCGAGTAGAAAATGTTTTTTCCCACCCGCCGATCGCTCACCAAATCCTCGCCTTTGAGCTGCGCGAGGTTTGTCGAAATCCTCGACTGCGCCAGCCCGAGGATTTCCTGCAACTCGGCGACCGTGAGTTCCTCCTCCACCAAGAGCAGCATCAACCGCAGCCGGACCGGATCCGACAACACGCGCAGGGATTTCAGGATTGACGCCATTTAACATATCAATATATTCGGATACGAAGATAGGTAAAGATCAACCTCAACCAGAAAGACCCAAATATCATGTCCCGTCGTTATATTTTTTCCTCCGAGTCGGTCGGCGAAGGCCACCCAGACAAGGTTTGCGACACAATCTCCGATGCGATCCTCGACGCCTGCCTGGCGATCGACAAAACCAGCCGCGTCGCCTGCGAGACTTTCGTTAAGAGCAACACCGTCGTTGTCGGCGGCGAGATCACGATCCCCAAAATCAAAGGCGCCCCGCTCGATTCCGTTCTCAACATCGGCGACATCATCCGCAAGGCCATTCGCGGAATCGGCTATGTGAACGATGACGATGTCTTCCACGCCGACCGCGTTTTTATTTCCAACCTCCTTACCAGCCAAAGCCCCGACATCGCTCAGGGCGTGGATGACCGGAAAGCCGAAGGCAAAGCCACCACCGAGCAAGGCGCCGGCGACCAAGGCCTTATGTTCGGATACGCTTGCAACGAAACGCCAGAACTCATGCCCGCCCCGATCATGTTCGCCCACCGCCTCGGCCGCGAACTCACCGCGATCCGCAAATCCGGCAAGGTGAAATGGCTCCGCCCCGACGCGAAGAGCCAAGTCTCGGTTCTCTATCAAGACAACAAGCCCGTCCGTGTGACCAATGTCGTCATCTCGACCCAGCACTCCGAGGATGTGAAGAACGAAGAAATCCGCCGCTTCATCATCAATAATGTCATCCGCAAGGTTATCCCGAAGGAGTTCCTCGATGCCTCGACGGAGTTTCTCATCAACCCGACCGGCCGCTTTGTGATCGGTGGACCCCAGGGTGACTCCGGCCTCACCGGCCGCAAAATCATCGTCGATACCTACGGCGGCATGGGCCGTCACGGCGGCGGAGCTTTTTCCGGAAAAGACCCCTCGAAAGTCGACCGCAGCGCCGCCTACATGGGCCGCTATGTCGCGAAGAATGTCGTCGCCGCCGGCCTTGCTGATCGTTGCGAAGTGCAATTCGCCTACGCGATTGGCCACCCCCACCCGGTTAGCGTCCACATCGATACCTTCGGCACCCACAAAGTCGACGAGGAAAAAATCGAGAAAGCCGTGAAGTCGGTCTTCAGCTTCAAACCCGCCGACATTGTGAAACAACTCAACCTCCTCCGTCCGTTCTACAGCAAGACGACCAACTACGGCCACTTCGGCAAGAACGACAAAGACATCACATGGGAGCGCACGGACAAAGCCTCCGCTCTCAAAAAAGCCGCTAAATAAAATTCTCACTCAATCATGCCTTCTAAAAAATCACCCAAAGCCTCCGCTGCTGCGGTTCTGGCCGAACTCACCGCCGCCACCGCGAATCTCGCCAAATACTCGGCCTCAACTCCGAAGGGCGCCGACTATGTTGTTGCCGACATTTCGCTTGCCGAGTGGGGCCGCAAAGAAATCTCCGTCGCCGAGCACGAAATGCCCGGCCTCATGGCTGTTCGCAAAAAATACGCAAAAGCCAAACCTCTGAAAGGCGTGCGCGTCACCGGATCGCTTCACATGACGATCCAAACGGCCGTTTTGATTGAAACCCTCGTCGATCTTGGCGCACAGGTTCGCTGGGCGAGCTGCAATATTTTCTCCACTCAAGACCACGCCGCCGCGGCCATCGCCGAAACTGGCACGCCCGTCTTCGCCTGGAAGGGTGAGACGCTTGAGGAGTATTGGGAACTCACCCTCAAGGCCATTACCTTCGCGGGCAATGAAGGCCCTCAACTCGTCGTCGATGACGGCGGCGATGTGACGCTTCTCATCCACAAAGGCGCGGAACTCGAGAAGGGCGACAAGTGGGCCTACCAACCCGCCGACAACCACGAGGTTTCCGTCGTCAAAGCCCTCCTCCGCCGCGTGGCTAAAGAGCGTCCCGGCTACTGGACCAAGGTCGCGAAAGCCTGGAAGGGTGTTTCCGAGGAAACCACCACCGGCGTTCACCGCCTCTACCAGCTCGCCGAGCAAGGCAAGCTCCTCGTCCCTGCAATCAATGTGAACGACTCGGTGACGAAGTCGAAATTCGACAACCTCTACGGCTGCCGCGAGTCGCTTGCCGACGGCCTCAAACGCGCGACCGATGTCATGATCGCCGGTAAAGTCGCCGTCGTCTGCGGTTATGGCGATGTCGGCAAAGGCAGCGCCCACTCGCTCCGCGCCTACGGTGCCCGCGTCATCGTCACGGAGATCGATCCCATCAACGCCCTTCAAGCCGCCATGGAAGGCTTTCAGGTCAACACCATCGAAAGCACCCTCGGAGTCGGCGACATCTATGTCACCACAACGGGCAACAAAGACATCATTACCCTCAAGCACATGCTCGCCATGAAAGACCAGGCGATCGTTTGCAACATCGGCCATTTCGACAACGAAATCCAAGTCGAGCAGCTCAAAAAACACAAAGGCATCCGTTGCGAGAACATCAAGCAGCAATACGACCGCTACTACCTCCCCGGCGGCAAGAAGAGCATCTACATGCTCGCCGACGGCCGTCTCGTGAACCTCGGCTGCGCCACCGGCCACCCGAGCTTCGTGATGTCGAATTCCTTCACCAACCAGACGCTCGCCCAAATCGACCTCTGGCAGAACAAGGACAAATACAAAAAGACCGTCTATCGCCTGCCCAAGCAGCTCGACGAGGAAGTCGCCCGCCTGCATTTGGAAAAAATCGGCGTCGTGCTGACGAAGCTCACCAAGGACCAAGCCGAATACCTCGGCATCCCGTCCGAAGGACCTTACAAGCCCGAGCACTACCGCTACTAAAAATTCGCGCGGCTTAAAAAGCCGTTGCCAACCTCACTTCGAAACGAGGCCGTCGAGAAATCGGCGCGCCTCGTTTCTGATTTTTTCGCGCTCGGGTTCGGGGCGTTTTTTCCAAGAGTTCACCATCATGCTGGTCCGAGGATTTGAGGCGAAGCGGTCGGCGTGGCGGTCGTAGAAATCCCAGTAGAGCAAATTGAAGGGACATGCGCCGGGGCCGGTTTTTTTGGCGGGGTCGTAGGTGCAACCTGTGCAGTAGTTGCTCATCTTTGAAATGTAGGCGGCCGAGGCGGCGTAGGGTTTGGTGGCCATGAATCCGCCATCGGCATGGAGCGCCATGCCGAGCACATTGGCGGCCATGACCCATTCGTGGGCATCGATATACATTTCCAAAAACCAATCGTGCGACTGCTGCGGATCGATCCCGGCAAGGAGGAGGAAATTCCCGAGGATCATGAGTCGCTGGATGTGGTGGTTGTAGGCCGTGTCGCGGACTTCGCCGATAACGCTCCGAAGGCAGTTCATCGAGGTGTCGCCGGAGTAGAAAAAATCCGGCAGTGGGCGAGTGGCCTCCAGCGAGTTCGATGCGAGGTAGTCGGGCATTTTCAGCCAATACACGCCATTCACAAATTCCCTCCAGCCGATGATTTGCCGCACGAATCCTTCCACCGCCGCGATCGGAGCGCGGCCATCCCGGTAGGCGCGAATGGCGGCATCGATGCATTCCATGGGAAGGAGTAGTCCGAGGTTTAAGGGAGCGGCGATGATGCTGTGAAACATCGTGGGCGAGTCGAGCAGCATGAGGTCTTGATAGTCCCCAAAAAGCACGAGGCGTTTCCCGACAAATTCCTCGAGCAACTTCAGCGCCCCCTCGCGGGTGTGGGGTAGCCAGAAATCCTCGGCACGACCGGGGTCGTTCGGAAACCACCGGTTCACCTCGGCGATGGCTTCGAGCACGATGGGATCCTGGGGTCGCTGCGAAGTCAGCGGTCGGGGAGGGTTTGGCGCGCCGTCTTTTTTCCAATCGCGGACGGTTTTGCGATTTTCCGAGTCGAAATTCCATGCGCCGCCTTCGGGTTCGCCATCGGAGAGCATGAGGACGCCGAGTTCTTGGCGCATCCTTCGGTAGTGGGACTCCATGAGAAGGCGTTTCTTGCCTTGGGCGGATTTCAAAAACTCCGCGCGCGGCGAAACAAATTGGCAGGTCGGCGTGAGGCGGAGGGGAATTCCAGTTTCGGCGGTGACCTCTTCGAGGGCTTTGAGTTGGGACCAATTGTTCGGCTCCATCGCAATCAGCGCGGAGGGGAGGTTTTTTTGGAGATGCCCACGAAGCGCCTCGCGAAAAGCCGGCGTGTCGCCGATCCGGTGATGCTCCACCTCCCAACCATGCCCGCGCAATTCCTCGGCGAAGGCCTTTAGTGCGGCGAGGTGGAAGACGCGCTTGATCTTATGGGCTGGCCCTGAGTCTCGCGCTTCGATGAGGAGCACGCGATCCCGCCCGATCTCCCCCGCGTCGAGGGCAGTGTTCTCCAAGGTGAGTTGATCGCCAAGAATGAGCAGGGTGTTTTTCACGAAGCGTATGGAAAATAAAAAAGCCGACCCTTGCGAGTCGGCTTTTTTTGTTGAGTTTCTAGACTGATCTTAGAACGCGAAGCGGAGACCAGCGCGGCCGAGAAGGCCATTCTTCGGATCTTCCGAGGAATAGACATAACGGGCGTCGCTGAAGAGACCGATGTTGTCGGTCACGCGATACTCGAGACCGCCACCGACATGGCCGAAGCCGTGTCCGGAGCCAGTGCCGTAAGCGGCGCCGCCGCCAACCATCGCGTAAGGAGCGAGGCCGAAGCAGAATGGATAGCGGATGAAGAGGTTACCAATGGTAGCCCATTCAGCGTTGTCGCCACGGCCGCCGATGGCTTGCTCTACGCCGAGACCGATGTGTTTGGTGAAGAAGTAGTTGGCTCCAAGGCCACCACCCCAGAAGGGACGGCCGGAATTGTAGAATGCGCCGGCGGCGAAGGCGTCAATTTGAAGCTCTTGGTCACGGAATTTGCAATCCGGGGCTGGAGCGACGGTTTCTTTGAAGGTCTTCGCGGTGGTGCCTGCGAAGGCGCCAGTGACGGAGACAGCAACTGCGACGAGTGCGATGGTGAGTTTTTTCATATGTGTTTTTTTGTTTTTGGTCACCTTGGGTTAGCAAAGTGAAGAGTTGGAACTTCTGAATTCCGCTCGGAGGTTTATTTCTTTTATCATTTTTTAAAATTAGTAATTCACCCCATCTACCTAATTTTAGAAACTTTCCAACGATTGGTTTAAGTCGAGGCTAGAGGAGCTCGGTGGTGACTTGGTCGGCCACGAGTCGGCCTTGGCGCGTGAGTGTGACGCGGCCATCGGAAATTCCGATGAACCCATTCGCCGCGAGAGGGCGAAGATGGCCCTCATCGAACGAATCCGAGGAAACCCCCTCGCGGGTCCGGAGTCCTAGGGATAGCTTTTCGAAACGGAGGGTCTCGGCGTCGAGGCGTTCGAGGGTTTCGAAGCGGTCCCCGCCCGTGAGGACGCGCTGGGTATAGCCCTCGGTATCGGCGAGGTTTTTTCGGCGCCAGCCGCCGCGGGTCGAAACCGCACTGGGGCCGAAGCCAGCGTAGTCCGATCCTTGCCAGTAGCCGAGATTGTGCAGGCATTCGCGGCCGGGCTTGGCGTAGTTCGAGATTTCGTATTGCCGGTAGCCCGACTGCTCAAGGGTATCCATCGCGACCTCGAAAAAATCGGCGTCCGTTTCGGTCACGGGCACCAATTCGCCACGGCGGAAGCGCTCGAAATACTCGGTGTCCTCCTCGTAGGTGAGGCAATAGGCGGAAATGTGGTCAGGATCGAGCGCGACCGTCTGGCGGAGCGATTCGATCCACTGCCCGCGATTCTGCCCGGGAATGCCGAAAATCAGATCGAGGTTCACATTGGGCACGCCCGCCTCGCGGAGGATTTCGTAGCTGCGCCGGGCTTGTGTTCCGGAGTGGACGCGCCCTAGGGTTTTTAAAAGCTCCTCGTCCCAAGACTGCACCCCCATGCTCACGCGGTTGACGCCGAGTGCGAGCAGGGCCTTGGCTTTTTCCAGTGAAACGGTGGCGGGATTCATCTCGAGGGTGAATTCCCGCACCTCGGAAAAATCCACCCGCTTGCGCAGCCCGCCGATCAGGTATTGGAGTTGCGTGGTCGAAAGAGCGGAAGGGGTGCCGCCGCCGAAAAAAATCGTCCATGGCACGAGTCCCTCGGCCTCGATCTCCGACTCGGCAAGCACGGCGTCGAGGAAGGCCTTGGTTTTATTCCGGTCGCTCGCCTCCTTGTAGAAGCTGCAATAGGGACATACCTTCGGACAAAACGGAATGTGAACATAAAGATGCCGGACCACCGCCCGACCCTAGCCTCCACGATTAGCCGCCGCAATGTCCGCGCCGTTCTGTTTTTAATCTTCGTCTTGGCCGGGGTCACTTTTGCGGGTTCTCCAAAATCTACCGTCTACTACGCGATGGAAACCGCCTCGAAGCCGTCCGGGCGCGGTGTGAATGCCGCCGTCGTGCGCCGCATGGTGGATAACCTCGTCTGCGCCACGACCGGGAAATCCAATCCCGCCGTGGGCTGGGCCTCGTTGGTGAAACCCACTGATCGAGTAGGAATCAAGGTCGCGGCCTCGGGCGGGGCGGTCAGTGGAACACATCCGGCGGTGGTGGATGCGATCGCCATCGGACTCGCCTCGGCGGGAGTCCTGCCCTCGAATATCATCGTCTGGGACCGCAACTCCGAGGATTTGCTGGCAGCCGGCTTCAATCCCAAAAGCTCGCTCTACCGCTTGCGCTGGATCGATCCCGCGAAGGGCTATGACACGAAATCCATCGTAACCGCCCCGGTCATCGGTCGTTTGATCTGGGGCGACAGCAAATTTGGCGACCGCGAGGGCTCAAGCATGGTGGATGTTTTGGGGAACGGCGATCAGCTCAGTAGCACGAGTAGCTGGTCGAAAATCTTGAGCATGGAGGTGGACAAAGTCGTCAATGTCCCCTCGCTCCAGGACAGCTTCCAAACGGGACTCAACGGCGCGCTTGCGAATATGGCGCTCACGAATCTCGACAACTGGCGCCGCTTCACCCGCGCGCCCGAGCATGGCGATCCCTACCTTGCCGAAATCTACGCCGACGCAATGATCAGCGGGAAGGTGGTTCTGACCATCCTCGACGCCCTGGTTCTCCAATACGCCGGCGGACCATTTCCAAACCCCGGATTCCTCGTCGAGTATCACACCCTTTTTGCAAGCAAGGATCCGGTGGCGATCGATGCGACGGCGTTGCGGTTGCTCGATGAAAACCGCACGCCCTCAAAATTGCCTTCACTAGTTGAAATGACGCGCTGGCTGGAAAGCGCCTCGGCATTGGGCCTCGGCAATTTTGAGGAAGGGAAAATCGATCTCGTCCGTGTCGGAGTGCGAACCGATCCGACGCCCAAGCCAAGCCTCGCTCGCTAAAAAGCCGACGGGGGTTTTTCCCTCATTGGCAGCGGACGGGCGGAGATTAGGGTTTGTGTATGAGAATGTCTTGGCTGGTGAAATGGGGGCTCCTTCTGGCTGTGGCGGCGGCCTGCTTGTCGGACGCCGCTGCGTTTTCAAAACCCGATCTCGAGCGCGAGGCCCGCGGCGCGCTATCCAAGGTCTACTCGAGAAATTCGGTGGCGGCTGACTTGGGAGGGAGCTGCTTGGCAGTATTGGTGTTTCCCGATGCGCACAGGGTCGGCCTCGGCCTAGCGATTCAATCTGGAACCGGCGTCCTGTTTTTTAAAAACGCCCCGGCAGCCTATTTCAATCTCACGGGAATTTCAGCGGGGCTGGAACTCGGAGTGCAAAAATTCGACTACGCAATTTTTTTCGAGGACCACACCGCACTGGACGAACTTTACAAAGATGGAGGATTTGAATTCGGTATCGCTTCAACCCTCGTCGTGGGAGATGGAATCTTCAGTGGCAAGCACTCCACCTCCTCGGTGAAATCTGGCGTGCACCCGTTTCTTTTCGGTCAAGAAGGGCTCATGATTTCGCTCGGGATCGGAAAAAACAAACTCACCGAATATTCGCCAAGCGAGTGAGGGGCGATGGGACTTTATTTAGAATAATTCTTGTTAGGCTCAAGACCGCGGCTAACTTGTTCTGCCATGACTGCGAGAAAAACAGTGCCTTCCGGCTACGAGGAGATGATCAGCCACAGTGGTCATCGCCTTACGCCCCAGCGGCGCGAGGTTTACAATGTCCTCCTCGATCAGCGCGACCACCCGACCGCCACCGAGGTTTTCATCCGCGCCAAACAACGCATCCCCGGCATCTCGCTGGCGACTGTCTATAACTGCCTGGAGACACTGGTCGATTGCGGACTCGCCAAGCAGGTCAATGTCGAGCGCGAGGCGACCCGCTATTGCCCGAATGTCAGCAACCACGGGCATTTCATTTGCCAATCCTGCGGCGCGGTGACCGACATCCCAATCGCGAAGGAAGGCAAAATCACCCAATTCCTCAAAGTTCCCGCCCGGTTTTCCGTCAACAATTCCGAAATCACCCTGCGCGGCACCTGCCCGAACTGCAAAAAATCCAACAACTAAAATAGCACACCATGAGCCTCAAAATCGAAAATCTCTCCGCCAACATCGGCGACCGCCAAATCCTCAAAGGCCTGAACCTCGAAGTTCCCAAGGGCCAAGTCCACGCGATCATGGGCAAGAATGGTTCTGGCAAATCCACCCTCGCCAAAGTCATGGCAGGCCACCCCGACTACGAGGTCACCGGTGGCTCGGTCACGCTCGACGGCTTGAATCTTTTTGAAATGCAAGAGCCCGACCAGCGCGCCCGCGCGGGTCTTTTTGTCGCCTTCCAATACCCGATGGAAATCCCCGGCGTAACGATTGCGAACTTCATCCGCGCCGCACTCCAAGCCCGCCTCCCCGAGGGCGAGGAACTCGACGCCGTCGAATACTACGAGCACCTCTACAAAAAAATGGACGCCCTCAAGATCGACCGCAAATTCACCTCCCGCGCGGTCAATGAAGGCTTCTCCGGCGGCGAAAAGAAACGCTGCGAGGTTCTCCAGATGGCCATGCTCAATCCCGTTTATGCCGTGCTCGACGAGACCGACTCCGGCCTCGACATCGATGCCCTCCGCATCGTCTCGGACGGTGTCAATGCGATGCGCAGTCCCGAGCGCGGGTTTCTCGTCATCACCCACTACCAGCGCCTTCTCGACTACATCGTGCCCGATGTTGTCCATGTAATGGTGGACGGCCGAATCGTCATGAGCGGCGACAAAAACCTCGCCCACAAACTTGAGGCCCAAGGTTACGATTGGGTCGAAAAAGAAATTCTCGCCACCGCCTGATTCCCGCTTCTCCGGAGGAAAAAACCATGGAAACCAAACCTGATCTCAACATCGACCGCTCGGTCGGCGACTTCCACTATGATGTGGATTACGAATTTGATGCCGGCACCGGCCTCACGGAAAAGACCATCGACTACATCTCGGATGTGAAGGAAGACCCGGACTGGATCCGTGAGTTCCGCAAAGACGCGCTCCGCAAGTTCAACTCCATGCCCATGCCGACCCACTGGGCGAGCCACGACCTGGAGAACATCGTTTTCGACAACATCCGCTACTACCTCTCGCAAGGCACCCAGCCTAAACGCTCTTGGGACGATGTGCCCGAAGATGTGAAACGCACCTTCGAGCGACTCGGTATTCCCGAACAGGAGCGCAAATTCCTCGCCGGCGTTGAGGCCCAGTTCGACAGCGAGGCCGCCTACTCGAACATCAAGGCCGCTGTTGGCGAGCAGGGCGTGATCTTTGTCGGCTCCACCGAGGGACTGCAAAAGCACCCCGAGATTTTTAAGAAGTGGTTCGGAAAAGTCATCCCGACCGGTGACAACAAATTCTCCGCGCTCAACAGCGCCGTCTTCTCCGGCGGCTCGTTCATCTACATCCCACCAGGCGTGAAGGTGAAACACCCGCTTCAGGCCTACTTCCGCATCAACGCGGAAAACTTCGGCCAGTTCGAGCGCACGCTCATCATTGCCGATGAGGGCAGCGAGGTCATGTATATGGAAGGCTGCACCGCGCCGAAGTTCGAGACCTCCACGCTCCACAGCGCCGTCGTGGAACTCGTCGCCCTCAAGGGCGCAAAAATCCAATACATCACGGTTCAAAACTGGTCGGCCAATGTGTTCAACCTCGTGACCAAACGCGGCCTCGCCCACGAGGAAGCCGAGATCAAGTGGATCGATTGCAACATCGGCTCCCGTCTCACGATGAAATATCCCGGCGTGATCATGAAGGGCCGCAAAGCCCGTGGAGAGGTCATCTCTATCGCGCTCGCCGGTGACGGACAGCACCAGGACACCGGTGCCAAAATGGTTCACGCTGCCGACGAAACCACGAGCAACATTGTTTCGAAAAGCATCAGCATCGGCAAAGGCCGCTCGACCTACCGCGGCCTCGTCCAGATCGGCCGCCACCTCAAAGGTTGCAAAAACAACACCGAGTGTGACGCCCTTCTCATCAACACCGACAGCCGCACCGACACCTATCCCGCCATCACCGTGCGCGGAAAAGAGAACGCCTGTCAGCACGAGGCTTCGGTCAGCAAAATCAGCGCGGAGCAAATCTTCTACATGCAGCAGCGCGGCATCTCCGAGGCCGCCGCGATGAGCCTCGCCGTAAATGGATTCGTCAACGACCTCGTCCAGCAATTCCCCATGGAATACTCGGTCGAACTCAAGCGCCTCATCGACCTTGAAATGGAAGGCTCCGTCGGCTGAACCAGAGGAAAACCCAATGATCACTCTTATGGAAAAACCCGCCGCGGCCCCGTCCGCATGGCCCGCCTGGTTCCAGGCCGAACAATCCGCCGCGCTCGCCGAATACGAAAAACTCCCCGTGCCCGTCCGAAAGGTCGAGTCCTGGCGTTTTGCGAATCTCAAGGCCCTCGACCTCTCCGTATTTGTTGATGCCAACCCCGTCGCGAGCGAAGGCCGCCTCATCAATGCCTCCACCGGCCTCAAGGACACCGCCGCCAAACTCATCCTCGGAAACAACGCCCTGCTCCATCGCGAGACCGGCTCTCTTCCAAAAGGCGTCATCCTCGAAACCCTCGAGTCCGCTGCCGCGAACCACACCGAGCTCTTCAAAAAATATTTCATGGCCCAACCCGTGGAACTCGGCTCCCGCAAATACGCCGCGCTCCACAAAGCCCGCGTCGCTGGCGGTGCATTCCTTTATGTCCCGGCCAACACCAACGTCGAACTCCCGATCGAACTCTTCCAATGGGTCGAAGGCGCCAACGCCTCCGTCTTTCCGCACACCCTCATCGTTTGCGGCGAGAACAGCCGCGTCACGGTTGTGGATTATTTCAAGTCCGCCGACCATCTCCCCGCCCTCGCCTGTGGCGTGAACGACCTCCACCTCGCTCGCGGCGCGAAGCTCACCTACATCTCCGTTCAGGATTGGTCCCGCGAGACCACCGCGTTCCATTTGAACTCCACCATCGTGGACCGTGAAGCCACCGCCACCGCGCTCATTGCAAATTTTGGTGGAGCCTTCATCCGCGGCGAAAGCCTCAGCCGACTCGTCGGGGAAGGTTCCCGCAGCGAGATGTATTCCATCAACCCCGTCGAAGGCACCCGCGAGATCGACCAGCGCACCTTGCAGGACCATGTCGCGCCCAATGCCACGAGCGACCTCCTCTACCTTAACGCGCTCGACGACAAATCGCGCACCATCTTCGCCGGCCTCATCAAAGTCCAACCCGGCGCCGCAGGCACCGACGCCTACCAGAAGGTCAAAAACCTCATCCTCAGTGATGACGCCGACCCCAACTCCATGCCCGGCCTGGAAATCCTGAACGACGAAGTCCGCTGCAGCCACGGCGCCACCAACGGCCCCGTCAGCGCCGACGAACTCTTCTACATGGAAGCCCGAGGCATCCCCGCCGACAAAGCCCGCCGCTTGATCGTGAACGGCTTCTTCAACAGCCTCGTTGAGCGCTTGGAAAACACTCCCCTCCGCCAACACTTGGAAAATCTCCTCGCCGCCCGTCTAGCCATCGGTTGAACTTTTGACAAACCGTGTCACGCGTGTCACGCTCCACGCATGACCACAATCGAAATCCCGATCCGGGAACTCCACGCCCGCACCGGACACTTTGTCCGGAAGGCGTCGGAAAACTTCTGCGTTGTCATCACCGACAACGGCAAACCCATTGCCCAAATCCAACCCCTTTCCCCGCTCTCCGATGGAAAATCGAGTCGCCCGAAGTGGAAAGACCGCGTTCTTCTGCCCGGCTACGCCGCCCTCATGAACAAACCGGTGAAAGGCGATTCGACGAAATACATTTCGGAGGACCGTGATCGCGGGAGCAACTGGTGATCTATTCCGATTCGGCTTACATCCTGAAGTTCTACATTCCAGAGCCCGGCTCCGAGGAGGTGCGGGAGCTTTTTGAGAGCCATGATGTAGCCTCCAGCAGCCTGGCGGAAATCGAAGTGCCTTCCGCAATCCATCGCAAATGGCGAGAGGGACTCATTGGCAAGGAACTGTTCCAGCAATCGATGAACCAGTTTACTCAGGATGTCATTTCCGGGTGCTGGTCGTTTTTTCCAATCACCGCGAACCTCGTGCAGCATATCCGCCAATTCTACTTGGACCTCCCGAAACAAATCTTCCTCCGCGCCTCCGATGCCCTCCACCTCGTTTGTGCGAAGGAGCACGGTTTTCGCGAGATTTACTCGAACGACAAGCATCTCCTCGCCGCCGCCAAACACTTCGGTCTGAAAGGCCGGAATGTCATCGGCTAAAACCATCCTCCCGCCGACCGCGGCCGTTGCCGCGATCCAATCTGCCCTACAAGATTTCACTAACCGCGTGGGGATGGCCCGACAAAGAAGTCGTAGGTCTCGTGCTTCTCGCCGCCCGTTTTGCCGTCGTCTTGGAGTGAGATGCCAAAGCAGGGAAGCTTGACTCGGCGCCGTTGCTTGAATGCCTTGGGGGTATGAGATCTTGGAAAAAACACGAGGGCCATTGGGTGCCATCGGAGCACCTCGCTTTGGAGGATCGGGGGTTTCGATATGGCATGAGTGTTTTTGAAAGTGTCGCCGTGTGCGAGGGGCGTCCGCTTTTGCTGGAAGCCCACTTCGAGCGGCTCGGGCGGGCTGCAGTGGATTGCGGGGGAAAAGTTCCTGAGCTGCCGGCGTTTGATTTTTCACAGCTCGAAACCGGCCTTGTGCGATTTTATCTGACGGCTGGCGCGGGCGGGCTTGAGACTCCTTTTGCCGGGAATGCCTATGCGCTCTTTGATGATGCCGAGGTCGGCTGGAATCTTCCGGCGCTTCGGGTGGCTTCGAGCGCCGCGCCGTATTTGCCTCGGCCGGGCGGGTGGAAGACGGGCAATTACTGGCAAAACCTCGATGCGCTGGCGTCAGCGAAGCTGGCCGGGTGCGCCGAGGCATTGGTGTTCAATCCCGCTGGGATGATGGTCGGAGCAGCGATGGCGAATGTTTTTCTGCAGGTCGATGGACACTGGATCACGCCCGCGCTGGAGACTGGCGCGCGGGATGGGGTGGTGAGGGCCTGGGTGCTGGCTGCGATGGGTGCCTCGGAGGAAATTTTCGATGCTGAGGCGTTGAGAAATTGCTCCGGTGCATTTCTCACGAACAGTCGGATTGGCATTCGACCGATTGCCGAGTTGGATGGTCGCCCGCTGGAGTTGGCTTGTGCCGAAATCCAGCGCCGGTATTTCGATGAAATTTTCACCTGTTGATTCGTTCCTCGGCTCGGTGAAATTCACCAAGCCTTCAGGGCCGTTGCATGGCATCGCTGAGCCCGCGCAGGCGTTTGTCGCAGCGCTTTGGGTGCGCAAGCTGAAAGGGCGCGTGTGGGTTGTGTGCCGCGACCTCAAAGGCCAGGAGGAATTCGCCTCGGAGCTTTCGGCATGGAGTTCCAGGGTGCGTTTATTTCCCGATCTGGAGGTTCCAAGCGAAGAGGCATTGCCGGATGCCGAGACCGAGTCCGAGCGTTTGGATCTGCTTCGTTCGTTGGCGGAAAAAGGCGACGAGGTGGTAGTGATCCATGCGGCGCAGTGGGATTCCCCCGCGCCGGCCAAATCCTCCCTGAAGTCGGGCTTGTTCGAACTTCGGCGCGGAGAAAAAATCGCCATCGAGGACATCGAGCGCCGACTGGAGTCAGCGGGTTATGTTTCCACGCCGACCGTCACGGCTCGTGGCCAATTTGCGCGTCGAGGCGGTATTGTGGATTTGTTCTCTTGGCAGCAATCGCGGCCGGTGCGGCTTGAGTGGTTCGATGTGGAGATCGAATCGATGCGGGAGTTCGACATCGACACGCAGGGCTCGGTGGCCTCGGTCGAGAGCCTGGAGATTTTCACAGGGAAGGGAGAGGCGTCCAGCGCCACGCTGAGGGACTACACTCAAAAAGCGGATACGATTCTTGAGATCGAGCCGGAGGAAGGGTTCGAGGGACGCGCGATTTTTTCCTCTCCCGCAGAGGATGGGAGATCGGTCGAATTCCACCCGCCGCCATTCGGCGATCTCGCCGCCGGGGATTTGGTGTTGAACGAGGCCAAGCGCGACCGGTTTTTCAACCAACTTCATTCTTGGTCTGCGGACCGTTGGACGATTGCCTTTGCTTGCGCCAACGAGGGCGAGGGGGAGCGGTTTCGGGAGTTGGCGGCGGACTTTGATTTCGACACCTCCGGGGTGGTCTTCCTCGCCACGCCGGCCACGCGCGGCTTCATGTGTCCTTCGCTCAAACTGGCGGTTCTCTCGGAGTCCGAGGTTTTGGGTCGCTCGGCGAGCCAACGCGCCCACCGCGCCGCGCTCCGCCGCGAGCGGATGCGGACTGGACGGCATGCGATGGATTTTTCGGAATTTGAGGAGGGCGACTTGGTCGTTCACCTCGACCACGGCATCGGGCGCTACGAGGGCTTGGAAAAAGCTCCCGACGGCTCGGGCGATGTGCTCGTGCTGGAGTTCGCCAACGGCGCCCGGCTCTATGTGCCGCTCGATCAGGCTTGGCAGGTCGCCCGGTATGTCGGGCTCGGAAAAAAACATCCCGATCTTTCCGATCTCGGCTCCGGTCGCTGGAAGAAGGCCAAGGAAAAAGCCACGCACGGCATCTACGAATACGCGGCCCGAATGCTGAAGGTGCAGGCTGAGCGCGAGACGGCAACGGGGTTTTCCTTTCAACCGGATTCGCATTGGCAGCAGGAATTCGAACGGTCCTTTCTTTTCACGGAAACTGCCGATCAGCTCCGCGCCATCCGCGAGACGAAGGAGGATATGGAATCTTCGCGTGCGATGGATCGTCTCATTTGCGGCGATGTGGGGTTCGGAAAAACCGAGGTCGCCATCCGTGCGGCTTTCAAGGCCGTGACCGGCGGCAAGCAGGCCGCGCTCATCGCGCCAACGACGGTTCTCGCCCAGCAGCATTGGCAAACCCTGCGCGAGCGCATGAGCGAGTATCCGGTGACGATCGAGCTTCTGAGTCGATACCGGAGCGCTGCCGAACAACGCCGCGTGATCAAGGCTCTGGCCGATGGCAGCGTGGATATCGTCGTTGGAACACACCGCGTCATTTCCTCCGATGTGCATTTTAAAAACCTCGGCCTGGTGGTGGTGGATGAAGAGCAGCGCTTCGGCGTGAAACACAAAGACGCCTTGAAGGAAAAATTCCGCCTTGTGGATGTCCTCACGCTCTCCGCCACGCCGATTCCCCGCACGCTCTACCTCTCGCTCATGGGTGCGCGCGACATGTCGGTGATCGAAACGCCGCCGCCGAACCGTCAACCGGTCGAAACCATCGTTTGCGGCTACGACGAGCGGGTGATCCGAGATGCCATTAATCGCGAACTCGCACGCGGCGGGCAGGTTTATTTCCTGCACAACCGAGTTCAAACCATTGATCGAGTGGCGAACCGCATCGGCGAGCTTTGCGAAGGCGCGCGTGTGATTGTCGGTCACGGCCAAATGGAGGAGGGGGAGCTCGAGTCCGTGATGCAGACCTTCGTTGCGGGCAAGGCCGATGTGCTGGTTTCCACCACGATCATCGAAAGCGGCCTGGATATTCCCAACGCCAACACGATTCTCATCGATCGCGCCGACCGTTTTGGCCTAGCCGATCTCTACCAATTGCGCGGCCGCGTCGGCCGCTCGGGCACGAAAGCCTACGCGTTCCTGCTGTTGCCGCGCGAGTTGATGTCCGTCGGTGCCGCCCGGAAGCGCGTTTCGGCGATCAAGCAGTATTCGGAACTCGGCTCGGGCTTTAAAATCGCCATGCGCGACCTCGAAATCCGCGGCGCCGGCAACCTGCTTGGCACCGAGCAGAGCGGACACATCATCACGGTGGGATTCGACCTTTACTGCAAAATGCTCCGCCGCGCTGTCGATTCCCTGAAGGGCAAAAAATCCGGCGGCGGCACGGCCACGTTGCGGCTGGATTTTGTCGCCACCGAAGAGGGGGCTTTTGCCTCCGGCGGCGACTTGGCGGCGTCCTTTGTGCCACACTCCTACATGCCCGAGTCGAAGATGCGGATCGACGCCCACCGACGCATGGCCGAGGCCGCCTCGAGGGATGAACTCGGCAAGCTCCGTGAGGCCTGGCGTGACCGGTTTGGCCCATTGCCGCCCGCGGTGGAGAACGCTCTTCTTTGTGCTGCGATCAAGCTCGAGGCGACCCGGCGGAGGATTCCTATGGTGGAAGTCCGAGGCGAAAAACTCATGCTCACGCGTGGCGGAAGCTTTGTGCTCATCGGCGGAAGGTTTCCCCGCTTGACGGCTCCAGACCCCGATTCTAGGCTTCGCGAAGTTTTGACCTGCCTAGAAAAAATGCCATGCCGATAAGATATTTCGCCGCGATTTTGCTGGGAGGATTCCTCCTCGGCGGGACTCTTCAAACGGCTTCAGCTCAGCAGGCCGAGGTCGTCGATGGTGTGGCAGCCATTGTGAACAGCGATGTCGTCACAATCTCACAGGTCCGCGAACTCGTCGGTGCCCGGGAGCGTGCCATGCGCGAGGGCTACACAGGGCCGGATTTGGCAGATAAGATCAAAGAGATGCGCCTCGGGGCTCTGAAGGACCTCGTCGACCGCCAGCTTATCATTCAGGAGTTCCGCTCGATGCAGGAGAAGGGGGCGAACATCCCCGACTATGTGATCGACGACCGTGTGCAGACGATCATCCGCGAGGAATTCGGCGGCGACCGTGCGGCGTTCATTCGCACGCTCCAGGCGCAGGGCTTTACGCTTACCCGCTTCAAGGAAATCGAACGCGAGAAAATCATCGTCCAAGCCATGCGGCAGGCAAAGGTCAGTGACAACTTCGTGGTTTCGCCCAAGCAAATCCAAAATTTCTACGACAAAAACAGGTCGGCTTACTCGGTGCCCGAGCAGATTAAATTACGCATGATCATCCTGCGCGAGGGCGGGAACGATGTGATCGGCACCAACAAGCGTCAGACGGCCGAGGAAATCCGTCAGAAAATTGTCGGGGGTGCCGAGTTCGAACGCATGGCGCAGATGTATTCCGAGGACGAGGCAACGAGCGACCTCGGTGGCGACTGGGGTTGGGTGGAGCGCAACACTCTAAACGAGGAGCTCACGAAGGCGGCCTTTTCGCTGAAAGCGGGAGAGACCGGGCCCGTGATGCAGATCGGCGATTCCTACTACATCCTCTATTGCGAGGCCCGAAAAAATGCCGCGGTAAAGCCGATGGCTGAGGTGCGCGAGGAGATCGAGCGCAATCTCATCCAACAAGAGCGCATGAAGGCCCAGCAGCGCTGGATCGATACGCTCCGTCGCAAGGCTTATATCAAAATCCTGTCCTGAGTATGGCGAAGCCCTGAGAGGGGATTGACCACAGAGGACACAGAGGACACAGAGG
>CALFPA010000002.1 GCA_937919825.1 uncultured Spartobacteria bacterium | reverse complement strand
AATGGTGGTTTGCTTGTGCAAGATACTCCCTCAGAAATCGCAAATGGAATCACCAAGCTCCTTGAAAACCCTGCTCTGGGAGATGTAATGGGGGCCAAGGGGAAAGAACTTGCGAGCCGACATAAATGGGATGCCGCGGTCGATGCCTACCTGCAAAACTACACGCGGATAATGGCAACCATAGATAAATAATGAAAAAAGCACTAATCATCGGGGTATCAGGTCAAGACGGGTCCTACTTGGCTCAATTCCTTTTGGAAAAAGGGTATGAGGTGCATGGAACTTCTCGTGACCATGAAGTTTCCAGCTTCTCGAACTTAACCAAACTCGGGATAAGGGGCCAAGTGAAGCTTTGCTCAATGGTGACTTCGGATTTCCGGAGTGTTCTGACCGCCCTGCAACGGGCTGATGCGGATGAAATTTACAACTTGGCAGGTCAAACATCCGTCGGAATGTCGTTTGAGTATCCCGTTGAAACCTTTGACAGTATTTTGATCGGGACGATGAATCTGCTGGAATGCATTCGTTTGCTGAAAAAGCCTGTCAAATTTTATAATGCGGGCTCAAGTGAGGTCTTTGGCAATACGGTTGGCCCTGCAAATGAAGAGACGCCCTTTAGACCGAGGAGCCCCTACGCCACTGCCAAGGCTGCGGCGCACTATGCAGTGGCAAATTATCGGGAGGCCTACGGGCTCTTTGCCAGCACTGGGATTTTATTCAACCACGAATCGCCTCTCCGGCCAGCACGCTTTGTTACCAGTAAAATTGTCTCTACAGCCAGCCGGATTGCGAATGGCTCAAAGGATAAGTTGCAGCTTGGAAACATTGATATCAGCAGGGATTGGGGGTGGGCCCCGGATTATGTGGAAGCGATGTGGCGGATTCTTCAGCAAGCCACTCCTGACGATTTTGTTATTGGCACTGGGGAGACCAATACGCTGCGTGATTTCGTGGAAATTGTATTCTCACACCTTGGTTTGGATTGGACCAAGCATGTCGAAACCTCAAAACAACTGCTCCGACCCTCCGATATTGAAAAAAATTGCGCGGATCCAAGCAAAGCAAGAAAACTGATGCAGTGGGAAGCGCATCATAAATTCAAAGAGGTTGTTGCAATGCTTGTCGAAGCAGAACTCAGCGCAGGCTCGAATTCAAAGTAAAACGGGTGAGATACCGTGCTGAAATAGATGGATTAAGGGCAATCGCGGTGGGTGCCGTGTTGCTGTATCATGCCAAGTTAGGCTTGCCTGGCGGGTTTGTTGGTGTCGATGTGTTTTTTGTGATCTCGGGGTATCTGATCACCTCTCTCATATTAAGAGATCTACAAAGCGAGGGAGGATTCAGCCTGGTTGATTTCTGGAAAAAAAGGATACGCCGTATCTTTCCCGCATTGCTTCTCGTTCTGATCTCTACATTCGTCTTGGGTTGGTTTTTTTTGTTGCCTTCGCACTTCAAGAACCTTGGCGAGTCACTCATGTTCCAAGGGGCATTTCTTGGGAATTTTTACTTTTGGGGGAGTGTTGGATACTTCGGTGATTCGACCTACACGATACCGCTCCTGCATACATGGTCGCTCGCGGTCGAGGAACAATTCTACATTCTGTTCCCGCTGATTGCGTTAGTTCTTTACCATAAATCCAAAAGCATCCTTTTGGCAACCCTTGCCATCTTGACGGTGGGCTCCTTGGTCCTTAGCCAATATCAACTGCAGGCGGGTCACGCCGATGCGGCGTTTTACTTGCTGCCGTCCCGCGCATGGGAATTGTTGGCGGGGTGCTTGCTGGCATTCATTCCCGAACGGGAAACCGCTCCAAGCATCTTGAGGAAGATTGGTGCTTGGTTGGGCGTTCTCATTTTATTGTGGAGTTTCTTGTTTTTCAATGAGAGCATGCCGTTCCCTGGCTTAACGGCTCTGGGACCGGTAGCGGGAACCGTATTCGTTATTTGGGGCACTGGCGGTGCAAATAAAGAGAGCCTGCTTGTTAGGCTCCTATCGTTTCGACCGATTGTTTTTGTTGGCCTTATCTCCTACTCGCTTTACCTTTGGCACTGGCCTATTTTAATTTTTGCGACTTATTGGGAGGAAAATCATATTGTGGGGTGGCCATACAGAGTGGGGCTACTTGGCTTGAGTGTTTTGCTGGCGACTCTATCTTGGAAATTTGTTGAGCAGCCGGTTCGGCATCTCAAATTTTTTAAAAAAGGTAGAAATTGCTTCTTTCTATTTTTAGCGCTCCCCATCACCAGTCTCCTCCTCGGTGGCGCTGCGTATTTTTCCAATGGGGTATCAGGCCGGTTCCCGGAACGAGTGGCGGAGATTGATTTTTATCTGTCGAACGGGTTGGATCAAACGGATTCGTGGTTCTCCGCGCGCTGCGATCTGGACTCTGCACAGCGTGGGGAATTTCCGACAATTGGCCCCAAAGATTCCCCAATCCAATGTCTGGTCTGGGGTGATAGCCACGCAATGGCTGTGATGCCTGCCTTGGAGCGGTTGTCGGATATCCACGGTAAGCGAACGAGCATGGCGGCATATACGGCAACCCCACCTGTTAGCGGGTTTCAGAGTTTCCTGAAGGAAAGCATGGGCAAGCAGTCCGACGAGTGGGCGGACGCCGTGCTGGACTATGTTAAATCCAACAAAATCCCGAATGTGCTGATGGTGGCCAACTGGCTCTGGTATTACAATCACTTGCAAGATGGTTTGAAACTCGATGAATCGAGAGAAAAATTTGAGAAAGACTTGGCCGAGACAATAAAAAAGCTCAATGATCTCGGGGCCAAGGTTTGGATCCTTGAGAGGGTCCCTCTCCATACGCCCGATTATCATATCATGCTGGCCAAACAAGCTCTCAAAGACCTGCCTCTTACCGGTGGCATGGATTACCAAGCGGCGATTAAAGACTCCAACGAGCACAAGCAGATGATCAATAAATCTACCGATTTGAATGTCAGTATTATTGATCCATTGCCTAAGTTTTATCCTGATGGCGGGGCATGCCTGCTCGTAGATGGGCAGGGGTATCTCCTGTATATCGATAATAATCACCTCTCGTCGAAGGGAGCGATTCTCTTGCAGGATTTATTTAATCCAATTTTTGAGTAACAAAATATTAGGCTTCTCCTACTAAGATAAAACGATGAAAATTATCCCCGAACATGTCAAAAATATCATTGGGCGATGCATCAACATTGCCGGATATCTCTACTACAAAAAAAATATTCCCCATTTGGAATTGATCATTGCAAT
>CALFPA010000001.1 GCA_937919825.1 uncultured Spartobacteria bacterium | reverse complement strand
GCACGGATTGTTTCCAGAAGGTGTAGAGACCGCGCCGGAAGAGTTTGTCGCCGGTATGCCGTGTGTAGAAGCCGTAGTTGCCTTTGCCATTCATGGATTTTTCTTTCCAAATTTCGGGCTGGTAGGTTTTGACGCTCGGGCCGCCCACTTGTTCATTCAGAAGGCCGGAGGCGGAGAGCGCGTTGTCGCGGATCAACTCGGCCGGTAGCCGGAATCTCGGGGCGCGGGCCAGGAGCTTGTTCTCGGGATCGATCTCCTGGAGATCCTCGCGATGCTGGGACGATTGGCGGTAGGACGAGCTCATGACGATGTTTTTCATCGCGCGCTTGATGTCCCAACCGTTCTCGCGGAAATCGACGGCGAGATAATCCAAAAGCTCGGGATGGGTCGGCAGGGAACTTTGAAGGCCGAAGTCCTCGGAGGTTTTAACGATACCGTTCCGGAAAATATGCTGCCAGAGGCGATTCACTTGCACGCGGGCCGTGAGCGGATTTTCCGGGGCGACTGACCACTGGGCAAGGCCGAGGCGGTTTTTCGGGGCGTCCTTCGGTAGGGGGGGAAAGGCGACCGGAGTGGTGCGTTCGCGAGGGCGGTCTTTGAGGGGTTTGTCGTAGGCCCCGCGGTCGAGGACATAGGTGGGCATCTGGGCTTTGCGCTCTTCCATCACCATCACGCGCGTGGCAAAGTTATCGACATGGTTCTTGAGATAATGGGCACTAGCCACATCGAGGCCGGTAACCGGTGACTTGCCAGCGGCGTGCGCCTTGGCGGCAAGATAAGTGTCGTTCATCCAGTCATCGCGCTCCTTGTTTTTGAACAAGGCCAACCAGTCGTCGAGACCATGCGGGTTGTCGGCTGTTGAGACTTGAAAGCTATTGGGCAGTGATTCCGGGTAGGGAACCTCGGTGCCGCTGAATTTGAATTTCACGATCAACTTGGCGTCCTTGGCGGGTTTGACCGGTTCGGAGAGTTGGAACAGGACATTGCTGTCGATGCCGGGGATGCCGAGTTTCCAGCCATTGACGGGATCGGCGGCCTGCGCGGCGGCAAGTTCGGGATTGAGTCCTTCAAAGGTTGAGCGAACCGCGGTGATGCGCAGCGGGCGGCGCTTTCCGCCTTCCTCGATCTCAATTTCCATATCGGGAAGCGCCTGACGGATGGTTTTCAAATCCATGCCATAAACGGCCTCTTGGTTGTCGGGTTGAAGATTCCAAAGAAACTCAAACGGGTTGATCGAGTCGACCCGAACGGTGTTGAATGGCTTTTCAGGGAGATTGAAAATACAAGTGACGATCTCGCCTGCGTTGACCGGAAAGATCAGGTGGAAAGCCGCGCCGAAGCGGCGGGGGCCACCCGCCAGCACACGGTTGCGGTTTTCCGGCATGTCGAAATTCAGTGCCGCCATTCCTCCCGAACCGGGCCGGCCAATGGGGTCGATTTTGCATATCTGGCAGGAAGCGCCGGACACTTGGAGCGAGTTCCAATCGAGCCCTTTGCTTTCGTCGGGGACTTTCAAGGCCTCGGGGCTTTTATCGGCGCGGAGTGGTTGGAGGGAGGCCAGCGTCTTTCCGGACTCTTCCGTGATTTGCTTCTGTCGGTCGGTCGGCAGTTGCACAAACGGCGGGAAGGCCCGGGCCCGGTTGCCATCCTGAGCTTCGAGTCCTTGTTCATTGATGCTGTTGAAATAGGCCATGAGGCTGAAGAAGTCGTTCTGCGAAATCGGGTCGAACTTGTGGTCGTGGCAGCGGGCGCAACCGATGGTCATGCCCAAGACCGCCGAGCCATAAGTGCTCACACGATCCACGGCATATTCCACAAGCCACTCCTCCCCAATGGCCCCTCCCTCGTTGTTGATCCCATGGTTGCGGTTGAACGAGGTGGCGATCTTTTGATCGAGCGTGGGATTCGGGAGGAGGTCGCCGGCGAGTTGTTCGGTCAGAAACTTGTCATAGGGCATGTTCGAGTTGAAGGCGTTGATCACCCAATCGCGCCAAGGCCAGCTCGTGCGAATCATCTCGTGGTGGATGGCGTTGCTGTCGCCGTAGCGGGCGAGATCGAGCCAATCGATCGCCATGCGCTCGCCGTAGTGGGGTGAGGCCAAGGCCTGATCGACCATATTTTCATAGGCCTTGTCCGAGGAGTCGGCGATGTAGGCATCGATCTGCTCCGGAGTCGGTGGCAGGCCGAGGAGATCCAAATGCACGCGACGGATGAGGGTTTCCTTGTCGGCTTCGGGCGAGGGTTTGATGCCTTTGTCTTCCAGTTTCGCCAGAATGAAATTATCGATCGGCGTGCGAGGCCATGCCTTGTCCTTCACCTCGGGCACGGCCGGTTTCACGGGAGCGACGAAGGACCAGTGGGGCTCGTATTCGGCACCTTGGCGGATCCACTCGGAGACGATGGAAACTTGCTCCTCGGTGAGCGGCTGTTTCTTGGAGTAAGGGGGCGGCATGACATCGTGCGGGTCGTGGGAGACGATGCGCTGGAGCAGGAGACTTTCCTCGGGCTTGCCGGGAACGACACCATAACGGGGCGATTCGCCTGCCTTGGCGAGGTTCGCGCGGGAGTGCTCCTCGGTGTCGAGGCGGAACGGGCTGGTCTGGTTGTGGGAGTCGGGGCCGTGGCAGGCGAAGCAGTTGTTCGACAAAATCGGACGGACCTGGCTGCTGAAGGAGATTTTCTCGGCGTCGGGAACGGGCGCAGCGGGGCTTTGTGCTGGAGGTTCCGCCACACTCGTTACGGTGGGTTCGGCAGGCCCGGCGGCTTGTTCCGGGGATTTTTTGCAGGATGCCAACGACCAAATGAGAACCGCAGAAAATAAAATCGATACTTGGCGCTTCATATCTCTGGAGTGAATGATGGATAAAAGTTTTAAACTACCTGCTAAGAATATGGGGATTCGTTTTTCTTAAGGATGTGGGTTTTTAAACGCTCTTTATGCTCATGCAGGTCGAAGTTTGCCGCAATAGACAATTTTACTTTTTTGATGGATAAAATTACTGATGAAAACCTCCACGCTAAGCAAGGAAACCCGGGTGCTTCACGTCTCGCCGGAGGTGCAGACGCAGCTGTTGAGGCATCCGATTGCTTCCGGATTTTCCGTCTTCTTTTTGGGATGCACTCATCATGGCGCCGGTGACTACTCCACGGCGGGGCCTTCGGGGTCGAAGGAAACCTTGTTCATAGTGACTGTGGGCGGCAGTGGGCAGTTCCGGGTGGGGGATTCGACCGGAGTTGTGCGAAACGGCGACATCTTGATCGTTCCGCCCGGTATCCCGCACGCGTATTGGTGCGATTCCGACGAATGGTCTTATTACTGGGCCCATGTGGTGGGGGAGGACCTTCCGAAATACATCCTCCATACCGGAGGGGAGTTTCCCGCAGTCAACTTGCCCCCGTCACGGTTGCGGGAAATCGTGGACGAGTTCGAGTCCGTCATCGCCTTGGTTGCTGGCAACCGTTCGCTCGAGCAGATGATCCTGGCGTCCCATAGCGTCCGCAACATTCTCGCCATGGCTTTGTTTTCAACAAACGCCGGGCAGATGAAAGCGACGCGGTCCACCACCCACCATGCCCTCGAGAAGTGTTTTCAAATTCTGCTGGAAAATACCCGGCGCTCCTTGACCCTGCGGGAGCTTGCCGCCCAGGTTGGCCTCTCTCCGAGCCGACTGGCGAACATGTTCAAGAGTCAGACCGGCACCTCTCCCATGGCCCACCACATGCATCTCCGAATGCAGGAGGCGGCAGGGTTGCTCACCTCGACAGATCTTAACATCAAGGAAGTTGCCGCGCGGATGGGATTCCAGGATCCGTATCATTTTTCGCGGGCTTTCAAGAGCCACCTTCACACCTCCCCGATGGGTTATCGCAGGCAGTTGGCGAAAACCCAGGAGTCGTAAAGTGGAAGTGTCGTAGCGCTACCACAAAATCCCGCTTTTTACCACGGGAAGGTGTTGCATCCGACAGCGCAAGCACCTAAAGAAGATCCTCATGCACTTCCTCCAAATCCCAGACTGGCATCGCGGGCCGTCAACGCTCTTCCGCTTGTTACTCTCCCCCAAGGCGGCCGTGTTAGCCGTGCTCCTGCTGGCGGTTTCCCCGGTTGTTGCGGCGGAAAAAAGCGACCTCTCCGCCGAGGATTCGGGTTGGCGCGATCTCTTTGCGGCCGATCTCTCCAATGCGCAATTTCCGGTCGGCATCTGGACGGTCCAAAACGGCGAACTCACGGCCAGCGAGGACCAGATCATCTGGACGCGTGATGAGCATTCGGATTTCGTCCTCGATTTTGAATTCAAAACCGGCCCCGATGCGAACAGCGGAGTATTGGTTTACGCCACGGACACCGGCAACTGGGTGAAAAACTCGGTAGAAATCCAGTTGCTCGACGACGCCGGTCCGAAGTGGGCGAAGGTGGATCCAAAATGGAAATGCGGCGCGATCTTCGGTTGTCTGGCCCCGTCGAAGAGCGCGGTGAAGCCTGCCGGCGAATGGAATCACTGCACCATCACATGCCGAGGACCACTCATTGACGTGGTGCTCAACGGAGAGAAGGTCACCTCGATGGACATGTCGCTGTGGACTTCCCCGACCCACAACCCCGACGGTTCGGCCAAGCCGCCATGGTTGAGCACCCCCTTCCACACTCATCCGACGCGCGGCAAAATCGGCTTCCAAGGAAAACACGGTGGATCCCCCGTGTGGTTTCGCAAAATCCAGATCCGGAATCTCGCCGGCAACAAAGGCGCAAACTGAATCCCTCCCCTGCCATGGAAAAATCCGACTGCACGATGACCCGCCGCCGTTTCCTGCAAACCACCGCGTCCGCCGCGTTGCTGGCAGGCATCGGGTTTCGCGGAGACCGCGCCCTTGCCCAAGCCCCTGCCGCCCCCGGTTTCAAGAACCTCATCGATCCCTCTAAAAAACTGCGCATCGCCTCCATCGGCGCTGGAGGACAGGCGGGCGTCGATCTCAATCTCATGGCCTCGGAAAATATCGTCGCGCTGTGCGATGTGGATTTTGCCAGGGGCGCCAAGTCCTTTGCCCGATGGCCTGATGCGGCGCGCTACCAAGACTACCGGGTGATGTTTCGCGAGATGGCCGACAAGATCGACGGCGTGCTGATCGCCACGCCCGACCACACCCATTTCCCTGCCGCGATGATGGCGCTGGATTACGGCAAACACATCTATGTCGAAAAGCCCCTAACTCACACGATCGGCGAGGCGCGCCAACTCCGCGAAGCGGCCCGCAGGGCCGGCGTGGTTACCCAAATGGGAAACCATGGACACGCGAATGAAACCACTCGGCTGGTTAAGGAATGGATCGACGCCGGAGTCATCGGCCCGGTGCGCCGCGTTCATTTCTGGACGAATCGCCCCCTTTGGCCCCAAGGAGGCACGGATTTGCCACGCCAGATACAACCGGTTCCACAGTCTCTTGCTTGGAATCTTTGGCAGGGCGTGGCGCCGGAAAGACCTTTCAACAACATTTACCTCCCCTTCGCATGGCGCGCTTGGTGGGACTACGGCTGCGGTGTGATGGGAGATATGGGCTGCCATGTCATGGACGCTGCCTTCTGGGCCCTCGATCTGCGCGGTCCGTTCCGCGTTTCCGCCGAGTCCGAGGGAGTCACCGCTGTCAGCGCCCCTCGCTGGTCCGTCATTCGTTACGAGTTTCCGCAACGCGGAGAACTCCCGCCCGTCTCTCTCTCGTGGTTCGACGGTGGCATGCTGCCTCCCAAACCCAAAGAATTCGGCGATGCGCCCCTGCCCGAACGCGGCGTGCTCTACTACGGCGACAAGGGCCTCATCATGACCCAAGGCGATTACGCCGAGGCCCCGCGATTGCTCCCCGTCGAGAAGATGAAAGCCTTCCGCGAGCGGCCCGAAAAAACCATTCCGAGGGTGGAAGGCGGGAACGCCCGTATGGAGTGGGTCAATGCTTGCAAAGGCGGGCCGAAACCCGGATCGGATATCGTCGATTATTCCGCAGCGCTTACCGAACTCGTGCTGGCCGGCAATCTCGCCATTCGCATGGAACGACCGCTGCATTACGATCCAGCCACCGGCACCTGCCTCGGAGATCCCGACGCCGACCGATTGATCAATAAAACCTACCGCCTTTTCTAGCCGATGAACTCCCGCGCATTAATCTCTACCCTGTTTCTCGCCGCGCTGGTCGTCACCTCGTGCCGTCCCGTCCCCCCGCCACCACCCCTGTTGCCCGAACTCGGCCTGCAGACCTGGACTTTCCGCAAACTCACCTTGGCGGAAGCGATAACCAAAGCCTCGGGGCTCGGCATCCGCTCGATCGAAGTTTACCCGGGGCAGACGCTGGGCGGCGGCATCGAGGGCAAACTCACCCCGCAACTCGAACCGGCCAAGATCGAGGCGCTGAAAAAAATCCTCAACGAAAACCATGTCTCCATCGCCGGCTACGGCGTGGTCATGCAAGCGACCGCTGAGGAGTGGAAGCAAATCTTCGCCTTCGCCAAATCATTTGGCATGCGCTGGATCTCGGCTGAACCGCCTGCCGACATGCTTCCGACCATCTCCGCCATGGCCAAAGAGTCCGGCGTGAAAGTGGCCATCCACAATCACCCCGCCCCCTCCCGCTATTCCGATCCCGACGCCCTCATGCAAACTCTCGCGCCCTACGGGCCGGAACTCGGCATTTGTGCCGACACCGGCCACTGGGCCCGCTCGGGATTCCATCCCCTCGAGAAACTCCGCCTCTGCCTCCCGCGCGTGATTACCCTGCACTTCAAGGATCTCAATGAGTGGACCAAAACCGCCCAGGATGTGCCGTGGGGCACGGGAGTGAGCGATGCCGCCGGGATGTTGGCGGCCCTGCGCCAAAATCATTTTGGAGGTGTCGTGCTCATGGAATACGAAAACGACACCGACCACCTCGTTGGTGATCTTGAGCGCTGCGCGGGATTCTTTCGCTCCGCGCTGGCCGCACCCCTGGAAAAACTGATCGGCGGCTTTGTGGCGCCGCCGGGTTATTCTGAGGATATCTCCAAGGTGTGGGCCGACGAACGCGGGAGCACGAGAACCGGCGCACCGCAATCCGTCCCGCTCTTCAAACCGGATCTCTCCAACGCACAGTGTCCAGCGGGTTCGTGGTCTTTCACTGATGGAATCCTGCGCTCGGCAGGAAGCGAGGCCACGCTATGGACGGCCAAGGACTACGGCGATTTCCTGCTCGACCTGGAATTCCGTGTCGGGCCGAAATCCAACAGCGGAATTTTCCTCCGCGCAGCCGATCTGCCCCACCACCTGGAGTCGGCCTTGGAAATTGAAATCGTCGAGGGCGGTCCACCAACCGGAACGAAGGCCTCGGGCGCGCTCTACTCGGTGAAGGCTCCGGAATTGCCCGCCGCCCCGGTTGCGGGCCAGTGGCATCGTTTGACGGTCTGGGCCCAGGAACGAAACATCCTTGTCTTTCTCGATGGCCGACGGTTGCACGATACGCGCCTGAAAGAATGGACCGTCGCCGGGAAAAACCCGGACGGCACGCCGAACAACATCCAGCAACCAGTCAGCCAACTCCCTCTTCGCGGACGCCTTGGATTTCAGGGCTCCGCTGGCCGTGATTCCGTCGAGTTCCGCAACATCACACTCATGCAACTCTGAGCAGGGCGCGCCCTGCCCGGATAGACTTTATCGCCGCGATCCGATGTCTATAGCTTTCGGAAGCTTGACTGACATGCCCTTGGATCCTCTGGAAAACACCCGACGCTCTTTGACCCTGTGTGAACTCGCTGCCCAGGGCGGGCCTTTCTCTGAGCGTCGGCAGTTGGCGGGAACCAATTGGGGTCTTGCTCTCGAAGGTGGCGGAGATGTTTCCGTTGTTGAGGGAGGTGGACTTTTCGCGGATCCATGGGCGTCCGTCATTCAGCACACTGTCCGCGAAGGCAAACCACTCCGGGCGCTCTTTCAAGTTTCCGTGGCCCATTTTGGAAATCAGGCAGAGGATGGATTCGCTGTTCGAGGCCTTTTTGCGGGAAAGTGCGAGGGCATCCATCGGGAAATGAGTATCCTGCGGCTAGGAGTGCCACAGGATCGGCATGCGGGCTCTCTCGAGTCGGAGGTGAGGATCCCAAACTTGTTTGTAAACCTCGTTTTTGGCCAGAGCCTTGCTGTAGTGGTTCGGAATACGATAGAGACCGCCGCAGCCGTAGACGGGAATGGCGAAGGCGTAGCGGGAATCGATGCCAATTGCAGTGGCCGTAATGATGCCGCCCCAGGAACACCCATTGATGCCGATCTTTTCGGGATCGACCTCTGGCAGGCTCCTGAGCAGAGAGGCAGCCAAAGTGGTATTTGCAATGACTTGATACATCCACTGATCTTTGAGCGGAGCGTTAAAGTCACCATAGACTCCAGGGCGTTCGGGACCTCCCTCCGGCAGTTTGGCTTTCTTGTCGTCATGGCCCTCCAGCGACATGCTGATGGCTGCATAGCCTTTGTTGTTCCAGTTGGCGACCCAATCCTTGGAGGCCGTGCCCCCGCCACCGTGCACCAATACCACGCCGGGGACTTTGCCCTTGGTGCTTTTGGGAACGCCGAGCCACGCGAATACTCTCGTCGCTTTCCCTTTATAATCCGCCCCGGTGTAAATAATCGGTTTAAGGGTTGGGGTGGCGTCTGGCCTCTCCACAACGTTGAAATCAGGGGCCTCTGTTAGATTGGCAAGTGCCTCGACCTCGGCACGCATTGCTGAATAGTCAGGGGCGGTGTCTGTGGCGTGAAGGGCTGCTGCAGAGACGCAAAAAGCCAGGAGAACGGGGATAAATTTCATGATGCAGGATCGCCTCGAACTAAGCCGATGAGCAGAATTTCTTGCAAGTCGAATGTTTAAAAAGCCCTCTTCATACCAATGTCCCTCGGAACCTCGACTTTTGATTGCTGGAGCGTAGGGCGGGCGTCTCGCCTGCC